>JABEVB010000148.1 GCA_013044165.1 Phycisphaerales bacterium
ATAACGGGCACGTCAATTTCGATGCCGGGGTCAATCTGATGCAGCAGGGCATTGACATGCTTACGCAGAATCTTGGCGGATTCAATCAGGGCGTCTTCCGGCAAAATAGTGCCATTCGTCCAGATTTCCATCACGAGCCGATCGTAGTTGGTCTTCTGGCCGACGCGGGTGTCTTCGGTTTTATAGCGGACGCGTGTTACAGGCGAGTAGACCGAATCTACCGGAATAACGCCGATGATCTGTTCTTCGGCGGTGTTTTCGAGGGCGGTAACAAAGCCGCGTCCCTTGCGAATATCCAATTCCATGTCAAACACGGTGGCGTCGTCGTTGACGGTGGCAATGACCTGGTCTTTGTTGTGTACCGTCAGGGCCGGATCGCCCTGCAGATCACCAGCCTTTATGACGCCCTTGCCCTGCCGCTTGACGCTGAGCGTTTTTGGGCCGTCGCCTTCAAGCGAGACAACGAGGCCCTTAACGTTAAGTATAATGTCCGTGACATCCTCAACCACGCCGGAGACCTGAGCAAATTCGTGCTCCACGCCAGCAATTCGCACCGAAACCGGTGCAGCGCCCTCGAGGCTGCTAAGCAGAATGCGGCGGAGCGAATTGCCAATGGTGGTACCAAAGCCACGTTCAAACGGCTCAATGATAAATTTGCCGTAAGTTTCGCTCTGAATGGTGTTGTCGGTGTCTACACGAGTGGGCAGTTCAAGCCCGCGCCAACGTAAACGCATGGTGGATACTCCAAAAAGCAGCTCGCCAGGGATTATCGCCCATCGGGGCATCTGTCACCGAGCGAGAAATATTCATTCAAACATAGCCGCTGGGCCAGCGGGCATTGCCGGCGCCAGCGCACTGAGGCAGGCTAAAAAGCCACCTGCCAATCCTTCCGCGACAATTACACGCGACGCCGCTTCGGCGGCCGACAGCCGTTGTGCGGCAGCGGGGTGTTGTCTTCGATGGAGGAAATTTTTATTCCGCTGTTTTGCAGTGCGGTCACCGCAGATTCCCGTCCCGGCCCGGGGCCATTGACGCGAACCTCAAGTTCCTGCACGCCAAACTTCTTAGCCTTGCCCGCACAATTTTCGGCGGCGCGGGTGGCCGCAAACGGGGTGGCCTTGCGGGCACCCTTAAAACCTGCTGTTCCGCCCGAGTCCCAAGCGAGGGTCTCACCATTGACATCGGTGATAGTCACCTGGGTGTTGCTGAAACTGGCTTTGATATGGGCAATACCGCGGACCACGTTTCTGCGAACCTTTTTTTTGCCTGTTTTGGCCACAATTCACCTCGAATTAAACTTCTACCATTTGTCTCGCCACCGCAGCCCTTGCTGCGCGATTGACCATACCCAGCCGCTGCCGCTATGCGGTGCGGCCTTCAGGCGGCGAGTTTTAACCGTGCAATTCCTTCACGCCCTTCTTGCCGGCAACCGTCTTGCGCGGACCTTTTCGCGTCCGGGCATTGGAGCGGGTGCGTTGGCCCCGCACGGGCAGATTGCGCCGATGGCGCGAGCCGCGATAGCACTGAATATCCTTCAGGCGGGCAATGTTCTGCTGCACCTGCCGCCGCAGGGCGCCTTCGACGACAAGGCTGCGATCAATAATGTTGACGATGCGGGCCACTTCATCTTCGCTGAGGTCTTTCGCTCGCTTTTGCGGCTCGATGTTGGCTTCCTTCAAAATCTCCATCGCGTTGATCGGCCCAATGCCATAAATATAGCGCAGACTGATCCGCACTGGCTTATCGAGAGGGATGTCAACACCGGCAATACGCGGCATAGTGGCTCCTGCTGAAAATGGCCGGCATCAACCGGCGGTTTATATCTAAAAAGTTTCCGTGCTTCGCAAACCCACACACCTCAAGGCCGTTTAGACAACCCGTTGCCGCCATCTTGAAGAGACCATCCCCCCCGCAGCGGCACCGGGCATATAAACACCCTTTCAGCCTTAACCTTGGCGCTGTTTATGGCGCGGGTCCACCTTGCAAATAACCCGCAGCACGCCGTTGCGGCGAACCACAACGCAATGCTCACAGATACGCTTAACGCTCGACCTGACTTTCATCGCTTTACTCCGCCGGGCTTACGCCCGTCTTTCCAATGCCTTGGCCGGGGACACTGCGACCGCAACAAAAGCCGCCATGATCCGCCGAGCAACAACCCATCTTTACCCGCTGTGGGTAAGCCAAAGTAACAAGGCCCACGCCCACCAGCGGCACCCCGCTCCTTGGCAGGGCAAACCAAATAGTATAGCAAACCCGCAACCATGTTGCCAGTGGTCTGCAAAATTCGCCCGGCCACCCGGGCTAAACGTTCAAGGCCCGGGCAAAACCCGGGGCTAACCCCAACGCCCTCGCTAATTCCGCTGAATAATCCGTCCGCGGCTTAAATCGTAGGGCGACATTTCCACTGTGACTTTGTCGCCGGGCAATATGCGAATGTAGTTTACCCTCATTTTGCCCGAAATATGTGCCAGGAGAATATGCCCATTCTCCAGTTTCACCCGAAACATCGCATTGGGCAAAGCCTCCGTAACAATGGCTTCAAGTCGTATGGCATCTTCCTTGGGCATTCGATTCCTTCTGACAACAACTTCACCTGACCGCAACGCCTTTTCAGGCGCCGACGGCAAGCCATCCGTTAACTTGCGTTTTCGGCTGAATTATGCAATATCCCACGTTAGCGCCCATCTGTCAAGATGTCGCTTCCAGAGGCTGTAACGGCCACCGTATGCTCAATGTGCGCCGCCGGAGTACCGTCCCTGGTCACCACAGTCCAACCATCATCCAGTACAACCACCTCCTGGCCGCCAAGAATGACCATTGGCTCAATGGCAATCGTCATGCCGGCCTGCAGGTAAAAATCGCCACGGCGTTCAAACTCCGGTGACGTAAAATTTGGGACCTTGGGGTCTTCGTGCAACCGCCGACCTATCCCGTGGCCGACAAACTCACGTACGCACGAGAAGCCGTTGCTTTCAACATGGTGCTGCATGGCACGGGCGATATCGCTCCAACGAAGGCCCGGTCGCACCGCACTGATGGCCAATTCCAACGTTTCACGGGTTACATCAATGAGTCGCTGAAGCTTTGGCTCAACCGGTCCTACGGCAACGGTGATTGCCGAGTCGCCGCACCAGCCATCCAGCAGTATGCCGCAATCTATGCTCACTAAATCGCCAACCTGCAAAGTCCGCGGCCCCGGTATACCGTGCACAACCTCTTCATTCACGCTTATACAGGTATTGCCCGGAAAGCCTTTGCCCGGCTCATAGGTCGGGTAGTTTTTGAAAAGTCCCCGGGCACCCGCCTCCAGCCAGGCGTCGAGCGCTATCTGATCCAACTGCGCAGTGGTGATACCGGGGCGTACCGCTGTGCGGCAGCGCTCCAGCGCGCGATGCACCAGGCGACCGGCACGCCGCATCGCTTCTACTTCTGCAGGTCGCTTGAGTGACACGCTCATGCCGCAGTCTCCGGTTTTCCGTTGTGGCTTATTTGTGATGCACGCCTTTTTTCGATAGCCGCAAATACCAGTTTGGTCACCTCATCGGGCTGACCAGCCGAATTAATAGTGACAAGCCTGTCAGCCTCGGTGGTTGCATAGAACTCGATCAACGGGGCGGTCAACTTCTTGTAGGTTGAGAGTCGCGTACGCACAACCTCGGGCATATCGTCCTCACGGATGATGAGGCGCGATCCTTCATTGTTGCAGATGCCCGGCTTAACGGGTGGGTTGGAGTCTATATGGTAAACGTCGCGGCATATCGGGCACACGCGGCGGCCCTCAAAGCGGCGCGACAGCACATCCATGGGAACATCGAGATTGATGACCAAGTCCAGAGGTCGTTTGATATGCTTGAGCAATCTGGACAATTCTTTAGCCTGCGGCAGTGTTCGCGGGAACCCATCAAGCACAAAACCCTGCTGCAGCGCACAGATACGGTTTTGCATAATGCCCAGCATAAGAGAATCGGGCACGAGCATGCCACGATCAATAAAGTCACGGATGCGACGGCCATGCGCGGTGCCGGCCATTTTTTCAGTACGTAAGATGTCGCCGCTGGAAAGATGCACGAGGTTAAACGTCTGGCAGATGCGCCGTGCCTGCGTCCCCTTGCCGGCACCTGGCGGCCCCAACAGCGCGAGTCTCATGCTGCAGATCCCTTAATCCTCTCGCCGGGCAAAGCACCATAACGGGTCGAACCGCCGCCCGGGCCACCGCTGGGTGGACGCCTGCGGACGTTGGCATTGGCGGAACCGGGGTCCATAAAGCCTTCGTAGTTGTGCATAACAAGGTTGGCTTCGACACGATTTAAGAAATCAAGCAGCACGCTAACCACAATCAGCAGTCCGGTGCCGCCCAAAAACTGCGACACCATGTAATTGATGTTCATATAGTGCGATACAATGGTAGGCACGAGCGCTATAACCGCCAAAAAAGCAGCGCCACAGTATGTGACCCGCGCCATGACATTTTCAAGATACTCGGCCGTGCGCTTGCCGGGCCGCAACCCCGGAATAAAGCTGCCATAATCGCGAAGCTGGTCGGCCATTTCCTTGGGCTGAAACTGCACCGTATTCCAGAAATACGAGAAGAAAAACACCAGCACCACATACGCCACAACGTAGAGATAACCGCCCGGCTGCAGCGCATCGGCAATGACCGAAAACGCGTTACTGTTACTGAAATGAGGTTCAAGCCAGCCAAAAATGATCGAGGGAAACAACATGAGCGAACTGGCAAAGATGATCGGCATGACGCCGCCATGGTTTACCCGCAGCGGCAAATATTGACTCTGGCCGCCGTAAACGCGCGGCCCGCGAATATGTTTGGCCTGTTGAATTTTTATACGGCGCTGCGCCATCTCAAGCAGGATTGCGCCGGCCGTCACCCCGGCAAACGCCGCCAGCAGAAAGAGGATGGTGCCAATGCCGTAGGCTCCGTTCGCCCCGGCTGTCACCTTGAACGATGAATGTTTCCAGATGGTGCCTATTGCTGCGGGCATGCGCGACACGATGCCTGCCATGATGATCAGCGATACCCCGTTGCCAAGACCGTACGCGTCAATCTGCTCGCCCAGCCACATCAAAAATATGCTGCCGGCGGTCATGCCCAGCAAGGCCATCATCCAAAATAGAACATAGTGATGGTAAAAGGTGTTGGCGTACAAATAGCCATGAGGCTGGCCGCTGCTTGAGGCTGTAAGATATTTGATCCACATGACGGCTTGAATGATGCAGAGGCCGACGGTGGCATAACGGGTCCACTCGTTAATTTTTCGCATGCCTGGCTCGCCCTCTTTTTGCAGCTTTTCGAGCGAGGGTACCACTGTGCCCAAAAGCTGAAAAATAATGGCCGCCGAAATGTACGGCATGATGCCCAAGCCAAAGATAGTGCTATAGCCGAGGTTGCCGCCGGAGAACAGCGCCAGATAGCCGCTGATTTGCCCCAACGGCGACGAGCTCGACGAAGAGGCGTGGACCGCCGCCGAAAGCGCTCCGGAATTCACACCAGGCAATGGAATGTAAAAGCCGATGCGATAGATCGCGAGCATGGCCACGGTAAAGAGAATCTTATTGCGCAGCTCTGGTACGCGGAAAATATTAATCAGTGTTTTGAACAATTCTACCTCGCTATCGCTGCAATGGCCGGGGCGGCCCGCTCAAAAAGCCACCCAAAAGGCGAAGCAGTATTTTACAACAGCCTGCGAGCACGCAAAAGTGATTGCGACCCAAAGCGTTCTTAATTCCGGGCATTTTTCAGCAGGCTACTTCATGCCTGCAGCCCATGTACAGCCACCTGTGGCAATCAGCACTGCTGCAGCAAATACCCAAAGACAACTGCCGCCGCACGTCAGGCTTCCGTGGCCCAGATACGGGCGTCATCGGCCAAGCCCCGCAGGGGAAGTTTACTTGGCGGCTGCCAGCGCGCGAGACTTAAACTTGCCGGTTTTGGGATCTACCTTGTCTTTGTTGCGATCCAACTCAAGGGTTTCGATGGAGCCACCGGCTTTTTTAATTTTTTCTTCCGCCTGTTTGCTGAACTTGGCCGCTACGACGGTAAGCCTTTTAGCCAACTCGCCATCGCCAAGAATTTTAACCGGGTAGCGCTCATCCCGAATCAGATGGGCAGTGATGAGTGCGGCAGCATCAACGCGTTGACCATCGGCAAACATGCGTTCCAGGTCGCCTACGTTAACAATGCTGAAACGCTGGGCAAAATAGTTGTTGTTAAAACCACGTTTTGGCAAACGGCGAAACAGCGGCATGTTACCGCCCTCACTGCCGAACGCGGGACCACCGCCCGCACGGGCACCGCTGCCCTTGGTGCCGCGGGTACTGGTTTTGCCGTGACCACTGCTTTCGCCGCGGCCTACGCGCTTACGCTTTTTATGTGCGCCGGCCAACTTGGTTATTTCGTGAATCATCATGATGGCTTACTCCAATTTTCGCCTTGGCATACCAACATTCCGGTGATTGCCAGGACTCGCCTTGTTGTGCGGTGGCCATGCAGGCATTGCCTCGCCGGCCTGACCCCGAGGGGTTGAAACTCAAAACTCTACGCCGCGTGCCTGATGCACCTGTTCGCGCGTTCGAAGCGACTCCAAGGCAACCAACGTTGCCTTGCAGAGATTCTTTTTATTAGTGGAACCATATGCCTTGGTAAGCACATCGCGAATACCCACCAACTCCAGCAGAGGCCGCACGAATCGCCCGGCCTTTACGCCGGTGCCCGGACGCGCCGGCACCAGTTTAATACGGCTGGCACCAAAGCGACCCATCACCTCGTGTGGAATCGTGCCGCCCTCAAGCGACACGCGTACCATGCGCTTGCGCGCATCTTTGGTGGCCTTTTCAACTGCGGCAGGCACTTCCTTGGCTTTGCCGTAGCCCAGGCCCAAGTTGCCAGCGCGATCACCTGAGGCAACCAGCGCCTCAAACGAAAAGTTTTTGCCGCCCTTGACCACCTTGGCGCTGCGAAAAACACCAACGGTGCTCGATTCCATGCCACGATCTTCTTCAAAATGCCGTGCTGCCATATATCAATCCAACTTAAGTAGCGTTCTTGTCATTTATAAACAGTGCCTTGCCGCAAAACCGCTTTGCAGCTCTTTAAAACTTTAATCCGGCTTCGCGGGCTGCGTCGGCCAGCGCCTTGACGCGCCCATGATAGCGATATCCTTCGCGATCAAAAGCCACCATTGCAATGCCTTTTTCTTTGGCCTTTTCGGCGATGGCTTTGCCCACGGCCGAGGCCGCTTTAACGTTGCCACCATGCTTAAATTGCTCGCGCATGGGCTTTTCAACGGAACTCGCCGCCACGAGGGTGTGACCCGTGGTGTCATCCACAATCTGGGCGTAGATGTTTTTGCCGCTGCGAAACACCGCCAGACGTGGGCGCTCGGTACTGCCACGAACCTGCCCGCGAACCCTTGACTGGCGCTTATGCCGCCGTTTGAGTTTCATCTCTTGAACTGAACTCATATACCCAATCCTGACTAAAGTCCTGTGGCCATGCGGCCACGACATTACTTGGCGCCGGCCCCGGCAAACTGCTTGCCGGCCTTACGGCGCACAACCTCATTAACATACCGTATACCCTTGCCCTTGTAGGGTTCAGGTTTGCGCACGCGGCGAATTTCCGCGGCAAATTGGCCCACCACCTGCTTGTCAGGTCCGGTGATGCTCAGACGCGTGCCCTGGCCTTCAATTTTAAGCGCTACGCCATCGGGCATGGGCAGCTTTATTTGATTGGCATAACCGATGGACAAAACCAGCGTCTTGCCCTGCTGCTCGGCCTTGTAACCTACGCCCTGAATTTCAAGATCACGCTGATAACCATCGGTAACGCCCTTGATCATGTTGGCGATGAGCGCCCGCGTAAGACCGTGCACAGCCTTGCTGATTTTTTCGTCGTCCTGGCGCTCCACCACCACCTGCTGGTCCTTCATAACCAGCTTGACGTTGGGATGATGATTCAGCGACAGCTTGCCCTTGGGGCCTTCCGTACGAATGGTGCGGCCTTCAATGGCAACTTTGACATTGGCTGGCACTGGTACAGGTTTTTTCCAATTCGGCTCATATTCGTTTCAGGCTTTGCGCCCGCCTCGCTATCGGACGACTCCGGCACTCTCGGCCGGGGTCGCCGCACAGGTTAATACACTTTCGCCAGCAACTCGCCGCCGATATTCTGCTCACGCGCCTGACGATCGGAAAGCACCCCGCGGCTTGTGGATAGCACCGCTATGCCCATGCCATTCATCACCCGCGGGAACTCGCGCACGTTGCGGTACACCCGGCAACCCGGTTTGCTGACGCG
>JABEVB010000149.1 GCA_013044165.1 Phycisphaerales bacterium
GCCGCTCTGCGCCTGCGCGATGCTGACGTAGCCAAGCTCGCCGCCTGACGACGCCTTATTCTTGTCAAAAAAACAAGATATTACAGGTGTGCTATGCAGGGAGTTATCGCCAAGCGCCACCGCCGCAAATGCCGCTCGCCCAAACGCTTAGCGGGGCCGCTATAAAAATCCCCGCTGCTATGCCACGGTCTTCCCACAGCCTGCGGCCACGCGATCATAGAGTGCGTCGGGCGCCAAGTCAGCTCCGTTTGGCCAACATACCACCCCAAACTTGTCCACATACACCTGCGCAAAAAGCTTCTCGTCGCGCAGCGGCTCAAATACCTCTCCAAATAGCCGGCTAGACAAATCCACCTCGCCCCGAAGACCATCCGCAAACTCGATCTCAAGCCTGAAACCAGAGATCGCACGCGCCGCCTTTACCCTTGCCTTATCCATCGCTGATTACTCCAGAGGGTCAATTTGCCTCAGAGGCTTATGTTCCGCAGCATAAGCCCAGTCAGTCAATAGCTCTTGCCGATGCAAAGCCGCCCACTCGAGCACCATCGCCATCGCCCGTCACGGCAGGCGGCCATCGCGAACTTCCAAGGTATCAATCAGGATAACAACCGAATGCTCCTGATAATAGGCGTGAAAATGAGGCGGCGCATGATCATCGTAATACATCCGGCTGATGATCCCAAAAATAAGCTGATGGTGGGCATTATGTAGAATCCACCATCTCAGTTATCGTCCCGCAATCTCGTCCTGCACAAGCTGGCAATCTCAAACGCAGCAAAGCCATTTTAACCCATTCTCAAAGATGCCCACCACCTCTTCTCTCTATCTTCTACCGTTGAAGCATGAATACCAGCGACGTTGGCAAGCGAGTCATCGCAGGGGGGAAATAGCGATTCGAACCTCCTATTATCATAGTCAAGAGGAACCTCCGACATACGAGGCGCGGGAGTCATCCGACCCAAGGATCGCCTTGGTCGGCCACCCCACCGGGGCAACGGTAAAGTCAGAAACGAGATTGTTCGAAAGGTGGAATTACGACGGCCTCCGGGCCGTCGCCGTCCTCCGACCTGGGACTTGTTGACATAATTGGCTATAAGGGCCAGCGCGCCATCAAGAATGACCCGCTTCGTCACTATTCGCGACCGATGTTTGTCGGTCCTTCAGTGTCACGCCAACTTTGTCTTTCCACTCGGTTCGCCCATTTGCAGATCGGCCTAAAATAACACCAGCTGCCGTGGATGGTGAATTGACGGCGTAATCGCGAGTGAAAGCGAGGCCGCCGTTGGATTCCGAAATCACTCCTTGGTCGCAAAGAAATTTTCTCAGTGTGGAAATGTACGGCGGGATCGATGGGGTTTCGTCTTTGCAGACCTGCGAGCCTTGCACGATCACGAACCCCTTTACGTCCTCGTAGCCACGGGCCTTCTTACCTCTTGACTCAATGAAGAGGGGCTCGCCCCACCGCGGGGCCGTCTCGCTCCTCCCAGCAGTAGCCTCAATCGGAGGCGCGACCGTAACGTTGGGCCTTTGATCCAATGGCTCCGTTCCCTCGAATATGCCAAGACCAAGCAACGGAAATATGCTCAACATATCGAGGAGATAATTCGTCGTATCGGCCGCCTCAGCCTCGGACAGAGTCGGTGGAGTCGGGGCCTGAGTATTTTCTAATTTGCACCGCTTAGCCGCCCTAGCTTTCGATAATAATCGCTCCTCCAGAAACTGCACATGAGCTTTATTGAGGCTATTGTCCTTCGCCACAAAAAAAACTGCCCAGTCCCAGAAATCCTTATTCGCGTAGTGATTGTTCAACCGATCTCTTACCGGGTCACCTTCACCGACGTAAATGGTGGGCAAATTACTCTCTTCGCGTGCCCCAACTAAAATGTATATCCCGGTTTTACCAAACTCCGGCCTCCTGGTCACACTTCTGTAATCTGTACGATTGAAAACGACGCCCACGCCAGACCAATTCGATTTCTCCACAATTCGTAGGCCATCGGGGTCACCGTCCGGCATAAACATCTTGATTGAGAACGCGCGTTGTTGCATCTTACACATTATAGGAGCACCCTTAGGGCCGTTGAACGAGCATCACCTTAGAACCACCGACTGCCACTTGGTAAGGTAAACTAAAGCCCCTTCTCTTTCCACCCGATTACATCTCTTCAGAGCTCAATATAACCTTAAGAGCAGCCGGAGCTCGTCTGGCAAATTTAAACACGAAAAGCCCCATTCACCGCCAACTTCGCGGTAAACCATCGTCGTCTCTGCGTTACCCTGCGTCCACTGCGGTGAACCTCGTCGCGAAGCGCTCAAACATCTACTCTCTACTATCTCCATCTACTCTCTCGCCACATCCGCATGGCATTACCTGGCACCCAAGGCCAAAAGCCTGCATAAGCTGCCACAGGCCCTGCCGAGCGCAGCCAACATGCGGGCATTTTCCGCAGGGAGCGGATTGTATTACAATTCGCTGCTTTAGGAGTTTGCCGCTTTATGGCCCATGCAACCAATCAGACACCCACGCACGCGTTTAACCCGCTCGCCGCGATTGCCCAGCGGGCCTTGGATATTGACGCATCGGGCATTCGCAAGGTTTTTGACCTCGCGGCCAAACTTAAAGATCCCGTAAACCTGTCCATTGGCCAGCCGGATTTTGACGTTCCTGAGGCCATTAAAGAACGCGCCATCCGCGCCATTACCGAAGGCAAAAACCGCTACACCCCCACCCAGGGCATCGCCGAACTCATCGAACCGCTGCGCGCCGGCGTCATAGACTCAACCGGCTGGCGCGATCCGGGGCTCATCATCCTCTCCGGAACTTCGGGCGGGATTATGCTTGCAATGTTCGCGGCCCTCAACCCTGGCGATGAAGTGCTCTTTCTCGACCCCTATTTTGTCATGTACAAGCACCTGCCAAAGCTTATTGGCGCAGTGCCCGTGCCGGTGGATACCTATCCCGACTTTCGGCTGCACCCCGAGCGCCTTGAGGCAGCCATCACGCCAAAAACCAAAATGCTCATTTTGTGCTCGCCCAACAATCCCACCGGCATAACGCTATCAGCGGCTGAACTTCAAGCCGCCGCCGCCATTGCCCGACGGCATAACCTGCTGGTGCTCAGCGATGAAATTTACGACGCCTTCTGCTACCAACAGCACCAGAGCATTGCCCCGCTGCTGCCCGAACAGTGCATACTGCTCAAGGGCTACTCCAAAACCTACGGCATGACCGGCTGGCGACTCGGCTACGCCGCCGGGCCAAAAGCCATCATCGAGCAGATGATTAAACTTCAGCAGTACACCTTTGTGTGCGCTCCGGCCCCCGTGCAATACGCGGCGCTGGAATTAATCCAAACCCACCGGGTGGACATGCGGCCCTATATTGATGCCTATCGCCACAAGCGCGACCGACTGATAAGCGGACTCGGTGATTTGTTTGAGATTAATTCTCCCGGCGGCGCATTTTATGCCTTTCCCAAAGCGCCCCATGGCCTTACCGGCTCGGAGTTTTGCGCCCGGGCCATTGACAATAATCTCCTGCTGATACCGGGCAACGTGTTCAGCAACCGCGACACCCATTTTCGCATCAGCTACGCCACCAGCGACGACAAGCTCGATCGCGGCATCGAAATACTGCGGCAACTCGCCCAGCACACCCCCAGCGCATAACCGGAGCACTCATGCTGAACATCCAAGGTCAATCGCGAGCCATCGGACAACTTCAGCGGGCGCTAAGTTCGGGCAGGCTCGCCTCAACCTGGATGTTTGCCGGGCCGCAGGGTGTGGGCAAGTTCACCACCGCCTGCGCCATGGCCCGCACGGCATTGTGCGAAGCACCGGTGCGAAAGGCCAATCGCCATGCCGACGGGCTGTATGTGCCCTCGCTGCCCGAAGATTTTTTGCTTACGCTGGCCTGCGGCCGTTGCGAGGCCTGCAAAGCTTGCAATTTTAACAACCATCCGGATGTGCACATCATCAGCCGGCAACTCGTGCGATTTCACGATCGCAGCGGCACATCCAAGGCTACCACTCTGAGCATTGGCGTTATTCGCGGCGAGATAACCGGCGACAGCAATCCCGAACGCCCCGTTGAAGCTAAATTGTATAAACACTCGCAGCGCGGGCGTGGCAAATGGTTTATTATTGATGAAGCCGATTTGATGCAGCCCGAAGCTCAAAATGCCCTGCTCAAGGCGCTTGAAGAGCCACCGCCGCAAACCTATCTTGTCATGATTACCGCCAGCCCGGCCGATCTGCTCACCACCATTCGCAGCCGCTCGCAGCAGGTACAGTTTAACGCCCTGCCGACAGACATTGTTATTCAGCAGTTGGCCTTGCAGGGCGTTACGGCCGCGGATGCGGCTATCGTGGCACGACTTTCGGGCGGCAGCATCGGCTGCTCTCTCGATTGGCTCGGCCTGACCGTCGCCGACAAAGCACACGCAACCAGGCAAGCCGCCCGTTCAAACAAGCCCCGCGCCGGCGAAGCCGACGATGATGCAGGCTCCGCCGCCGACGCACCCGATGCCGCCGATGCTCCCCCCGGCAACATTCTTCATTGGACCATCGCCATCTGCAAACTTCTTGACGACATGGTGTTGGGCCGCGCCGGAGCCATGCAATTGGCTACCAACATTCAAAAATATTCTGATGATTACGCCCGGCGGCAACTGCGGCGCGATCCACTTACTTCCAAAGAGCAGGCCAAACGAGCCGGCATCGCGATCATGCTGGCGGTCATTGGCCATTGGCTCGATGATCGCCTGCGGCAATACATTGGCGCCCCCATCGAGGCGCCCCTGCCCGCCACAACCCACGCCCTGACGCCCACAAGCGTGCACCGGGCTTTGGCCGTTCTGCGCTCCGCCGAAACTCATCTTGACAGCAATGCCCATCAGGCCCTGCTGCTGGCCGCCAACATGACGGCCCTTCGCGCGGCCGTTGTGCCACAACTCACGGGTCGGTAACAGACCTGGCGCCCGCAACCTCGTCCCCATAAGACGCCATGCGGCGATCGCTGGCCGCCGAAATCGGCCTTTTCAGGAAAACTGGGACAAAACCCCCGCCTTTTATTAAACTATTGTTAAGATTATGGTTCGCGGCGTTGCCTTGGGTGGTTCGGCCGCCGGTGAATACTGCGGGCCTATAAGCTGGCAAGTTACTGAAGGATACAACCATGAAAACAAATCAGGCGGCTACGGCAAGTTTTCGGCGCGGATGGCACTCTTGGATCACGGCTGCAGCTCTGCTGCTGCTGCTGGTGGCGGCGACATCGCTGCTTGGCGGCTGCAGCAGCGGCCCGTTTAAGCACCACAAGTTTGTCGCCACGCCCTATCCCAGCGACTTCGCCCTGAAGATCATCGAAAATTACGATAGCCACATCAGCCACCAGTATGTCCAGCAGACCATTCGGGCCGCCACCATGACCAGCGTAACGGTATTCTCGACCGTAGCGCCCGATGGCGCAACGGTTGTTTCACAGACAGCCATTGTCCGGCATGTAACGGTCAATCAGCTTCAGGCCATGTGGAATGCCATCCGCCAACACGGCCTTATGCATGGTGCCGGCCTGTGGGACTTCTGGCATAGCGCCAGCGACCAATATGTGCCCGGCGCTCAAATGGTGGAAATTCGCGCCGACGGCGAGCGCGTGCTTATTCACCAGTTGTACCATTGGAACAACAGCGTCGCCGACCTTGTGCTCCTGTGCGAACCGCTGCAGTTGCCTTCGCCCGGGGAGAAGCCGATTGTCACAACCAACAATCCAACAATGATAAACTCGGAGGCTTCGCCTGCGACTACCGCACCGCCAAGCAAGTAAGCCATATTGACTTGGAGCGATGCCCTGGTGCTCTGTCGGCAGCATCTCGTACGCTTGGAGCCAGCCTATTTTGCGAAGTGTATGGGATGATTCCAAACCGCAATCTCGTAATGCAACATGCTGTATACATGCGCAGGGGGGCCAAAGGCTCCTGATATTTGCGGCGGCAGGTAACCATACTTCGTCAACGGATAAACCCGGCCAGGCACCGGGAAGGCCGTAGGATCCCTCCGGTCGTATATCACAAAGGTGTAACGATGTCTGCGAGTATCGTACCAGCTCTTTTTGCTTAACCAATTTCGGACCGCGACCAGGCTGTCGGCCAAAGGCCTGACGATCACGGCTTGCCTGGTCTCGACAGTAATGATATGACTGTCCCAGTAAACGCCAAACCCCTGATGCAGATGATGCTGCTCCAGCCAATGGGCGAGCATTGTCGTCGAAGAGGCCTCTTGCTCCCATCGAAACCAGCCAGCAATCAATCCTCGCGAAGAGATGAAAAGAACAACGCATAAGATAACGATCCACCTTGCCGCGGTCCTCCCGGACAGAAACCAGTCACCAAGGCTTCTTGCCGCAACGATCACCAGACACACAAACGCCGGAACCAGATAGTGGACCTGCGAGACTCCGCTATTCAAGCCCTGTTCACTAAGAAAGGTGGCGGCTACCGTCATTGTGGCAGAAAGCGAGAGAAACACATCGAGGCGATTCACCGGCTTTTGCCGTAGCCATCTGACCAGCGTCCCAACCACGGCCACCACAGCCACGAGCAGGGCCACCACACGAGCCAAAAGAAACAGATTAACCAGATTTAGCGGCAACCCGGCTATTCGAGCGCCAAAAAGTTTCAACAGCCCCGCAAGCGTCAGCATGAACGAGGCCGGAGTTTCGCGTAAACGGATGAAACTCGCCTCCAGCGTTTGAGCACACACAAATCCACCGACATGGCGCAAGCATGATCGAGCGACCCATGCGACTGCGGCTCCAGTTAAAATCCCCGTCAGCGCCCATCGTATGCCCCGTGACGCCTGGGAGCCAACAAACTCGTTAAATGCATAAGCGATCACCGGGAGAACCAGAATCACCAGCGCCAGGGGATCTCCAAACACGCTCAGGAATACCAGCAGCACCACCGCCAGCCACGCAAGCGGACGGTTGGGGCGGCGCATCCCCGGTGGCGACTGGGTAGAGTCCACGATTAACAGTACGGCAAGGCAGAAGGCGACCGTCATGGTGTGATTTGGCCCAGAGAGCAGCCACGGGACAATACGCCCAACGGATTGTAATCCGACAATCGGCAGAAAATACGCCGTCGCCACCCAGCGAGCCGCCAAGGGCTTATTTTTGAAGCTCGTGAGCAGGCCAACAACCAGCAACCCCAAGAACACCATTTCGGGCACGAGTTGCATCAGCCACGGCTGAAGGCCCCAAAAAGCCTCAGCCAACACATACAACGGGGCATTAAGGGTAAGGACATTGGCGCTGGGAAGGTACCATCCGTGAAGCAAAAGATTGCCATGCAACATATCCTGCGCTTCCAGGAGGACGACCGCGGAATCGGATGTCGAGCAGGCATTCATCCCTGTCCAGAACAGGCGATAAAACACTGCCAGCCCCGACAACGAGAGCACAATCGCAGCCCAGAGTGCGGTCGGCGACTGGGCCAACCGCTGAGCATCACTACGAACGCGATTTACTCCGCCGGCAAAATATTTAAAGGGTGCAGCACCTGACATGTGCCCTCCGAAAGTCACGAAACGGAACTATAGCCGCGTTGCAAACCAGCCGCAATTGCCTGGCATCATCACTGGAAATCCAAGATCGCGGCAATCACCATATCCTGATCCTGCGGCCCCATGGAATTATACAGCGGAAGACGAAGCAGCCGCCCCGCAATGCTCTCGGCAACCGGGCAACGAGCCGAGCCCGCTCCCATGGCCCGCGCCATCGGAGACTGGTGCAGCGGAAGATAATGAAATACCGACAAAATTCCGCGAGCCGCCAGATGATCCATCAACGCATCTCGCCGTTCGGGCGAGGGCAATACAAGGTGGTAGAGGTGATATGCGGAGTCACATCCAGCAGGAACAACGGGCAGGCGGACAGCCTGCGACCGGGCCCACGAGGCAAGGCTCTCCTGGTATCGAGTCCAAAGCTTTTCACGGCGTGACTGAATCATATGGCGCTGCTCAAGCTGCGCCAGAAGAAATGCCGCGAGCATATCCGAGGGAACATAGCTTGATCCTAAATCAATCCATGTATATTTGTCTACTTGTCCGCGAATAAACCTGGAGCGGTTCGTGCCCTTATCGCGTATAATTTCCGCACGTTCAGTATATTCAGACGCGTTTATCATCAGAGCGCCGCCTTCGCCACAGGTAAAGTTTTTGGTTTCATGAAAGCTTTGGGTCGCAAGACATCCAAACGTGCCCAGCTTACGCCCCTGGTATGAGCCCATCAATCCATGGGCGTTGTCTTCAACCACAGCCACGCCACGCCGGACGGCAACCGCCATGATGGAGTTCATTTCGCAGGCAACGCCAGCATAGTGCACGGGAACAACAGCCCGGGTGCGACTGGTAATGGCGGAATCCAGCAGAGATTCATCAAGATTCAATGTATCCTCGCGAATGTCAACAAAAACCGGCGTTGCCCCGCGAAGCACAAAGGCATTAATCGTTGATACGAAGGCAAATGAAGGAACTATTACCTCATCACCAGTGGTGATATTCAAAAGAATCGCCGCCATCTCCAACGCGTGGGTACACGATGTGGTAAGAATAGCGCGGGGCACACCCGTTATCTCCTGCAGGAGATGCTCACACCGCCTGGTAAAAATCTGCCCGCCCGAAATCTGGCCGTGAGCAAGGGCCTCCTGCATGTACTCCAGTTCCCGGCCCATTGGATCGGAACGATTAAATGGCACCCGAATGTTCGGTCGCGACATGACAACAACCTCACGGGCAGGCCGCAGAACAGGCATGATCACCCGGCACTCATCTGCCTCCATTTATGATAGTAGAGGCTCACATTCTCCACGAGAAAGCCACGCCGCTGGTAGAGTCGCTGCGCCACTATATTGCGAGCCTGAGTGACAACCGACACGCGATCAACCGATGCACGATAAAACCACGCCACCGCCGCGTCAAGCAGCAAGCCACCAACCCCACTGCGCCGGAATTGGTGCCCGACCGCGAGCAACCCAATTTTGGCTCCGGTACCCGCCTCGCCGGGATGACATGTAACATACCCCATCACGACGCCCGACTGCTCCCAGACCAAAACGGCATCCGCCGGGTTTAGGTGGCTGGTTTCCACCCAGCGGGCATACAACTCGCCCCGAAGGTGGGCCGGGATGTGCTCGTCATAATAAAACCGCGAGTCCGTGAATGCTCCGCGCGAAAGAGCCTTCAATGTCGGCAGGTCCTCCGCACGTGAGCGCCGCACTTGGGGCGACAGGGCCGTCGGAAGTTCGCCCGTGCCAAGCGACTTGTGCAGGAGAATTCGCACATCTACCAGTTGGTACCCGAATGCTTCCGCCAGACGCATGGTTGCGAGGTCATCGGCGGCGGCGGCAAAATACAGGCACGAGACATTGTTGCGCTGGCACCATCGCTCTATATCATAGCAGAGGGCTTGAGTTAAAATTTTAGACTCGACCTGTGCCACGCCAAAACCAAAAAAATCGCTATCCCAGTCCAGCCACTGGCAGCATTCGGGATCTTTCGATTGTCCTGACATCATGCCTCCCGGGCGCCACATCAGCCAGTCTGCTTTGCTATTGCGTAGGGCGGTTTATCCATGGCTCTGAAATGCAATCCTGCAAGGTATTCGCCGATGATGCCCAAGGCAAACAATTGAGCCCCGGAAAACAAGCATATGGCCGATGCAAGAAATGGAAACCCCGGGACGCTGTCCCCAAAAAGCAGCCGCCTGCCCACAACAAAAAACAGCAGCGCCAGCCCCACGAGCGTCAAAGCAAAGCCTGTGAGGCTTGCCGCTCGCAGAGGCCAAACGCTGAAGCCCGTGGTCATATTAATCGCGTGGCGGATCAACATACCGACGGTGTAGTTGGATTGCCCCATTAAGCGTTCATCATGTCGAACATCAACAACCGCAAAATGGGTGGTCCCCCACGTGAGCAGTACATCCACAGAAACATACGGGCCACGAAAATCTTCAAACGCCTTCCGAAGATTGGTGCGAAACGCCCGGAACGAACTAATTTGCCGGGCGGTTTCCGCGCCCATGCTTCTTTGCAGCACCAACTTTGAAATCCTCGAAGCGAGGTTCCTCCAGAGACCATGGCGAGCATTGCGCGGCCTGCCGTATACGGCCGCATACCCCTCCCTCAGCTTGCCTAGCAGCAGGGGTATTTCCTCCGGCGGGTTCTGCAGGTCGTCATCCAGCGTAATCGTAATGCCGTAGCGGGCCGCGCGAATCCCCGCCAACAGTGCATTGTGTTGCCCATAATTGCGCATCAGGTCCAAACCGCGAACCCATGCCAGGCGAGAGGATATTTCCTGAATGACTGTCCAACTCGCGTCGGCACTGCCATCATTCACCAAAAGAACCTCAAACGGATGCATGCTCAACTCAAGGACCGTCTGCAAACGCTGAATCAGCAGCGGCAATGTCGCTTCACTGTTGTAGACTGGAACAACCACCGAGAGTCCATCGTCCATTATTGCAAGCCCTTTCTTCAACCTTAGGCATTGTTCCCACCTTTTAGTCCGTGGTCAAGTTCCTTGAAGAACCGCAAGGCAATGGTTCAGCCCGTCATGTTGGGGCGCACGGTATTGGCGCGGCAGTGCGCGGTCGGCTATAATCAATTCAGTCATCTAACCTGCGGGGGTGGTTTCCCAGTCTGAACTACCTGTTTGGAACAAACTTTGACCCAACTAGTGAGCATCATTATTCCATGTTTTAACGAGGTTGAAGGCCTGCCCTCCCTCGAACAGCATCTTGCGCCGGTCTTAGCGCAGTTGCAAATGACTCATCTGGAAACTGAGCTTATTATCGTGGACGACGGCAGCCGCGATGGCACCTGGCAGGCCATCGTCGCATGGGCGGCCCGCGACCACCGGGTGCGCGGTATTCGTCTTAGTCGCAACTTTGGCCATCAGGCCGCTTTAACCTGCGGCTACGATTTGGCGCGTGGCGACGCAGTCGTTTGTCTCGATGCCGACCTGCAGGATCCGCCCGAGTTAATACCCGATATGGTCGCCCGCTGGCGCGACGGCTTTGACATCGTGCTGGCAGTTCGTCGGCGTCGCAAGGGCGAAAGTGCATTTAAACTATGGACCGCGGCCCTATTTTATCGCCTGTTGCGAGTCTTGGGGGCCGGCTATGTACGTGCCGACAGCGGCGACTTTCGCCTGCTTAGCCGCCAAAGCTTAACCGCGCTTAATGCTATGCGCGAGCAGCATCGCTTTATTCGCGGAATGGTTGGCTGGATCGGCTTTAACACCACCGAAATCTTTTACGACCGCGACGCCCGCCACATCGGCAGAACGCATTATCCGCTGCGCAAGATGCTGCGGCTCGCGCTCGATGCCATGGTGTCGTTCAGCTCGGCGCCGCTGCGGCTGGCTTATGTCCTCTCGGGTGTGCTTATGCTCATGACGCTGGGCTACTTGATGTATGTGCTGATGGTACACTTTGTTTGGGGCATATCGCTGGTGCCGGGCTGGACCAGCCTGCTGCTGGCGATCATCGGTTTTGGAGCTATGAATTTATTTTGCCTGGGCCTTATGGGCGAATATGTGGGCCGCATTTATGAGCAGGTAAAGCATCGGCCGGTGTATTTTGTCGCCGCGTCCGCCGAGCAACCGCCCGCTGCCGCCGCACCAACCGCTCCGTCGGGCAACGAGCCGTCAGGCGCGCCGACATCAGGAGAGCCAAGGTGAGCCAAAGTGTGCATCAGCAGGAGGCGGTATTTCATGACCAGTGGGCAAAGCAGGCCTCGCCGGAAAATACCCCCGTGCGGGAGCTTTTTGAAGGTCCCGCCGCCATGGAGAATCGCTTTATCCTGCGGCAAATGAGCGATTTGACGGGCAAAACACTGCTCGATATCGGCTGTGGCCTCGGCGAATCATCCGTGTACTTTGCCCTGCGCGGAGCCATGGTTACCGCACTGGATATTTCACCGGAGATGATCGCCTTTGCCCACAAGCTCGCGTCATACCATGGCATGCACATCAACGGCAAAGTCAGCACAGCCGAAACCCTGCCCGAAGCAGACAACAGCTATGACCTTGTATATGTGGCCAATACGCTGCATCACGTTACAGATAAACCTCGCCTGCTGGCTGAAATTGCCCGCGTGCTGAAACCCGGCGGCAGGTTCTTTGCAATTGATCCGCTTCGTTATAACCCTGTTATCAACATGTATCGGCGTATGGCCACCGAAGTACGCACCCCCGATGAACGCCCCCTGAGCTTTGCTGATCTCGCCCTGGCCCGCCAATATTTTGTTGATGTCGGCCATCGTGAGTTCTGGCTCACAAGCTTGTCACTATTTTTGAAGTATTATTTTATAAACCGTATCCACCCCAATCAGCAGCGTTACTGGAAGCGCATCTTCACCGAAACGCAAAGCAGTTTGCGATGGTGGCTGCCGCTGCGATCGCTCGATGAAGCCCTAACCCGCGTGCCGGGCCTGCGCCGGCTCGCGTGGAATATGGTTCTCTGGGGCCGTAAACCAAACCCAACGTAAGCAACAGGCAATACCGCTTACTTGCCGCCGTAAGCACCACTTGGCCTTTCACCTCCGATCATAGCGAGTTCAACGCAGCCACCTCTCCGCACTTACCGCTCAACTTTACCATTAACCAGAGCGTCCAAATCGGCAATGCGGTCCGCAATTTGTCGCTGTAAATCGAGCACGGCCTGTTGAGAATCGAGAATACTCATCTGAATGCCAAGTTGATCTTCAATACTACCCGAACCCGTCTGATAGCGAGCCTGCACCAGCGATAACATCTCTTTAAGCCGTGGTTGCACCCGACGTTTCAGCACCAGCAACTGTGCCGCATCGCTGCGCAGCGTTTGCACATCCACAGCAAGCCGTGCGGCAACACTCAACTTGCCGCTGCGCAAAGCAGCCGCCGATTCGGCAATTTCAGCTCTCATTTGGGCGATGGCGGCATTAAACGACTGGTATTTAATCCACGGGAGCACCAGCGCGCCGGAGACATTTTGCATCAGGCCATCGAGGCTCGTCGCTGCGCCAACATCAAAGTTGGGAAGATAATGCATTTTTGCACGGCGTAAATCCTGGCGGGCGGCCGCCATCTGCCGGGCCAACCCGTGCAGAGAGGCATTGCTCTTTTCGGCGGCCGCCGCCAGCTTGGCTATGTGCAGCGGCACAAGAGCAAATGTTGGGATCGCCTTCGGGCGGGCTATGGCTGCTCGCGGGTCGCGCCCGATAACGGCATTAAGCCGGTAACGATCTTCCCGGCAGGCGTAGGCGAGCTGTGCCATCAGGATGCGATGTTGTGCCAACTGGTCTTGAAGTTTCAGCAGCTCTTCGGCGTTCATGCGGCCGGTTTGCACGCCGCTTTTGGCGAACGCCTGCATGGTTTTGATGAGCAGGTGGCTCTGCAGCAGCAGTCGGTTTGATTGCTCACGCCATGCCCAGCGATCGTATGCTATAAGAATGTCGCGACGCAGCGTGAATCGCTTATTCAAAAAGGTATCTTCAGCGGCCCTGGCCCGAGCAAGAGCAGCTCGCGCCTGAGCGTCGAGTTTGCCCGGCCACTCGATATCAGCGCTCGACATATTTGAAAGGCCCAGCGTTGTACCCGCCGCCGATACACTGCCGCTGTTGATGGCGGCTCCGGCATTAAGCATAGGCGCTGTGGCCTGCGTACCCGCCTGCGGCACCAGTTGCACCGCCTGCACCCATTGCCAGTAGGCCCGCTCAACATCAGGATTATTTTTAACGCCCCATGCCACAAGCTCGTGAAGCGTCGGCGCAAACGAAAGCGGCCGCCGCTGCAGTGGCGGCACGCGGTAAACCTTGCCCTGACGTTTGACAGCGCGCAGCTGCGCACGTTGCCCATTGGGTATCACCGTACAGCCCACTTGCAAAACAGTCAGCGCCCCACCCACCGCGACCAATGTCCGGTACCACCTGTTAGGCCACTTCATGCTGCACCTCCTTTGTCGCCAGTTGCCGCCGCTTGCGTGTGGATTTTTAATTGGCGGCCCATCCGCAGCCGCATGACCACAAAAACCATTGCCGGCAGCACCAGTAATTCCAGACCAAAGCTCGTAATAAGCCCGCCAATCATGGGGGCGGCCAAGCGCCGCATGATGCTGGCACCCGAGCCGGCGGCCCAAAGCAGCGGCAGCAGGCCGATGAGCGCCGCCCCCACCGTCATCGTCATGGGACGAATGCGCCGTACTGCACCGGCATAGAGCGCATCGAGCAGGTCGCGGGCGCTGTTCAGGCGGCCAGCCGCTATGGCTTCTTTAAGGGCGATATCAATATAAAGCAGCAACACCAGCCCCATTTCCGCCGACAGGCCCGAAAGCGCGATAATGCCCACCCAAACCGCCGCCGATAGTTCATAGTTCAGAGCATAAAGCAGCCAAAATGCACCCACCAATCCAAACGGCACTGAAAGCAGAACGCCCAGTACTCGCCCTATGCTGTTGGTAGCCATGAACAGCAGGATGAATATGAGCGTCAACACCAGCGGCACCGCCAGCATAAGCCGCGCGTCGGTTTCTTGAATCTGCTTGTACGCACCAATCCACTGCAGGCTGTAGCCCGCGGGCAGCGCTGCCCGC
>JABEVB010000150.1 GCA_013044165.1 Phycisphaerales bacterium
GAACCCGATTTGTCCATTCGTGTGGGCAAAATGCATTTTAAAAATCCGGTGCTTACCGCATCGGGCACCTGCGGCTATGCCGACGAATATGCTCATTATGTGGACATGAGCCAACTCGGCGGCTTTGCCACCAAGTCCATCAGCAAGCTGCCCCGCAAAGGCAACGAAAGTTATCGCGTGGTGGAAACCCGCGCCGGAATGCTCAACGCCATTGGCCTGGCCAATATCGGCTTGGAACGCTTCTTAACGGAAAAAGCCCCCATACTTAAACGTATGGCCGAAGGCGGCACGCAAATCATTGTCAATGTCCCCGGCTGGTGTGTGGACGATTACGCCGACGTTGCCCAACGGCTTGATGCCGAAGCGCCCATGGTGGCCGGCATCGAATTAAACGTAAGCTGCCCCAACGTTAAAAATGGTCTCTCGTTTGGCACCGACCCGGTGCGCCTTGCCGAACTGGTGGCGGCGGTGCGCAAGCGTGTTTCGCGTGCTGCCCTTATTGTCAAACTCTCGCCCAATGTCGCGGATATTACCCTTACAGCCCGCGCCGCGGTTGAAGCCGGGGCAGATTGCCTTTCGCTGGTGAACACGTTTACCGCCATGGTGGTGGATGTTGAAAAGAAAGTGCCGATGCTGGCCAACCAGACGGGCGGCCTGAGCGGGCCGGCTATCAAGCCCATTGCGGTGTTTATGACGCACCGCGTTTACAGCCAGGTGGCCAAAGTGCACAACATCCCGCTTATCGGCATGGGAGGCATTCAGAATTGGCACGATGCTCTGGAGTTTATACTCGCTGGTGCCTCAGCCGTTGCGGTGGGTACCGCGCTGTTTATAGACCCGGCCATACCTGTGCACATTTGCCAGGGTATAAAGGCATATATGCAGCGCAAGGGTATAAGCTCCCTTACCAATTTAGTGGGCAGCCTTAAAACGCCGTGAGGCAGAGCTGCATGACGCATATGTGTTAGCGGTAAATTGCGCCGGGCGACGCTTGTAGGGTGCCGCGGGATTTAAACGCACAAAGAATTATTGTTTAAAATACGTCTGTGCAGTTTTTTACTCCTACCCGCGAATTACGGTACAAAATTGCTCTCAACGCGTAGTTTTTTGAGACTGCGGTGCTCTCTTGGCCGCAATGGTTAAGCCAGAAGCGGCATGTGCCGGCAGGATTATTGCATCAGGCTTTGCGCAGGTTGCGCAGGCGGTCGAGCAGTACCGCCAGAATGATAATCAGACCCGTGACCATTTCTTGTACGCCCTGCGAAAAATTAAGCTGCGTGCAGCCGCTGCGTATGGTCATAATAAATACGGCTCCCAGCACAGTGCCGACAATAGAGCCTTGGCCGCCGGTGAGGCTGGCGCCGCCAATAACGGCTGCGGCAATGGCGGTAAGAGGAGTATTGGCGGAAGTGGTCGGGTCGCCCTCGGTAAGGTTGGAAAACATCAGCACGCCGGCAATGCCGGTAAAGGCGCCGCCGAGGACGTAAATGGCGAGTTTGGCCCGGTTGACGGCTATTCCGCAGAGACGGGCGGTTTGCTCGTTGGAGCCGATGGCAAAAATATGCCGCCCAAAGCGGGTGTAGCGCAGCATGAGCGCGGTAAGTACCAGCAGCGCGATCAAAATCCACACGCCCCACGGCACCAGAGGCGCCTGGCCGGGAGCCATGAGGTTGTTAAGCCAAGTGGCGTTGGCCGCAACAGCCTGCTGGTGGCTAAGTTCATCGGCGACGCCGCGAAACGCCAGAAAAGTGCCCAGCGTGACGATAAAAGGGTTAAGTCCCAGCCAGGTGATGCACGCTCCGTTAAACAGGCCGCAGGCGGCTCCTACGCCTACGCCGCCAAACGCCGCCAGCAGCGGTGGCACGTTGGCATTTACGAGCAAGGCTACAGCCACGGTGACCACGGCAATGGTGGCGCCGATGGATATGTCTATGCCAGCTGCAATAATGACGGGCGTTGTACCGATGGCCGCAATGCCCACCACCACCGAGTGCAGAATAATGTTTTGAGCGTTGGCCCGCGTCAAAAATGAGTCGGGGCGCAGCGCGCCAAATAGTATGCATACGGCCACGAGCCCGATGGCTGGCCCCAGCAGGGTCAGCACGCGGCGAACATCAAAGCGGCGCGGTGTAACATCGCCTTCGACCGGGCTGGTTACCTTGGATGTGTCGCTCATGCGGCGGCTCCTGTTGCTTCAAGCATAATGCTTTCTTCTGTAAGGGATGAAACGGCCCGAGCGGGATGCAGCTGCCCGCGGCACATGACGGCGATGCGGTCGCATATCCCCATAAGTTCGGGCAAATAGCTGCTCACCACAATGACGGCTTTGCCCTTTTTGGCCAGCTCGTCAATGAGTTTGTATATCTCGGCCTTGGATCCGACATCTATGCCGCGGGTAGGCTCATCAAGCAGCAGCACATCTACGCCATGGTAAAGCAGGCGTGCGATGGCAACCTTCTGCTGGTTGCCGCCGGATAGATCAACCACAGCCTGCGCAGGCCCGGCACAGCGGATGTTGAGCTTGGTAATCCATTGGCGGGCGATCGCCTGGGTGCGGCTCGGACGCACCAGCCAGCCCAGGCGCGAGAGTGTGATATTGTCGGCGATGCTCAGCCCGACGGCGAGGCCCTCGGCTTTGCGGTCTTCGCTGAGCATGCCCATGCCCTGGCTCCAGCGGATGGCTGGCCGCGAGCTTCCGCCGCTCACAAGGCCCACCTTAACGTGGCCGCTGGTGACGGCATCAAGGCCGAAGATCGCGCGGAGCAACTCGGTACGGCCGGCGCCGACGAGCCCGGCAATGCCAAGTACTTCGCCCCGGTGCAACTCCAGCGATGCCCGTGTGGGCTTGTTTTCGCCGGCAAGGTTTTGAGCAGCTAAAAGCGTTTCGCCGGGCTGGTGTTGTGATCGCGGGTAGAGGTCTTCGACTTTGCGACCGACCATGAGGCTGATGATGTGGTCGGTGGTGGCCTCGGCCGTACTGCCACCGCCAACGCTTTGGCCGTCGCGAAGCACGACAAAACGGTTGGAAATTTCGCGTACTTCTTCGAGGAAGTGAGAAATATAAATAATGGCCTGACCTTGGTCACGCAGGCGGCCAATAAGCTTAAAAAGGCCGACAATATCGGGTGCGGTAAGGCTGCTGGTAGGCTCGTCAAGCACAACGACTTTGGAGCCGGTGGCGGTAGCGCGGGCGATTTCGACCAGTTGCTGTTCAGCGATCGAAAGTCTGCCAACGGGTGTGGTAAGGGGTATGTCGGTTCGCCCGATTTGGGCCATGGCGTCGGCGGCAATTTGTCGGGTGCGGCGCCAGTCCATAAATGGGCCGAGGCGCGGCTCGATGCCCAGCAGGATATTTTCCATAACGGAAAGGTGTTTAGCGAGCGAAAGTTCCTGGTAAATCATGGCGACGCCGGCTCGCCGCGCGGCCATGGGGTCGCTCGGGTGATAGGGCTGGCCCTCCAGCCACATATGCCCTTCGTCGGGTGTGTAAGCGCCCGAGAGCACTTTCATGAGTGTGCTTTTACCGGCGCCATTTTCTCCAACGAGCGCGAGCACTGCGCCCGCGTTGACGGAGAGGCTTACGCCCGCCAGCGCCTGGGTGGCGTCGAAGCGTTTGCGAATAGCCTCCATGCGCAGGCGGCACGCCGACGGTTCACGGGTGTTTGGCGTGGCCAAGGGAGGGCAGGTCATGGCGTTTAGGGCCTCATGCGTTGGAGGTTTTGGATTGCTCCATTGGAACCGTAGCCCAGTGGCTTATGGAATTTTCGGGACAACCAGCAACTGTTGAATGGCCGGCGTGGCAAAGTTTTTGGGCGTTACAATGACGCAGCCCGTATCCAGCGTGGCGGGTACGCTTTTGCCCTTTATGTGTTCAACGACGTACTTGACGGCCATATAGCCCATGTGAACCGGGTTTTGCACCACGACGCCGTTAAGCTCGTTGGCCTTAATGGCCGGGGCATAGTTGGACTGCCAATCGAAGCCGACAAACCTTTTCTTGCCGAGCAGGTTGGCCTGCGATAGTGCCCGCAGCATGCCGAAGGTGGAGATTTCATTGACGCAGAATACGCCATCAGCCTTTTGAATATCAGGAAGCATGTCTTGCGCCTTTTGCTGGCAGAGGCTGGGCGAGGAGCCACCGAACTGGTTGGCGATAATTGTGATACCCGGGTATTTGGCGATCGCTGCCTCAAAGCCCTTGGCTCGGTTGATGGTACTGATGTTACCGACGATAAAGCGGAGCACCACGACCTTACCTTTGCCGCCAAGCAGCTTGGCCATAAAGTTGCCGGCCTTTTCTCCGGCCTTGAAGTTGTCGGTGGCGACAAAGCTGACAAAATCTTTTCCGGGAGTGCCATTAAGGTTGGAATCCATAATCACGACGGGAATATGCGCGGCGTTGGCCTGCTTAACGCTGGGCACAAGAGCTGCCTGATCGCAGGGGGCTAGCACAATGCCGTTAACCCCTTCAGCAATAAAGTTCTGAATAAGCTGAATTTGCGAGTTGCGGTCGCCATCTAAAACCGGCCCCTGAAAGTCAATATCGACGCCGAGCTTTTTGCCAGCCTGCAAAGCCCCGGCATGTACATACTGCCAGTAAACATCGGTGCTGCCGCTGGGAATAACGGCAATGGTAAGCTTTTTGGAGCCACTCTCGGCTTCTTTACTGCAGCCTGTAAGGGCTACCGCAGAGAGGCCGATCGTCAAAAACAAAAGGGTTGTAACGAGATGTTTGAGCGTCATGGAGTCGCTCCTTCATTAATACCTAAGCCGAACAATATCTAAAACGTTCAAAGTCTTGCCAAGACCAAACCCACATTGTACTGCATTTTGGAACGCTGGGAAGCAAGCGCGGCTGCTCCGCAAGAGTCTCGATAAGGCCGCTCCATCTGCTGTCGGTATCCTTGCCTTCCCGATTTTTGGCTCCGTGCCATATCGGGATTTTGCCTTCCGTGGCTCAACGGCCGGGGCGATGCGCTCTGGGGTGCGGTCGCTGCGCCGTCGCAATGGGCGGTAACCTCCAATGCAAGGGCTGTTGCTTCGCTGAAGGGTGCATTGGCACGGCGTCTTTTTGCCCTTAATGCGATGCCATCATGGGGCCGCTGGTGGTTTCTTCAGGCTTCATATCGTTGCGGAAGAAGCTCTGCCACATAAAGCCGTAAAACATGATCACCACAAAACATCCCAGCGGCATCAAAAAGCCGACGCGCATAGACCATTTGTCGGCCATCCATCCCATGAGCATGGGCATAACCGCGCCGCCAACAATGGACATAACAATCCAGGAGGCCGCGAGCTTGGTTTTTTCACCGAGTCCGCGAATGCCCAATGCGAAGATCGTCGGATACATGATGGACATAAAAAAGTAGCTCAGCATCAGGGTAATGATCGAAATCCAGCCAAGGTTCAGGCATACCAGCAGCATCATAAGCGTGTTAATTAATCCGTAGATGCCCAAGGTGATATGAGCCTTGGCGAAGCGCAAAATCGCGCTGCCTGAAAATCGCCCGGCCAAAAAGCATCCAAAGGCAACCGACAGGCCAATGCCCGCGCCGTATTCGGTAATGTGCCATTGGCCGGCATGCAGAAACTTCATGGTTTTAGGCAGATGGTTGGCCATCCATGCGGGCAAGGCGGGCGAATACTCGGGGTCTTTAACATAGTTAATAAAGAAGCTGAAAATGCCCGTCTGGCCAGCCACATAAAAAAACTGGGCTACTACGGCCAGTACGAAATGCTTTTCTTTAAGCAGAGGTCTGCTGTGTTGAGTGGGTTTGGTGGCGGCCTGTTCTTCTTGCGGGGCGTGAATGTCGGGTACCGGTGAAACAATAAACGCCACAATCAACACCGCGACCAAACCGGCGAGAATCAGGTACGGCAGATACAGCGAGGCGTTGCTGGTGTCGGCTTTAGCGGTTTTTGAAAGAATGAAATAGCTGATGACAATAGGGCCGAGCATCCAGCCGATGGCGTTGCAGCTTTGTGCCAGATTAATACGGGCGACGGCTGCATCTATCGGCCCCAGCACGGTGGTGTAGGGGTTGGCAACCGTTTCCAAAAAGGTCATGCCGGCGCCCACAACAAACAATGCGGTTAAAAACGACAAAAAGATAAGGCCCTCGGAGGCGTGAATGCGGACGGCGGGCACAAACATGAGCGAGCCGACGAGCGCCAGCAGCAATCCGGTCAGGATGCCGCCGCGGTAGCCCAGCTTGCGAGCCACCCATCCGGCGGGCAGAGCCAGCAGGAAGTAAGCGCCATACCATGAGAATTGCACAAAGGCGGATTGGGCTTTGGTTACATGCAGCGAATCTTGAAAGTGTTTGTTGAGAACATCAATCATCCCGCTGAAAAGCCCCCACAGCAGAAACAGGCTGGTAACCAGCGTGAAGGTAAACCATCGGTTGACACCGTCGGGCGTGCGAAACATGCCGGAGAGTTTACTCATGGGGACTCCTTATGTGTTCCAACAAACAAAATAGCACGTGCGCTCGCGACACTTTTGAGTGCCGCTGGCTGCTATTTTGATTTCCCAAAGCCCTTTCGGTTGCCCTTGCCAAAGGCATTGAAACGGTAGTTTAACCTAAGCATTTGCGGCGGCAAGAGCGCGCCGCGCGGCTGCGCCGCGGGAGCAGGTGAAATGAGATCAGGAGAACAGTGGAGCATGGGGCGCTGCGCGACGCGGGCATGGCTATGTGGTTGCGGCACACCGTTGGGTAGTGGCTGTTCGTCGGGCCGGCTATTGCGTCTCAAACTCGGTGCGTGGAACACCGCTCTGGCGCACGATTGACTGCAGTGTGCCGATGCGAATTTCGGAATGGTCAGGCACCGGTACGGTAACCGTTGTGTCGGGGAGACGGCGTTGCATAATGACATGGCTGCCGCGCTGTCTAACCATGACAAATCCGTTTCGCTTGAGGATATCGCATACCTGCCGGCCGGAGAGAATGCGAAGTTTAGCCAACTGCGATCTCCACTTGCGTGATAAAGAGTTCCGCGTGGAGACGTTGCTGAATTTCGGCGGGAGCCGCGGTCTGAAAGAAGAGTTCGAGTGCTTCGCGGAGGTTACTTTTGGCGCTCTCAATGGTGTCGCCCTGGCTTGCAATATCCAGTTCGGGGCAAAGCGAAACGTAGCCGTCGCCTTCGCGCTCGATTATGGCGGTGAGCTGTTTTCGTGTCATGGTTACTCCAGCAACAATACGGCCCCGGCTGCAGGCCGGTGAGATAAAAAGGTTTTGAGCCTGCAATACCAGCAATGCCCACATCTAGCCATGTGAGTATAGCAAAATGGTTGTGCAATCTCCAAGGCCGCGCGGC
>JABEVB010000022.1 GCA_013044165.1 Phycisphaerales bacterium
GCCAAACCCAGCACGGCGCCGACACGCACTGCGCGGAAAAGCAATTGCCTTGGCGATGCTTTCGCCCGTTGAGAACTCTCGGAAGTGTTGTGTTTGCGACCTGATGCGCGGGCCATATCTAACCTTTCTTAGGTGCATTATTCTGCTGCGAGCCTGGCAGCCGGCGGCCACGCGGTCTTGGCTGGCTATGCCTGCTGGATGCAGGCACACAGTCCTGCCTCCAATCGGCGGCCACTTGGTGCCAAGGCTGCGGCCAGAGCGCCCACTCGTTGGCGATTTTATCGGCACGAACCCCTGGCCGACTGTATATGGGCCGCTCCTATAGCGGGGCGGTGTCAGGCCCCAGCATGTTCAACCATGCCGTGGGCGGTGTCAAGCAATTATAGCCGCTAACTGGCGGCACGTCTTTGCCAAAGCGGGAATTTTTCTGCGCCCTGGCGGCCGCGGTCGTTAAACCGCTACAAGTTTATCGGAACCGGGGCCGGGTTTAGCCCAAACTTTTTTGCCGATTGGGGAGGTAGGGATGCCGCGATGTATCCGCATCGGCCAAGACTGCGGCTATCGGGTGCTACCAAAACCAGGGTGGTCATGGATTTTTGTAATTTGAGCATTGACTAATCGCATTTGAGCGCTACCATCAACCAAAAAGCCAATGTCAGCACGAGCGCGAGCAGTCGCCCTCTCTTTGGCACTTTTTAGTGTTCAGTAATGTTGTTTTGTACCGCATGGGTGGTAGGGCCGCGTTTCGCTTTCATGGGGAGTTATGTAATGAAGATGCAATTGCCGCGTGTACGGGACGATTTGTTAAAAAAAAGGGCATCGTTGATTGCGGGAGCTTTGGCCGGATGCATTGCGGGCAGCGTGGCAGCTTCAACGGCGCCGACATCGCCGATTGTGCCGACGGCACCGGAGCTTCCGGCTTTTCAGATGGAGACGACGATGCCGTCGTCCACGTCGTCCTCGGTTTACCCTGCTGGCGACGTCTATCAGACCCAGTTCCCCTACGGCTACGGCGTAACCAGCGGCTCCGTTACGCCGCCAACTTTTGGAGCCGGTTCATACTCGCTGATCCGTAATCCCAATGCCGCTTTCGCGCCATATATTGGCACGCAGGATTACACCGACGCGGCAACAGTGAACTCGACCTCCGGTATCATCGTCGAGGTTACAACCTATGGCTCTCCACAGCCCTACGGCTACTGGAACCCTATCACCAATTTATTTGACGCAGTCACAACGGTCAGTGACTCTTATACCAAGCCGGTTTACGTGCCAGACCCGGCTGTAACCTCGGCAACTGCGGTCCTTTTTTTTGCCACCCCTCGCCTAGACCCGCTGCAGATCACACAATCAGTGACCGTGGCGACTAGCAGTTCAGCTAACGGCGATGGCGGCTACATTGACGGCAATGCTGGCTACAACCCAGTTGGGGCGAACGCCCATGGTCTCTTCTTGGTAGGGAGCGGAGGGTATTCTTGGTTAAAGATCACCTCCTCCGGCAAGCTTAACACCAATGGTGCCGTGGCGTACGGCAGCTCGGCTGGCGCGTATGGAGGGGGGGCGTTTATTGGAACCACCCTCCTCGCAGGGAGCTCCTTTGGGAGTGCTGCGTCCATTAATGGCGGTAACAGCTCAGCTGGCTACACATCACTGAATTTCGGCGGGCCATCCAGCGGCTACGGCATCGTTAATGTTGATGGTGGTACATGGCACGACAGCAACGGCCCGGTTTATATTGGTTATGGCGGGCAAGGCTTTGTAACGGTCCAAGGCAGCGGGCAATTAAATTTGACCAACGAGGGCCTTATTGTCGGCGAGGATTCAACGGGTCTGCCAACTACCATCGGAACGGTAGCCCTTCCCCACCTCGCCGCCGGCATCGGCACGGTAGTTGTCGAATCCGGCGGCACGGTTACCTTAACCGGCAGCGGCGGCTACATTGCCCTGGGCCGCTCTGTAAGCTCATCGGGTGCTACCGGCAATCTCTATGTAACCGGCGCAGGCTCTTCCGTTAATGTTTCCCAGGGAATTCTTGTCGGGAACGGCGGCACCGGGCTTATGGATATCCTGGCCGGTGCAAGCGTTACCAGCAGCAGCAGTTATGCCGCCGGGCAGGCCAAGGCGTATGGCCTGACCTCGCAAGCTGGAAATGGCACCATTGTGATTGATGGCCAAAACTCTGTCTGGAATATCGCAGGGACAGCGGATTTTGGCGAGACTGGCGCCGCGAAAGTAACCGTCCAAAACAGCGGTAATCTCAATATTACCGGTGAGCTAACCCTTGGTGATCAGTCCACCGGTAACGGCACGCTGCTGGTGCAAAGCCAGGGGACGGTGGAATCGGGTGCTGCAACCCTCGGTAATCAGGCAGGTGCGGTTGGAACAGCAACGGTCACAGGTTTGAACAGTTCATGGACTGTGGATGGGGATCTGACCGTCGGCGATTACGGCACGGGTTCATTGTTCCTCAACAGCAACGCCATGCTGACCACCACCGGTGATGCCACACTGGGCAGCCAGGCGGCGTCTACTGGAGCGGCCACCATTTCAGATGCCGGCACCGAATGGCAAATCAATGGTGAGCTAAAGGTCGGCGATAAAGGCAGTGCTTCGCTATCGGTGGAAAACGGGGGCTATGTATCACTTGCCGGCAACCTTGCCATTGCCGACAGCGGTGGCACCTCCACCCTCACCCTTGATGGCAATGGCTCTCGCATGATCGCCAATGGCACATCGGTCACCATCGGCGGACAGGGCGACGGCACGCTTACTGTGCAAAACGCAGCCGATGCGATATTTTCAGGCGCGAGCGTTTCACTGGGCGAAAAAAATGGTGCCAATGGAACTCTCACCATTCAGGGCAGTAACTCAATCATGTCGGCAGGCTCGCTGACCGTTGGCGGCTATGGCACCGGAACGCTCAACGTGCAAGATTCCGCTTCGCTTAGCACCGGAACCAACATTTCGCTTGGCGAACAGGCTTCGGGCACCGGCACGGCCACTATTGATAACGCCTCTGTCACCGATGCCGGTACGCTTACCATTGGCGGGTATGGCACCGGAACGCTTACCATTCAAAATGGCGGAAGTCTTACCGTGCAGGGCAACGACATCACCCTTGGCGAGCAAAATACCGGTAATGGAACGCTTAACCTCAGCGGCGGCAGTTCCACACTTACGTTCAACGGCGACATGACCATAGGCAAATCCGGTTCGGGCACTTTTGCGGTTTCGGGCGGGGCACACTTTACCGGTTCGGCCATGACGCTGGCGTCAGGCTCGGGCTTTGGCGGAGCCAGCACCGGCGGAACCGGTGAGTTAGATATAAACGGCACTTCCTCGGTATTGTTAAGCCAGGATTTGACCATCGGCAAATATGGCGTAGGCACGCTGGCCATGCAGGGCGGTGCAGTGCTGGCCAATAAGGGTGACGCCACACTTGGCAGCCAGCCGGCGACGGAAGGCTCCGCGACAATCAGCAATGCAAGTAACTGGACCGTTGGCGGTAATCTTACGATCGGCAGCCAGGGAACCGGTTCCGTTACCGTGCAGAGTGAATCGAGCCTCATCACAAATGGCAGTTCACTGACCATCGGCAAACAGGGCGAAGGATCGCTAAGCGTTACCGGAACAAAATCGCTGGTGCAATATGCAGGCGACCTGATCATCGGCAAGCAGGCCGCCGGCACATTCAGTATCGCTAACGGGGCCACCACCGCCCCAACTGCCAACGGTACCGGTGATGTGTATATCGCCGAAACATCCGGCATTAACGGCGCTTTGACCATAGATGGCGGCGGATCGAACCTGGCCGCCACCGATTTGGTTGTCGGCGGCACCAGCAGCAAGGCTGGGGGCACTGGCTCGGTGGGTCTGACAAACAGCGGCACGCTGGCGGTTTCTAAGACGCTCACCCTGTGGGATAAGAGCAGTCTTGATGTTACCGGCGGGTATGCCACTATCGGCAATGCGCCGCAGAGCACGGCCAATGGCAATGTTTATGTGACAAGTGGCGGCGAATTGACAGGCAGTGGCAACATCACCGGCAACGTCATGATTACTTCGGGTACGGTGGATGTCGGCGGCGCTACTGCTGGGAAATTGAGCATCACCGGCAACTACGCGCAAACGGGTGGCACGCTCAAGTTCACCATCGCTGGCACCGGCAGCGGCCAGGCTTCACAGCTTGATGCCACGGGCGGTGTCAGCTTATCTGGTTCCACTATGGAGTTTGATTTTATCAACCATTATGCTCCCACCAAGGGCCAGACGTTTCAGGTAATTGATCCACCGCAATCGGTAAACCTGAGCGGCATCTCATACACCTTTACCGGCTTGGCATCAGGCTTTTTGTTCGGCGTAAGTCAGAATGCCAATGGACTGCTTTTTACCGCCCTCAACACAGGCATAGCCACTTCGTCTCCCGCGCCCGAGCCGGCGAGCCTGGCTATATTCAGCCTTGGCGCAGGCCTGCTGCTATTGCGTCGCAGGCGGCCACACCGCATGATTAAGCATCTTTAAGGATTCTTAGCCATAGCCAGGATATATGCCATGCGACATTTCTTCGGGTTATTGATCACGGTGATGTTTGCTTGCTGCGTCGGCGGATGCGCCATGCTGGAGTCCCCGTATGGGGCGAATGGCGGTTATGGTGCCGCGCCTGCGCTGGGAGGCTATGCGGGCCAATACGCGCAGCCGGCGCAGTCGGGGCCTCTAACACCGGCGCAAGCGGCCCAGTTGGAGGCTCAAGCGATCGCATCTGAAGGTGGAGATGCGATGACAACGCTCCAGTGGGATGCAAAGCGAGGCGATGCCGAAGCGCAGCAATACCTTGGTATGTTTTATCAGGCCGAATGGCAACAAACACTGATGATGCCGTACCTCACACGGTCGGTCGTGTGGACGCGCCGCGCCGCGAAGCAAGGGTTGCCGCTGGCAGAGTATAATCTGGCGCTGATGTACATGGGTGGTAGCGGCGTCACGCGTAACTCCCGCCGTGCGGTGTATTGGATGAAACTGTCCGCAGCACAGCAAGAGTCCGATGCCCAATACACACTGGGCATGTGGTACTTGGGCGAAACGCCGGGCGTTGCCAAGAATCTGCCACGCTCTTTTGAGTTGTTCCGGGCAGCGGCAAAACAGAATAATGGTGTGGCGGAGTATTGTCTTGCCTCGGCGTATCAAAACGGATCGGGCACGGCGGTAAACGCGCTCAAGGCCAATTATTGGATGCATAAGGCGGCTGCGGCGGGAGTTGTCGGGGCCGAAAACTACGTGTCGGTGGCTTCCGGTGCAAAAAATCTCAGCCAGCCTAATTCGCAGGCTGATTCCCAGTCACAACAACCCACGGCAAGGCCCAACATGCGACGATCAGGGGGGCTAGCGTTGACAAGCGTAAGGTCACTGCCGCAGCAGGGTGCACAGAATGGCACCAGCGGGACTGGCCCGGCTCCAATACATGCCACGGATGGTGCTTTCCACGGGCCGCCAAGCTTGGCAGCCCTGCGGCATAACGCGCTTGATATTATCCATGCCGCCCAATCGGGCAACGCTCAAGCAGAATGTACTATGGGGGACGCTTTCTTCATCAAAGGGCCAAAGCATAGCTACGTCACCGCCAACTACTGGTTTGGCAAGGCAGCGCAGCAAGGCTATGCCCCCGCAGAATACAGTTTGGGGGTCACTTATAATTTTGGTTATGGTGTGCGGCAGAGTTACTCCGCTGCCAATTATTGGTTCCAGAAGGCCGCCAAACAAGGCTATGCCTCGGCCGAATATGATTTAGCTAATGCGTACGACTCCGGCTGGGGCCTCTCAAAGAATTACGCCACCGCCGATTATTGGTACCGAAAAGCCGCAAAAAACGGCGATGCAAGAGCACAGACCAACCTGGCCGGCAATTATGACAGCGGCAGCGGCGTATCGCAAAATTACACTACCGCCGCATTCTGGTATCTCCAGGCGGCCAATCAGGGAGATCCAGTGGCCGAGTTCAACTTGGGCTTATACTACTATTATGGGCATGGTGTTCGACAAAATTATACCACTGCCACGCACTGGTATCTCCAGGCGGCCAAACAAGGACAAGCGGAAGCTCAATGTAACTTGGGCGTAGCCTACGCCTTGGGGTATGGTGTTCCAAAGGATTACACCACTGGCGCGTACTGGAACCGTAAGGCCGCCCAACAAGGTTATGCGATAGCGGAGAGCAACCTAGGCACAGACTACGCCTTGGGGCAAGGTGTTCCACAGAATTATACCGCAGCCAACTATTGGTATCGCCGAGCCGCCCGGCAGCATGAAGCCCATGCGGAACTAGAGCTTGGCTATGCCTATGGCAACGGACAAGGCGTCACATTAAATTACGCCATTTCCCATAACTGGTATCTCAAAGCGGCCAATGACGGAAGTGTGACTGCCAAATACGACCTGGGTGTCGATTATGCATCAGGGCATGGTGTTGCCCTGAATTATGTCATTGCCAATTCATGGTACCGCAAAGCCGCTGAAGCGGGCTCCGCCTACGCGGAATCCAATCTTGCCTATTCTTACTATGCGGGTGAAGGGGTCGCAAAAAATTATGTCACCGCCGTTTATTGGTACCGCAAAGCCGCCAAACAGGGGTTGCCCATAGCGGAGTCCAACTTAGGGATATCCTATTTCCGGGGCGAAGGGGTCGCGCAAAACTATACCAGGGCATTCTACTGGAATCACAAAGCGGCCCAGCAGGGGTACGTTCCGGCACAGATCGATCTCGCATATGCCTATATGTGGGGTTATGGCATTCGCTGGAACTGGTCAACGGCTAAGCTTTGGCTTCTCAAGGCCGCCAAACAGGGCAATGCCGTCGGTGAGTTTGGCTTGGGTTTCGTCTATAAACACTTGGCGCCGGTTAATTACGTCGCCGCTGATCGGTGGTTCCGTAAGGCCGCCAAAAAAGGGAATGCATGGGCGGAAAACGAATTGGGCAATGCTTATTGGTTTGGCCAAGGTGTTCCACAGAGTTACGCCACCGCTGATCAGTGGTACCGCAGGGCTGCGGAGAAGGGAATAATCAGGGCGGAAGTTTCGCTCGGCGTTGCCTATAGTAACGGCGAGGGTGTCCCGAAGAACTACGCGACTGCTGACTCTTGGTACCGCCGAGCCGCAAAAAAAGGAAGTACTGATGCGGACGCGAACCTGGGCATTAGTTACCATCAGGGGTACGGCGTTCCGAAAAACTACTTCGCTTCCCACCGTTGGTTCCTTAGGGCCGCAAAGGGTGGAAGCGCCCGCGGCGAATACAATGTAGGTGTGGATTATGATTTTGGACAAGGCGTAATGCGAAATCACACCACCGCGGACTATTGGTACCGCAAAGCGGCAAATCAGGGCTATGCTGGGGCGGAATTTGACTTGGGATGCGCATACTACAACGGCAGCGGCGTCCGTGCGGACCGGAAGAAAGCATTGTTTTGGTACAAGCGGGCCGCTTTTAACGGGTCGAAAAGGGCAGAAAAAGCGCTATTACAAATAAAAGCCAAGCCGTAATGCAGAATGATCGCCCGATCCTCCAGCGCCCGCACGTTGGGGTTCAAGCTCTTCCACTCGTTGGCAATGAAAATCACGCTGCTTGTGGTCGTTACGGTCGGGGGCAAAGCGCCATCGTTTACGGTGAGGTTGCTAAGCCAGTGCAGCCGTTTCTCGCGGATGGTGTTGCACAGGGGATTTGAAAAGGCGCACGCAATCCGTGTCGGCGCAATAAAGGTCCAAATATTCGAGAGCGATGGAATCATTGTGCTACGCCATCATCTGAGGTTCGTTTTTCAGGGTTATTATGGATGACGCTTAACCCCGGATTTTCCAGTTTAACCCAACTTTCGCACTTTGCGGCTGATTTCCGGAATTTTCACGATTTTTTCGGCCCTGGTTGCAAACCAATACGGTTTTGCCTCTCAAAACCCTTGTGGTGAAGACCTACCCTCTTTTTTTTGTTGACGTGATTTGCGATAGTGCCGGGCATGTTCATTCGTTCGCACAAACGCTTCAAGAACGGCAAGTGGCATACTTATTAC
>JABEVB010000151.1 GCA_013044165.1 Phycisphaerales bacterium
AAAAGCCAAGATGCTCGCTGGGAACGGCTCTGGACCAACCGACCGGCCTACGTTTTGGCCAAAACCAAGAAAAAAGCTGCATAAACTGTCACAGGCCCGTGGCAGGCTCTGGGGCGACTGCACGTTTTGTGTCCGCAGTCGCCAATGATACGATTGTATTTTGGTTTACAGGCTACATGGTTGCGCGGCTTTAGGGCTGCTTCGCACTGGCCGACAATCACCAAAATATGGGACCTTAGACATGGCCATCACGATTTCGGGCATTCATCATGTAACGGCTATATCGGGCCGGCCCCAGGAGAACATGGCCTTTTACTCAGAGTTGCTGGGGCTGCGCATCGTGAAGGTGACGGTGAACTTTGATGATCCGACAAGCTATCACATTTATTATGGAGATGCCTCGGCGCGGCCGGGGACGCTCATGACCTTCTTTTTCTGGCCGGGGGCGCGGCTGGCGAGGCGCGGCACCGGCGAGGCAAATCGCGTGACATTTGCAATTCCGCCCGCCAGCCTCGGGTATTGGCAGAGCCGCCTGAAAGCGGCCGGCACGACCAGCGCGATGGTTGCGGCAGACCATGGAAGCAGCGCGGCCCTGCAGTTTACGGATACTGAAGGATTGCCATTGGCTTTGACGGAATCAGCGGACCTGCCGCCTGATGAGTCACACAGGCTTGGGACGGTTCCACAGGAGCACGCGATTGGAAGAATATGGGGCATTGATTTGCATGTAAAGGATTTTAACGCATCGCGCCGGCATCTCACCGATGTGCTCGGTGCCACAACCGTAGCGCAAAGAGAGGGTAGGGTGTCATTGAGGTTGGGTACCGGTGGTTGGGCGGGAGCTATTGGATTGACAGCTTCAGTCGCCGGCGAGCAGATGGGGCGCCTTGGTGCCGGCGCGATTCATCATGTAGCGTGGCGCGTGGCAACGGCCGAAGACCAGGATTTATGGCGCCAGCGACTGGATATGAGTGGCCTGCACGTGACGCCGCCGATGGAGCGGGTTTACTTCCGTTCAATTTATTATCGTGAACCCGGAGGCGTGCTTTTTGAACTTGCGACCGACGGCCCCAGCTTTACGGTGGATGAATCGGTGGAGCAACTGGGCACGCAGCTTATGCTGCCGCCATGGCTGGAAGACCAACGCGAGGCAATTGCCGCCTCGCTGCCACCTCTGCAATTCTCGTAACACGCATTGCAAAAATAGGGGCGTTCATGAAAGGGACGACCGGGCTTGCTGGAAGCCTGCACGACAGGGGGTAAGCCCGCAGCGGAGCAAGTCGGCATTATTTACAGGCCCTTGGTAAGCATTTTTCTAAAATTCGCCAGTCGAGCCGCAACTTTGCCTTTGTGGGCGCTTTGCAGCCCTTTGAGCGAGAACGACTCAATGGTGAAACTGGCCATGACCGTGCCAGCGGCGACTGCCTGTTTGAAGGTTGCTACATCAAACTTGCCCTTGCCGGTAAGGTAGCCTAAAAGGCCGCCGGCAAAACTATCGCCGGCGCCCGTGGGGTCGAGCACGTTATGTGTTGGAAATGCGGGCATGGCAAAAATGTCCGGGCCGTGGGCTACGAGGCAACCATGCTCACCTTTTTTAACAATAACGATCTGTGGGCCGTTCTTGCGTACGAGCTTGCGTATCATGGCCAGTGCCTTGACAAGGTTGACTTCACCGGTAAGCAGGCGGGCTTCGGCGTCGTTGAGTACGATGCCATCAATGCTTTTAAGACTTTTGATGAGCTCATCACGGTAATTTCGTATCCAGAGGTCGCGCGTGTCAGAGATAACGAGTTTGGGCTTTTTAATCTGCCCCAGCAGTTCCATTTGGAGACCCGGGTGGGTAGCGGCCAAAAAAACGACCTTTGAATCGGCAAATGCTTTGGGAACCGCAGGCGCCCGCTCCGCGAGCACATTGAGGTCAACGGCGGTGGTGGTGGCTTCGTTCATGGTGGCGTCGTAACGGCCGCTCCAGCGAAAGGTTTTACTGCCTTTGCGCTTTTCAAGACCGGCAGGGTTAATGCGCGGATGCTTAAAGGCTTTGGTGAATTTGGACGGGAAGTCCTCGCCAACGACGCCAACCAAACGCACGGTGCAGAAGGCGGCTGCCGCCCAACTGAAGTATACGGCGGAGCCTCCCAATACCTCGGCCACGTCACCATGCGGCGTAGAAACGCTGTCAATTCCGATGGAACCTGTTACAAGAAGCGACATATTTTTACTCCATCACTTTATTTTACCGGCATGGCGGCTGAAACCGGCATATTCACTTATTCTCTGATCAAACAGCCGCAGCATATCCTCCAGACGCGACTGCCCGTTGCGCCGCAGCCACAAGCTGCGATATTCTTCGCGAGCGACTTTATACAGGTTCTGCTGATGTCTGGCAAAAGTTTCGGACGGCGTTGCGGCGGCAAGGCGTGCCTGAGCATCGGAGAGCGCGAGCATGGCGATATCCAACATCATGGCCAGTTCGCAATGCACATCGCGGGCATCGGGGCGATTGAGGTGATCGCCAGCGATTCGGTCCGTCAGCGGTCGCAGTATGCTCACGGCGTCTTGGACATGCGAGGCATCAGTTTGCGACAGGTACTTGTGCTGATCCCACGGTTCGCGCCAGAGCCAATGTTCGAGCGAGGCGTTTCGTATTCGTCCGGTGGCAACGTGCTGGTAAATGTTGCCGGCATCGGCAAGCCATTGGGCAAAGTCCAGACTCTTGGACTGAAACACATGCATTGACACGGCTTGGTAAAACTCTGTATTGGCTTGAGTTTGGGTGTGCCAACTTACCGCCGCAGCGTATGCGAGGGGCAAAAGGCTTATGGCCAACGGTTGCAGATGACCGTAGTCGCCCCAATCGGTAATTAGATAGCCGATTGCGTGGTTTGCCATTCCGGCGAGAGCGGCATTGTGCATATTGGCCATTGCATTTTCAGTGCGACCGGTGAGCGACTGCCAGGTGGAGGTACCGGGGCAAACGTAAAAGGGCCGCCCGCTGGCGGCAAACTGCCTGGCATGCTCAGCAAAGGGATGATCAGACTCGTAGCCCCATTCCAGCAGAGTTGTATTCGTCGGCAGTTCGGCAATGAGGCTTGGGTGTGAAATAATGATATCGCCCCAGAGTTGAATGGCTTTGTCGTATCTGCGGGCTAATTCGCTGCAGAAGCAAATCCAATGCAAGTACAACCGCCCAATGCCGATAGCATCGGCTTGGCTGCGCGATCGGCCCTTGCCCAAATCCCATGTTTCGTCGCAACAGACATTCACCACTGAAGCGGAGAAATTAGGCAGGAACTCCTGGTATAGCTCGGTTAAAAAGCTGCGACTCAGCGGATCTGTCACACAGAGCGACCAGGGGTCTTCGCACCAAGGCGTTATGCCCTGACTGCGCAGCTCATCGGCTTCCACCTCAGCCAGGTGCCTGTACTTGGGCCGACGAAGTATTTTGTCCATGTGCCCGAGCGAGGCGAGGCACGGCACAAACTGTATGTAGCGGTTGCGACAGTACTGATCCAGCTCGCGCATTTCCGCTGCAGACAGGGGCGTTGTGTCGCTGTAAATATCCGGATGGTTTTGAAAGGCAAATACGTTTTCAATATACAGTTGAAATTCATTTATTTTGAGCGCGGCCAGGTCGTCAATAAGCCCTTTAAGGGTTTGCATGGTTGGCACGCGACCGCGCGAGACATCGAGCATAAAGCCCCGATGATTGAAATCCGGTTCATCGTGGACTATCAACCCCGGCAACACCGACTTGTGCTGCCGCAGCAATTGCACCAATGTTTGTGCGGCGTAAAAAAGACCTTGCTCTGTGGAGGCTTGGGCGTCAGCACCGACGCTGCTGATGCGCAGGATGTATGCTTGCGGATGCTTGACGTTATCGGTTAATCGAAAATGAATTTGAGCAGTGTGCGGCACTGGCGATGGGCTGGCGTTGTGGCATATAAATTCGTGCTCAAGCTGTTGCAAGTGCGCCCTCAAGAGCACCGCCAAGGGGGAATCGCTTGCGAGCGAAGTCGGAAGGATAATCTCACCGCGCGATGGTATGGTCCAATGGCTGGATGTTAGCTCCAATGCTTTGGGCGTTGGAATGAGCAGGATGTGCGGGCAATGGGCGATGCGTGGCTCCGGTAAGGCGACAAAGGACACTCTTCTTTATTGTATAGCCTGACGCCTTGGCACGCAGCTACAGCGCGGATTTGCCGCAGTGATTCAAATTTTGGTGCCTTGACCACCCGCATGGTATTACCTAGCATAACGGCGGTTGGAGAGACGGCTGTTTGGCCCAGGTATGAAGCCGAGCCGTTGGTAATGGAATTAGGAAGGCTTGTTTATTTTTAGGATTTACAATGTTGAAGAAAAATGTATCGCATTTAAATGTTTCTGGTAAGCGTGTGTTGATTCGCGTGGATTTTAACGTTCCAGTGGATTCATCCGGGCATATCACGGACGACCGACGTATTGTGGCGGCCCTGCCGACTATCAAAAGCGTTTTGGACCGCGGTGGCGTGGCGGTGTTGATGAGTCACCTTGGTCGCCCAAAAGCGGGGCCGGAACCCAAGTATTCCCTCAAGCCTATAGCCAAGCGGCTACAGGAATTGCTGGGCAAGCCGGTTCAGATGGCGTCGGATTGTATTGGTCCAACGGTCGAGCAGTTGGTTGCGGGGGCTTCTGCAGGCACGGTTGTGTTACTTGAGAATACCCGCTTCCATAAGGAAGAGGAAAAGAATGATGCAGCCTTTGCGGCCGCACTGGCTAAATTGGGTGACCTGTATGTAAATGATGCCTTTGGCACGGCCCACCGCAAGCACGCCTCTACGTATGGCGTGGCGGAAATTTTGGGTCCCGGCAAGCGCGTTGCCGGGTTTTTGATTGAGCGCGCACTGAAATTCTTAGGTGAGGCGCTTAGCAATCCGACGCGTCCCTTTGCGGCAATTCTGGGTGGTGCCAAAGTCTCGGACAAAATTGCTGTAATTGAGAATCTTCTTTCCAAGGCAGATAGCGTTTTGATTGGCGGGGCGATGGCCTATACGTTTTTTCTGGCGCAGGGCCGCAAGGTGGGTAAGTCTTTATGTGAAAAGGATAAGGTTGGCCTGGCAGCCGAGTTGCTTAAGAAGGGCGGCCAGAAGTTGATGTTGCCGGTGGATACCGTCATCGCCGGCGAGATGACTGACACTGCGGCAACGCGCGTGGTGCAGGGCGATATTCCCGATGATATGGAAGGCTTTGACATTGGCCCCAAAACCATAGAGCTGTACCGCAGCAAGATTCGCAGCGCCAAGACTGTGGTATGGAATGGACCGATGGGTGTTTTTGAAAAAAAACCGTTTCAGGCCGGTACGCGAGCGGTCGCGGAAGCGCTCGCAGAGATCACCGCCGCCAATAAAGCTACCACGATCATTGGCGGCGGCGACTCGGCTGCGGCCATCGAGCAATTTGACCTGGCTGATAAAGTGTCGCATGTATCAACCGGCGGCGGCGCAAGCTTGGAGTTTATGGAAGGTCGCGGATTTGCCTGCATAGACATTCTGGACTGATGACGCGTCACGAGGCGATGAGATATTTCCGGCATTTATGGACGGATGCATGAGCAACAATATTTTTCAGAGACCGCCGCACCTGCCGCTAATTGCGCCGTCCATCTTGGCCGCTGATTTCGGTCGTCTGGCGGAAGAAGCGTCCGATGCGCAGCGCATCGGAGCCGATCTGTTGCATGTGGATGTTATGGATGGTCACTTTGTGCCCAACCTGACCATGGGGCCTGATGTTGTCATGGCGTTGCGGCGGGCGTGCTCGCTGATGCTGGATGTGCATCTGATGGTGAGCGA
>JABEVB010000152.1 GCA_013044165.1 Phycisphaerales bacterium
AATTGTATCGTCCCCGCACAGCGTTGCAATGCCTCACCAACTGCAGCGCGGGGCGGGGCGAATTACAGCGGCCCGCCTAAGCTATATCCACCGGCCCGCCGGCGGTAGAATGCATGCAATGGCGATGTACCTTCATGACGATGCCGTGTGCCTGCGCGTTCGCGATTTTTCCGAAACAAGCCAAATCGTCGCGCTCTTCGCCAAATCTCATGGCCTCATCAGCGCCATCGCCAAAGGCTCCAAGCGAACCGGCGGCAAAAGTCCTGGAGCATTTTCGGGCCCGCTTGATCCGCTCTGCCAAGGCGAAATCATTTTTATCGCCGCCAAACACGCCGGCGAGCTTGCCACGCTTACGGCGTGGAACCTGACCGACCCGGCCCAATCTCTCCGGCGCAATTGGCGGGCCTGGCTGGCAGCCCAGTTGATGGCCGAGGTGACCCTCGCCGTCCTGGAACCACACGACCCGCACCCCGAACTTTTTTTAGAACTTCAAGCGGCCCTCTCGCACTGCCAAAACCTCCGAATGTCCGCAGCCTACCTCAAGGCTGCGCTCTCGGCCGCCGGCCTGCAGCCACAACTCGATACGTGCCGCCGGTGCGGCCAAATGCTAGCCCAGATGCCCGCCAATGCTCCCGTTTGGTTTGCCCCTGCCATCGGCGGCATGTTTTGCCATGGCTGCCGTCGCAACGAGCCTGCGGTTGCAACCATCACCCCCGTGCTTCGCGCGCTCGCCCGCCTCCCGGCTCCAACCACACTGCAAACCGCCCCGCCGCCCGCACGTCCGGCCGACCCGATTGCCGTGCTCGACGCGCTGCGTTTGCTCGTGGCGCAAATTCAAACTTTATCCGAACGACGGTTGCACACCGCCGAGTTTCTGCCGATGATCTGCGGCATTAACGGTAAGGCCAGTTCGCCAAATGCTGCGGACGTGTCAAAACTTGTTCAACATGCAACCATCAACTCACGCGAGCAAGCACCATGAACAGACCATCGTCTCGACAACCCACCGCCGCCCCAAGCAACGGGCCTCCGGCGACTACGCCCGGTAAGTCGGGCCTTGTGCCGGTTACCTTGCTCGTCGGGGTGCTCCTGCTTACCGCCGGTGCACTAAGCGGCTACGCTCTTATTGTTTCGGGCCTTGCCGTCGCCTCATTTGTCGAACTACTGCGGGTTATTGCGGAACTCATCCTGGGCCTTTGGCTTATCAGCGGGTTTGAGCATCGCACAACCTGGTGGCTCGCCACGCTCACTTTTCTCGCTTTTTCCGGTTATTCGGCGCTGCGGTTCTTTGCCGGCAAAGCCACCTGTGGCTGCTTCGGCTTGGTGCATGTTCCTCCTCTTTACACTCTGGTAATGGACTTGGTCATTGTTGCCGGGCTGGTTTATGTTAAGCCAGCACTTAACTCGGCAACAAAAGCCTCGCGTGCGAGGCCCATTCTCGCGACACTCCTGACCGTGGCACTCACCTCGTTGGGTGGCTGGGCCATTTATTACTTCCGTCCCGCAACGCTTCACAGCAGCGGCAAAATAACGGGAGGCCATGGCGTGGTGCACTTTGAACCCGCCGCATGGGCCGGAAAGTCGCTGCCCATAACGCCATGGCTTCATGCCGGAAAACTGCTCAATCACGGGCACTGGCTGCTGGTGTTTTACCATCACAACTGCCAGGTATGTATTCATGCCATTGCCGGGGTAGAAAAACGCCTGTCGCCGCAACAGCTTCGCCATCTGGTGCTGATCGAACTTGCTCCCTTTGGACCGTTGCCGGTTCATTTGCTACCCAAGCCGGTACGTCATCTGCGGCTCGGCCAAAATCGAATGTGGCATTGTGCGATCACGCCGCTGCTGGTAGATGTACACGATGGAGTCGTCCAGCAAACCAGGCTTTACGCCCCCGGCCCATGGAGCGGGTTTTGAACCAACCGCTCGTACCGCCGTACAATCATCGTTGCTTTGGAGATAGATTATGTTCTTATGTCGTCGTCTTCTTGTCGCCGCTGTCGCAAACGTTTTTGCATGTGGGGCCGCATTTGCTGTTGCGGCACTGCCGGGCCCCATCCTTTCCATTCACAGCGACCCGTTGCCCCAACCAGCGGCTGCCAGCACGCCAGCAGCCACATGGATGCCGCACATTGACGTCGGCAATCTGCGAAACACCACAACAGTACAGATTGTTAAGCACTCGGAGCCGGCCATTGTCAGCATATCAGCCAAAAAGCTCGTAACCCAACGCGTAAATCCCTTCGGCAACGGCATGTTTATGCCGCAATTTAACTTTGGACCGCTCGTGCGCGTGCCCGCCAATTTTTTGGGCAGCGGTTTTATTATTCAAAGCCAAGGCTATGTCGTAACCAACAACCATGTGGTCAATCAAGCCCGCGAAATACATGTGCAACTCGCCAATGGCCAAAAGTACTCCGCTCATGTTGTCGGGGCCGACCCGGCCATTGACCTTGCCATTTTAAAAATCAACAGCCCCGCCACATTTCACACCCTGCCACTGGGCCTCTCCAATGACCTGATGATTGGCGAACCAACCATTGCCGTGGGCAATCCGTTTGGCTACAGCCAAAGCGTCAGCTCGGGCATTGTGTCGGCCATTCATCGGCAAATTCAGGAACCCGATAATCCCAAGCCCCTCACCAAACTTATTCAAACCGATGCCGCCATCAATCCCGGCAACTCCGGCGGCCCGCTCCTTAACGCCTACGGACAGGTCATCGGCATTAATACAGCCATTCGCGGCAACGCCCAAAATATTGGCTTTGCCATTGGTGTAGATCGCCTCGAAAAATATCTCCCCATGCTTATGAGTCCGGCTCTGGTCAATGGGCTTGATTACCCCATTAAGCTCGCGGCCATTCGCACTATCACCGAACCCGCTACCATTCATGAGCATGTTGTGCTTGCCGGCACCCACGGCCCCGTCATCGAAAGCATTGATGGCGTGCCGACCCCAACGCTTATAGATGCCTGTGCTGCGATGTTGGCAGTAAAGCCTTCTCAAAAGGCCGTCGTCGTTCATTTTGCTGATGGCTCGGTAAAGCAATATCCCGTAAGCATTCTGCCACCCTCACCCGTGGTCACCAAGGCCCGCAAGCTCCTCGGCCTGGGCTTGGTGCAAATGACGCCGGCACTCGCCCAGCGCTATGGCATGCAGGTACAGAGCGGCCTGCTCGTGAAGCTCATCGAAAAAAACTCCATCGGTGCCCGCGCCGGCTTGGAACCCGGCGATGTAATCGTACAGCTTGGCCCCTACCGAATTCGCACACTTCATGACCTTGGCATTCTTTTGCCGCGCCTGCCCGCAACCGGTCGCGTGCGCATTCTCGTCGTACGCAACGGTAAACTCGGCATGGGCGTATTGACCTTTCCGTAGCCGCACCGAGGCACCCTACACCCATCTTTTGACAGTACCGTCCGCACATTCCGCGGCATCTGTAAATCCGCGGGCACGGCTTGACTTACCCACTCATTTATGCGAGCCTCTTTTAATCGGACCGGGTTAAGGTGCCCGACGACGTTTTTGGAGACTTCTAATGAAAAAATTGACGAAAGCATCATCAGCGACCGCTCTTTTGGCCACAGCCGCACTAAGTGGCCTTTCCGCGGGGTCGCTGCATGCAGCAACCGCCGGCAGCGACGTTAAGACCGCCGCTAATATCCATGCTGGCATCGCCGCGTTGGACGCCACCTCCGGCTCCAACGACAAGGGCAAAAGCTCCTGTGCAAGTTGTAATGCGCCGGCCCCCTCGAAATAATCGCAGCCCTGCGGCAACTGCCACTGCACATGCAGTGCACGGCTCGCCTTAGCGCATAAAATTGTTGGAGGTCTTGGTAGTATGTCGCGCCTCAGTGCTGGCCACCACAGCCTCAGCCAATAACGATTTCTTTCAAAAAAGGTCATAGCCCATGGCAGATGAGCCTCACAAAACCACGCCATCTCATGGGCAGGTACCTCTGTTGCCAGAATCCGCCCGCATGAGCGACCCCAAGCAGGCTGCTCGCTGGCGTGTCTGGGGACCGTACCTTAGCGAACGCGCCTGGGGCACTGTCCGTGAAGATTATTCAGCCGACGGCAGTGCTTGGACTTATTTCACCCACGACATGGCCCGCAGCCGTACCTACCGCTGGAACGAAGATGGAATAGGCGGCATTTGCGATGAAGAGCAGATACTCTGTTTTGCGCCAGCCTTTTGGAACGGTCACGACCCGATCCTCAAAGAACGCATGTTTGGCCTTACCAATCAAGAGGGCAACCACGGTGAGGATGTCAAAGAACTCTGGTTTTATCTCGACAACACCCCATCCCATAGCTACATGAAAATGGTTTACCGCTACCCTCATGCCGAGTTTCCGTATCGGCAGCTTGTGGAAATCAACCGCCACCGCGGACTCGATCAACCCGAGTACGAGCTCGCCGACACCGGCGTATTTGCCGAAAACGCTTTTTTCGACATTACGCTTGAATACGCCAAACGCGAGCCGGGCGTTATTTTATTTCGGTGCACCGCAAAAAACTGCGGCAAAAATCCCGCGGTGCTTCATGTGCTGCCCACCCTTTGGTTTCGCAATACCTGGTCTTGGGGCGCTGTACCGGGCAAAGAACCGGTCATTCGCTGGCACCATCCCAATAATCCGCGGCAATCCGTATTGCATGCCCAGCGACTCGACAACCGTTCGCTTTATCTCTATGCGCTCGAGCCGCTTGAAACACTCTTTACCTTCAACGAAACCAACCGAAAAAAACTCTGGGGCGCATCCAATACCCATCCAGCAGTAAAAGATGCCTTCCACGATTTCCTTATCGGCGGTCAACACGACGCCCTGCACGCCGAACCCTGGGGAACCAAAGTTGCCCCGCACTATCAGTTGCGACTGGCGCCGGGTGCAACCCAGCAAATTATGATCGTGCTTTCCGAAAATTCTCTGGACAATGCCTTCGATCACTTTGAAGAACTTTTCACCCGCAGAATTGCCGAGGCCGATGCCTTTTATGCCGATATGCTTCCCAAAAGCTGCAACCCGCAGGTGCGGCCGGTGCAACGGCAGGCTATGGCCGGGCTGCTCTGGAGTAAGCAATTTTACAACTACGACGTGACCACCTGGCTCCACGGCGACAGCGCTGATAAGCCACCGGCCCAGCGGCTGTCGGGCCGCAACCACCATTGGCCCCATTTTAAAGCCCACGATGTCATCATCATGCCCGATAAGTGGGAATACCCCTGGTTTGCCGGTTGGGATTGGGCCTTTCACTGCCTCACCATGGCGTATGTGGATATCGAGCTTGCCAAACAACAGCTCGAACTCGTCTGTTCCGAACGCTTTCAAAATCTCTCCGGCGAACTGCCCGCTTATGAATGGTCGTTCGACGATGTTAACCCGCCCGTGCAGGCGCTGGCCACCTGGCGCGTCTACAATAGCGACAAGCGCCGCCGCAACGGCCAGGGCGATTTGGCCTTTCTCGAACGTATGTACCACAAACTGCTGCTGAACTTTGTTTGGTGGGTCAACCGCAAAGACAGCCATGGGCGCAACGTGTTCGAAGGCGGATTTCTGGGCCTCGATAACATCTCTGTTTTTGATCGCAGCCGCCCCCTGCCCGTCGGCCAGGCGCTCGAACAGGCCGATGCCACCGGCTGGATGGGATTGTTCTGCCTCAACATGATGACCATCGGCATGGAGCTTTCGCAGCACGACCCCGTGTACTCGCATCTGGCTCTGAAATTTCTGGATCACTTTGTGGCCATATCGTCGGCCATTAACGCCGCCGACAATTCCGCCACCTCGCTCTGGGACCCCGATGATGGCTTCTATTACGACACCATCACCAGCAGCGCCATGGCCGCGCCCATACCCCTTCGCCTGCGATCGCAGGTAGGGTTGATACCCCTGCTGGCCGTGCAAATTCTCGAAAAAAGCTGGTTCGACAAACTCCCCGCATTCCGCGACCGCTGGGATTCAGAAGTTATCAAGCGAGCCATCGGCAGCGACAGCATCTCCTGCACCTGGTCGGCGGATAAATCGCACTGCCTGCTGGGTATTCCCAGCAAAGAACGTTTACAACGCGCGCTGTTGCGCGTGGTGGATGAAAACGAGTTTTTATCGCCCTACGGCCTGCGCTCGCTTTCACGCTATCACCGCGATAATCCTTACATATTATCCTTTGATCATCAGCAATGGGAAGTGCGCTATGAACCCGCGGAATCGCGCTCCGGCGTTTTTGGCGGCAACTCCAATTGGCGCGGCCCTATTTGGTTTCCAACGGCATACCTGCTCATTACCGCCTTGCGAACCTACCATCGCTTTTATGGCGATAGTCTTACCTTGCCGTGGCCAGGTCGGCCCAACGACCGCATCAATCTCCTGGAGCTTTCGGAAGAAATTGCACGCCGAATGATTTCGATATTCCTGCCGGATGCCAAAGGCCATCGGCCCGTGTTTGGCGACCAAGCCTTGTTCCGTGACAACCCGCTCTGGAAGGACATGGTTTTGTTTCATGAATACTTCAACGGTGATAACGGCGCCGGCCTGGGCGCATCGCACCAAACCGGCTGGACCGCCCTGGTCGTACAGCTTGTTGACTATGTAACGCGCAACTACACCCACACCGGCGGGTAGCACCGCCTGCCTGAGGCAAGCAGCCCTACCCCGCCCAACATCAAATACAAAAAAACGCTAAAATAGAGTCCAAATGCGGAGTTTAGCCTCGCGGCAACGCACACAACACAGGAACCCTGGCTGGATGGCACAACCTATTCTTCATCGCCCTTGCACCATCGGCACGTTTAGCTTGCCTTCGCCGGCCATGCAGGCGGGCCTTGCTGGTTACAGCGATATGGCCATGCGCGTTGTGGCGCGGCGACGAGGCTGCCCCTATGCCGTCACCGAGGCCCTGCTCGATCGGGTACTCATCAGCGGCGGACGCGGCCGTGAAAAAGGAGCCATCCTGTGTGATGACGACCATCCCGTCGCGGGGCAGCTCATGGGCAGCGAGGCCCATGACATGGCCGCTGCGGCGAGCATCTTGCTTGCCGCCGGCTTCGATGTCATTGACCTTAACTTTGCCTGCCCCGTACGTAAAGTCATGGGACGATGCCGCGGTGGTTATCTGCTAAGCGATACCGACCAGGCGGTGGCCATCATGCGGGCCGTCCGCGATGTTGTACCCGGCCCACTGACCATGAAATTGCGCCGCGCACTCGATGAATCCGCCCAAGCCGCCGATAACTTTGATTACATTATGCAGGAGGCACAGCGACTGCAATTTGCCGCCGTCGCCGTCCACGGTCGCACTGTAGAACAAAAATACACCGGCTTGGCCAATCGCCAATTTTTGGCCGCTCTCAAGCGTCGCTACCCAAACATGACCCTCTTCGGCAGCGGCGATGTCTTTACCGCTCAAGACGCTTTGGCTATGTATCAACAAACCGGCCTCGACGGCGTCTGGATTGCCCGTGGAGCCATCGGAAACCCTTGGATATTTTCTGAGTTTGCCGCCCTGCTCGCCGGCCGCCCTCTGCCCGCGCCGCCAACCATCCACGAGCAGCGCGAAGCCTTGCTGGAGCATTTTTCCATGGCGGTACATATTTACGGCGAAGCCTCGGCGTCCCGACAAATGCGCAAAATTGGCATCAAATACTCCAAGCTTCACCCCCAAGGCGCTGACGTTTGGCGCGAGTTTATCGCCGTAACATCGCACGCTGATTGGGATGCCGTTCTTGAGCGCCATTACCAACACGATGGCCCCGGCGTGCGGCTGCCTAGCGTACCCGACGCACAAGACTTGTTTAAAGATGGCTGCGAGACCTCCATCGCCGATGCCTCCGCAACAGCCGCTGCGGAGGCTCACCTTTGAAGAAAACGCTCAACTTGCCTTGGTCAAACGGCCCGCAGCGCATCTTGATCATCAAGCCCAGTTCGCTTGGCGATGTGGCGGCCACCCTGCCCTTGCTCTGCGACCTGCGGCGCTTGTACCCCCACAGCAAAATTGACTGGCTCATCCGCCCCGCCTTTGCTGAACTGATCAACGGACACGATGCTCTCGACGAGGTTATTTTATTTCAGCAGGGACACCTCGCCCGCTGGTGGTCCGGACGCGGAGTCGGCGCGGCGGCTTCGCTTCGGCGCAAACTTAAGGCCAACAAATACGACATGGTTTTTGACGCCCAGGGACTGCTGCGCAGCGCTTTCATCGCCCGCCTCACCAAGGCGCCCGTTCGCATCGGTTTTACATCCGCACGCGAGGGCGCAACGCTCTTTTATACCCACGGCGTAGATATGCGCCGCCAAGACAAAGTAGCCGTGGTACGTATGCGCAGCCTGCTTACCCTCATCCAAGAGCCGGACGAACATGTAGAGTTTCGCGTGCCGATCTCTCCGGCCACCATTGAAGCCGTCCGGCAAATGTTCAATGCGGCCGGCCCCGTCGCCGCCATCATTCCCGGTGCTCGATGGGATGCCAAACGCTGGTCGCACGAAGGCTTTGTGGAGATCGGCCGACGATTGCAGGCAGCGGGCGTTGCGCCCGTTGTCCTCGGCAGCCCTCAGGAGTTCGAGCTTTGCCAATACGTAGCCGATGGCATTGGGCCGACGGCCGTAAACTTAGGGGGTAAAACCAGCCTTGCTCAAATGATCGCCGCGCTTTCACTTAGCCGTATTGCCATTGGCAACGACAGCGGCCCGCTTCATGTGGCGGTCGCATTGGGCAAGCCCGTCGTTGCGCTTTACGGCCCCACCGATGAAAAGTCCGTCGGTCCCTGGAACCAGCTTCACCATGTGCTGCGATTTGATGATCTCGGCGATTACCGCGCCACCGAACCCGACCGCTCCGAAACCCTTAAGCGATTGCCCGCCGACCGTGTATGGCGCCTGACAGAATCGTTATTGAACCAACCGGCAATATCACATATAAACTGAGCGTAAAATAACCATGGCTATAACCGTCAAACACAAAACGACCGTAGCACCACCGCTGATTCTTGCCAGCGCCTCGCCTCGGCGTGCTCAACTCCTCACCGAGGCTGGCTATCGCTTTACGGTAATTCCCAGCACAGACCGCGAACTCGCCCATCGTCCGCATTGCATACCGGTGGAACTCTGGCCGGCATGCGTGGCGTTTCGCAAGGCAATCGCCATCGAGGCCTGTGCCCCGCGGAACTCAATCATTCTCGCTGCCGACACCACTGTTGTTATTGACGGAATAATCTTAAACAAGGCAGCCAATCGCGGAGCCGCAAAACGTATGCTCTCTCTGCTATCGGGCAAGCGCCATCGCGTGCTCACCGGCTTAGCGATCATCTGGCACAAACAGCGGCGCATGGTGGTGGCCGAGTCAGTCTTGCAAATGCGGCGGCTTTCCCAGTCCGATCTCGAAGCCTATCTCGACTCGCAGCTATGGCGGGGCAAGGCCGGCGCTTATGGCATACAAGATGAACGCAGCGGCCACGATCCGTTTGTCCGTCTTATCAGCGGCGAATGGAGCAACGTCGTCGGCCTGCCACTTGATCTATTTAAAGCACAAATCGCTTCGCTTGGCGTTCACCAACACCCGCAAATATCAGCCAATTCAGCCAATCGCTGAAAAACCTCTCTCAAGGCAGTGTACACTCCGAGCGCCTAACAAACCGCTGGCAATCATGCCGGGCGCGGTCTGCAGGCGAATGGCAACCCGCTTTTTACCTTGGGTAAATTTGTCCAGTATTGGGTACGCCACCGTTTGCAGCCAGCCTGAGCCTGTGTTGTCAGGCGTCTGCGAGACAATCACAACGCCGTCCACGTGAAAACGCTTTCCCCCCCCGTCGCCTCCGCAATAGTGCCACATCCAACAATACTATCGTAGCATTCATCATACCCGATATAACACGGCAACCACCTTTAAATAATGACTTATTCACCCGTTCAACAGGTCGCCATCCGATTCAACAGAATAGATATTTCGCCTCGCGGCCAGTTGGCCTGCAACATAAATTCAGGTACACTTTGTGGCTCGCACCACCGGATGCCGATGCCGGTTGCGTGCGACCGGCAAACGGCGCATCGGTCAGCGAGGCTTTTACGGCCCTGCAACATGGAGAAATCAACCAATGGCAAACGGCAAACCCAGCAAGCATCTTTTTACCAGCGAATCAGTCAGCATGGGCCACCCCGACAAGGTCGCCGACCAAATTTCTGATGCAATCCTGGACTCACTCCTCGCCGCCGATCCGCACGCCCGCGTTGCCTGCGAAACCCTTGTCACCACCGGCTTGGTGGTACTCGCCGGTGAGGTTACGGTGCACAATCAGGCGGGCATCAACGCCCTCAACAATGCCGAAGACACCGTACGAAAAACCATCCGCGAAATCGGGTATGACGATCCCCTTACGGGCTTCGACTACCGTAGCTGCGCGGTCGTGCGTGCTTTGCATAGCCAATCGGCTGATATTTCACGCGGCGTAACCGCCGGTAAAAACAAAGAGCAGGGCGCGGGCGATCAGGGCATCATGTTCGGCTTCGCCTGCAACGAAACCAGCAGCCTCATGCCACTTCCCATTTACCTCAGCCACCGCCTCGTTGAACAACACGCCTCACTGCGCCAAGACGGTAAAATCCGCTGGCTCAGGCCCGACGCCAAGAGTCAGGTAACCGTTGAATATGAAAACGACAAACCCAAACGCCTTCACACCATTGTATTTTCCACCCAGCACACCGATGCCATCGTAGACAAAAAAACCGACAGCTTCTCCGATGCCGGCCGTCGCGAAATCATCAATAAACTCATTAAGCCCGTCGTCATGGCCGAATGTCCACACCTTTGGAACAACGACATCGTTTTCCATATCAATCCCACCGGCAAATTTTTAATCGGCGGACCACACGGTGACTCCGGTCTCACTGGCCGCAAAATTATTGTAGACACCTACGGCGGCCGAGGCTGCCATGGCGGCGGCGCTTTTTCGGGCAAGGACCCATCCAAGGTTGATCGCTCTGCAAGCTACATGGCCCGATATGTTGCCAAAAATATTGTCGCCGCCGGCTTGGCTACAGCCTGCGAAGTGCAGTTGGGTTATGCCATTGGCGTTGCCGAACCGGTCAGCGTACTTGTAGATACCGAAGGAACTGCGGTCGTTGATGAAACCCTCATCAGCGATCTCGTCCGCGAACTTTTCCCGCTTAAGCCGCAGGCCATTATTCAACACCTTAAACTGCTGAGACCCATTTACCGCCAAACCGCCGCTCATGGCCACTTTGGCCGTTCCCATCCGAATTTTACGTGGGAACGCACCGATAAGGCCGCTCAACTTGCAAAGTCGGCCGGCCTCAAACGGTAAAGCAAAGGGCCATGGTGGCCAGGATACTCGCCGGCTAATGGCCGGACTTGGCGATGGAATAGCGACGAAGCCTGCGACGCAGAGGCAGCGAGGCCCGGAGTAACCCGCCATCCGCAGGGGCACGCCCCGCCCCATAACCGCTGGCCTGCTCAATTTTTATAATAAAACGCCACATTTTTTCGCCTTCGCGCATATACCGCATCTAACCGGTTGAAACTATTGCCTTCAAACCGTACACTTTGTTACGCTTGGATGGGCGGTGGCAACCGGATGTGGGATGTTTTACTCTGTACGCACCCAAGCCCGGGGGATTTGTAGTGTCGCAGGCAACGTCGCTTGAGTCTGCCCCGTGGTGGACTTGGCCTTGTTGCCTTGGCCTGCAAGCATCTTAAAAGGCAGAGCAACTATATAATGTACACAACCATGCAAAACCTTATGGCCATTGCTTACACGGCGTCCATGGCCGTGCTGGCCACCTTTGGCATGCATCGGTACTGGCAGCTTATTTTGTATTACCGTGTCGCGCGAAAGCCGGTTCAGCCCGCAGGCAAGTTCAACTCCTTGCCAAAAATCACCGTTCAACTCCCCCTTTTTAATGAGCAGTTTGTCGCCCAGCGTGTTATTGAAGCCGCCTGTAATCTCAATTACCCTGCAGAACTACTGCAAATCCAGGTTCTCGACGACTCCACCGACGAATCCGCTCTCATTGCCGAAACCGTCTGCCAGCGAATGCGCGAGGCTGGCCATCAGGTGCAATACATCCATCGTACCGATCGTACCGGCTATAAAGCCGGCGCTCTCGCCAACGGCCTGCAAACCGCCACGGGCGAATATATTGCCATCTTCGATGCCGATTTTGTTCCGCTGCCTGAAATGCTCCAGCAGTCCATCCATTTTTTTACCGACCCCAACATCGCCTGCGTCCAGTCGCGCTGGGAGCACATCAACCGCCATCAATCGCTCCTTACCGTTTGCCAGGCCATTTTGCTTGATGGCCACTTTATGATTGAACACACCGCCCGCAACCGCAGCGGAAGACTCATCAACTTCAACGGCACCGGTGGCATATGGCGGCGAAGCGCTATTGATGACGCCGGCGGCTGGCAGCACGATACCCTCACCGAAGACATGGACCTCTCATACCGCGCTCAAATGCGCAACTGGAAAATGGTATTTCTCCCGGACCTGGTCTCCCCCGCTGAACTGCCGCCCGAAATTATCTCTTTTAAGCAGCAGCAGCATCGCTGGACCAAAGGTATCGCCCAAACTGCGGTCAAACTTCTGCCCGCCGTGCTCCGAAGTAAATTGCCTCTGCGGGTAAAGCTTGAGGCCTTTTTTCACTTGACCTCCGGCATCGTGTACCCGCCTGCTGTGGCCTTGGCCCTGCTTGTGTTTCCAACATTCGCGTTTGGCGGACCGAGCTTTTTATCCCCCAAGTCTACCTTCGCCTGGTACGTCATGATGGGGCTATTCACCCTCATGACTTTTTCTGCTGGGGCTTTCTATGTCGCTTCTCAACGCGAACTCGGCCGCAATTGGTTTAAGACCGTCTTGCTCGTCCCTTTTTTAATGGCCATCGGGGCAGGCATCAGTTTGGCCAATGCCGTCGCCGTGCTCGAGGGCCTCTTCGGCCGCCGCAACTGTGAGTTTATCCGCACGCCAAAGTATGGCGTCGCCGGCGACGAATCCGCCAGCCAGTGGAAGGTGCGAGCCGGACACTTCAAACGCAAAATTAACTGGATTCCCCTCGCCGAGCTTACCTTTGGCGTGTACCTGTTCAGTTGCCTGGCCATGGCCGTCGTTTGGCAGCGCGACCTGCTTGCCATCCCATTCCTTATGATCTTTATGACGGGGTACTTCTATGTAGGCGGGCTTTCGCTATACAACCAGTGGCTCGCAAGACGCACACAGCCGCAGCCGCTCCCCATCGCCACGCCAGCCACCGAGGCCATTTCCGCTGCCGCCTGACCAGCCAAAGCCATGTAGACCGTCGGCGCTCGCGTTTCAAGGCCCAAATGCCACGAGTTAAGCCCCGTACACCGAGCCAAAGGCAGCGCTGCCGGGTTACCAGTAATCATCCACCAAAAATAACCATGTCAAAACGCAACGGCCTCGCGCCCGTCGCCAACATCACGCAACAATGGGTTCAGTGGGGTCTGGCCGCGGATTTATCACAATGGCACTGGGCTGGGTAGGGCACGCCTGCTCGCACATGCCGCAGCCAATGCACCCATTATATTTAACAATCACTCTGCCGCTGCTGTTGCTTATTACAATCGCAGCTTCACCTATCGGGCACGCGTCCAGGCACAGGCGGCAGTCCTCGCCATTCGTCCGCAGGCACAGGGTATGATTCACTTCCGCAAGGCCTATGCGTATTGCCAGCCGATCTACCAGCTTTAGCGCACCCGATGGGCACGCCTTCATGCACGAAAGGTCCTCACAAACCGCACATGGTGCGACCTCCGGCACAATATACGGAAATCCTCCCGCAACCATATCATGCCGATCCAGGTGTATGCACTTCACCGGGCACGCCTCCGCGCACATGCCGCAGCGAGAACACACAGTTTCGAACTCACCGGCCGGCACAGCACCCGGCGGCCGCAAAATAACCCGAGGCTGCGGAGATTGCTCCTCCATCGGAGCCAGTGCGTCATCGCTGAAATCGTCATCATCCAAAAACGGCGACTTACCCTGCAGCGCATCGGTCATTGGGGTCACGCGTTTTTCAATAATTGCGGCAATGGGCGTAAGAGCCTGCTTAAACACTTCCGAAAAAAAACGCCGCCGTTCCTGCGGCGCAGATTCCGTCGGTTTGCCACTCGCATTGCTTTCTGTTTGGTTTTCAGGAGCTTCGTTCGCCATGCCCTGATTATAACCAATCCGTACGCCACTGTTGAGCCTGCCTCAAAAAATATTCGAGCCGTCGAGCCGCCGCAGCGCCCAAAAAATGTCCGCAATAATGCCTGCTTCAAATCCGCGCGGCTGTACCCACAGCTCGTTTAAATCCCAAACCTCCCCTGAAATAGAAGCCCCGAGCCTCGGCACCGACGTTAATTTTAGCGCCATGCCTTCTGACACTGCATCCTTTCGCTCTTAGCCGAGAGGCCACCTTCGGCAGTTGCTGCAGCAGATTCAGCCTGAGTATCCATGCGATGGCGGGGCTGGCAGATTTGGGCAACTGCACGCCCCCTCGATCCTTTTATACCGCAGCGTATTGACCTGCCGCCCGAATCCGCTTCAAATAGGCTTTGTCGCCGGGCAGGCGGGCGAACAGGCAAGAGGTTATAGTGCTCAAAACACTTCATTGGTACATCATTCGCGAACTGCTGCGGCTTTTTTTGCTCACAACGTCGGTTCTCACCACGCTGCTGGCGTTTGGCGGAACATTTAAACCACTTACAAAATCCGGCCTTGGCCTGTTGCAACTTATGCATGTGCTTTTCTACTTAATTCCGGCCATGCTCGCCTACGCCACACCCCTGGCCGCACTCTTTGCCGCCGTGCTGGTTTACTGGCGCATCGCCACCGACAACGAGGTCACAGGGGCAAGAGCCAATGGCATAAGCTTTTACTTTTTGATTTTGCCGGCGCTGCTCCTGGGCCTCACCGTTGGTGGACTGGACCTTGTGCTGGTGGATTATGTCGTGCCGAGCTTTCTGCAGAAAAGCTCGCGTGCAATCCAAAGCGATATTACCGATGTGCTGCTGCATTCGCTCGGGCAGCATCAGCCATTCCAGGTCAACAATCTTGTTGTTTACGCCGATAAAGCCTACCCCATTGCCGTGCCCGAAAGCGATGAGCCACCTCCCGGCGCGGTGCGCAACATTATTCAATTGCAGGGCCTCGCAGCGACTGTTTTGCGCGACAACCGCCCCACGTCCATCGTGCTGGCAAAAACCGCCAATGTCATTATTGACAAAATTCGCAAACTTAATCAGGTGCAGGTTGCGGTGCAACTTGAGGATGGCACCGCCTTTGACCCCAACAGTATCCGCCAAATTCGCGGAACCATCCGCTACCTGCCGCCCGATGGAAAACCCTACGTCATTGGCTCGCTGCTCGAAAATCAACCCAAGTTTTTTAACAATGCCCGGCTCCATCGCCTTCGCAAAGACCCATTGACATTTCAGCCCATTGCCAACCTCCAGGGCCAGCTAAAGCGGCTGCAAACCTTTGATGCTATCACGCAGTATTATCTGTCCCAATTTAAGCCCATGCAGCCGCTGACGTTTACGCGCACCGACGGACGACGCATTGTGCTTGAATCGCCCATGGCACGCATCAATAAAAATCACGAGCTGATTTTCAGCCGGCAAGCCGCCTCACGTGTGGTGGTTAACAAGTTCGTTGACGGCCGGGTTACAACAGCCTACTCCGCCAATGAGGCCGCCATGCGTCTTGCCACCAACGACGTTGGCAGCAAGGCAATCCATGCAGCAATCGCGCTCTCGGGCCATATTCTCCTGCAAAATGTACTGCTCAAAACCGGGGCGCATGCTGGCCCGGCACAGGTGGTGCTTGGGCCGCTCAAGGTGCCCGCCGTCGGACGCACGCCTATCCGCAGCGATGCTCTGCCACCCAGCCCGGCGCAAAAATCGCTGGAATGGCAAATCGCCCATCAGGTGCAGCACCTCCACCATACCATTACGTCCGAACTGCAAAGCCGCCGATCCTTTGCGCTCTCCTGTGTTATTCTCGTGCTCTTGGGGGCGGCGCTGGGCCTGCTGCTCGAGGGACGCAATCCACTGGCGGTCTTTGTCGTGGGTTTTGTGCCGGCCATGCTGCTGGTGCTCCTTATCACCACGGGCCGCACCATGGTAGAACGCACCACCGGCTCTACATTGCCGGGGGTTATGATCATTTGGCTGGGCAATGGCGTTATTCTAATGTTGAATGTTTTTGTTTATAGCAAGCTGCTGCGTAAATAAACTTCCTCGGCCTATTTGAATTGGCAACGTATGAAACTGGTAGATCGCTACATTATTCGTAACTTCTTGTTCAACTATCTGCTGGCATTTATGGTGCTGGTAGGTATGTATATTCTATTGGATCTTATTGTCAATTTTGATCAGTTTACCCGCGCTAACCCCGACGCAAGCCTCGGAGCCTGGATGTCGTTTTGGGGGTTGCTCGCCGAAATTACAAGCTTTTATCTGTACCGAACGCTGGTTATTTTTCAACAAATCGCTGGCGTTATACCGCTGCTGGCGGCAGGCTTTACCATGGTCCGCATGACGCGCCAGCGCGAGCTTACCGCCCTGCTCGCCAGCGGCGTTTCGCTGTACCGGCTGGCTGTGCCCATTATTATCTGTGCCATCGGCTTTAGCCTTCTGGTTGTGGTAGATCAAGAAGTGCTTATGCCGCGGTTCGTCGGCGAGCTTCTTCGCTCTCACGGCAGCCTTACCGAGGCCGAAGTACAGCCCACCCCCATTTATTTTTTGCCCGAAAGCGACCACTCCCTGGTGCTGGCCTCGCGCTACAATCCGCAAAAACGCAAGCTCTATCAGGTTCGCATCATAGAACGCAACAAGGCGGGGGTTCCTACCGCTCGCATTGTCGCCAAAACCGCCATCTGGCACAGCCACATTGGCGAGGGCCTTATGCAGGGTGGCTGGGTGATGCACGATGTCATTGAGTATGACCAAAAGCACACCTTCGCCCCCGATGAAACGCCCGTGCCGGTAAAGTCCATGGTGTATTACACGCCCCTGAACCCGCATCAACTGCGGCTTATATTTGAGAAAAAAGCTGTGGACTATCTCTCCACCTCACAGGTAAATAACCTCATGCTCAACAGTCCGCCGTCCACGCGCCTGCGACTTCAAAAAATTATGTACGTGCGATTCTCGCAGATTGTGATGAACTTTTTGATGCTGCTCATCGGCATTCCGTTTTTACTGACCCGAGAGCCATCCAAGCTCGTTGGCAACATGCTTTACTGCACCGTTGTTTCCGGCCTGTGTTTTGTGGCAACGTTTGTGTGCTTTCAGCTTGCGGGCACCATGCTTTCACCCCTGGTGGGCGCTTGGCTTCCGGTGCTTATCTTTGCGCCCGTAGCCATCGCCATGCTTGATTTGATTCAAACCTGAACGGTCGGCAGCCGGCCCCAAGCAAACGCATGGCAACCGGCATGGCCACACCACCCGACCCGCAGCCGCACACTTATTCATTATAATGATTTCTATAATGCCTATTTGCAACACAAGCCACCATAATGTTATATTATGAGGCTCGATTGTCGCTCAAAGCGGCCGCCGATGTAAGGCGGAACGCGCATGCTCGATGCTCAGCGGCAACGTTTGCACAGGATTGCAAGAAGGTGAAACTGCTTATAGATATTCACTAAGCCCATGCCGAGGCCGATTTTCGACCCGGGCATGGGTTGAAACATCGGCCCGGTGCCGTGGAGTGTGACCCCAGCAGCCGGTGCCCGCGAGAAACGCCCTTCCTTGGCATTGCCGCCTCGGAATTGCAGGACGCTTCTGGCGGGCATTGTGTTTACCCAAGGGCTAGCACTCGCCATCAGTAAGTTATACCTAACAACATCTGATTTTTACGAACCCGTTTTTTGAGGAAACTTTTATGTCTCGTGATCTTACCAAGTTCCGCAACATTGGCATTGCCGCTCACATTGACGCCGGCAAAACCACCGTCTCTGAACGCATCCTGTACTACACCGGCAAAACGCACAAAGTAGGGGAAGTCCATGAGGGCACCGCCGTCATGGACCACCTGCCCGAAGAACAGGAGCGTGGCATCACCATTACCTCCGCCGCCACCACCTGTCCGTGGCGCATTAACGGCAAAGAAGATGGCGACGAATACATCATCAACCTTATTGACACTCCGGGACACGTAGACTTTACCGTTGAGGTCGAACGTTCGCTGCGCGTGCTCGACGGCGCGGTCGCTGTGTTTGATGGCCGCGAAGGCGTTGAAGCTCAGTCAGAAACTGTATGGCGGCAGGCCAGCAAATACAAAGTCCCGCGACTGTGCTTCATTAACAAGATGGATAAAATCGGTGCCGATTTTGAATTCTGCGTCAAAACCATTATTGACCGCCTCGGTGCCAACCCTGTGCCCATTCAAATCCCCATCGGTGCCGCCGACACCTTCGCCGGCGTCATTGACCTTATTCAAATGAAGGCCTACCAATGGGACGAAGAGAGCAAAGGCCGCAATTGGGGTGAAATTCCCATTCCCGCCGACCATAAGGCCAAGGCGGATCAGGCTCGCGCCTACATGATCGAAAAGGCCGCCGAATGTGACGACCACCTCATGGATAAATATCTCAACGATCAGCCCATCAGCAACGACGAAATTATGGCAGCGCTGCGCAAAGGCACCGTTGGCTCCATGATTAACCCCGTGCTCTGCGGCTCGGCCCTTAAGTACAAGGGTGTACAACTGCTGCTCAATGCGGTTGTTTACTTCCTCCCCTGCCCGCTCGATAAGCCGCCCGTCGTCGGCCACGATCCCCGCGATAAAAATACCGAAATCTTCCGAAAAATTGACGCCGCCGAGCCCTTCTGCGGCATCGTGTTTAAGATCGTCAGCGATCAACACGGCGATTTAACCTATCTGCGCGTTTACTCCGGCAAACTGATGGCCGGTTCGCGCATCATCAACTCCACCCGCGATAAAAAGGAAATCGCCAGCCGCATCTGGGAAATGCACGCCGCCGACCGAATCGCCCGCGAATACGCCGAAGCCGGCGATATTGTAGGCATTGTGGGCTTCAAGTACGGCCTTACCGGCGACACCGTGTGCGATCCGGATCATCCCATTGTGCTTGAAAAGATGGAGTTCCCCGAACCCGTTATCAGCATGTCCATTGAGCCTAAGAGCGCCAATGACAAAAACAAACTCGGCGAGGCGCTTACCACCCTCCGCCGCGAAGACCCCACCTTCCGAAGCAATTTCGATCCGGAAACGGGCCAGACTATCATTCACGGCATGGGCGAACTTCACCTCGAAATTATCGCCAACAAACTGCGCCGCGACATGAAGGTTGACGTCATGGTCGGCAAACCAAAGGTTGCCTATAAAGAAACCATCACCAAACCCTCCGAGGCCCAAGGCAAACACGTTAAGCAGTCCGGCGGCCGTGGCCAATATGGCGACTGCTGGATTAAGCTTGAGCCCTACACCCCTGTCGAAGGCGACGACTCCGAAGATACAATTCTTTTTGAGAATCTCATCAAGGGTGGCGCTATTCCGAAGGAATACATTCCCTCGGTCGAGTATGGTTGCCGACAGGCGTCCAAGTCCGGCATCCTTGGCGGATTCCCGGTGCTCAATATGAGGATTTCGCTCTTTGACGGCAGCTACCACGATGTTGACTCATCGCAGATTGCCTTTGAACAGGCCGGCATCCTGGCCATGCAGTCGGCCATCAAAAAGGCCGGCCCGGTTCTGCTCGAACCCATTATGAAACTTCAGGTAACCACGCCGGCTGAATTCGCCGGCCCCGTGCAAGGCGACATGAGCAGCCGCCGCGCCATGATTGAGAATACCGAAACCCGCGGCAACACCATCATTATTGATGCCACCGTGCCGCTGGCCAGCATGTTCGGTTATTCGACCATTCTGCGTTCACTTACGCAGGGCCGCGCCAACTACACCATGGAGCCGCACAGCTACGCGCAGGTTCCCAACCACGTAAAGGACGAAGTACTCGCATCGCTCAAATAACAAGCGATCCGCCAACAGGCGTAAAATCTCAATGGATAAAGGGCATCGGCGTAAAGCCGGTGCCCTTTTTATGCAACGAGCCTGAGCCACAATCGGGAGGCCCAACCCCAATCATCACGTCATCAGATAACGAATAGAATTTTGAAGCACACGTTGCCGCACAACCGGGTGAATCTGCGGAAGCAGGCATACCAGCAGACGCCCTTTACCGGCGCGCAGATGATACGCCGCCGCGCCATAGTTTCGATCGTGATCGCGACCATAACCCGCGATAACCTCAACTGCCGGACCATACACCATCGCACCATCGGCACCAGGTGTTCCGATTTGATAATGACTGGCCGTGGCACTGTTGACCGGCAATGATTCGAACACCGGATGGGTCCGGGTGAACACCCAGCATCCCATCCATGCGGCACGATTCTCGCCAACCATGCCTCGGAACTCGAGCGAGCCAGCGGCGGCCAGCGATTGTGATATGGCCGCCAGGTCCTCGCTGCCTGATGCCCAATACACGGCTCGGGCGCCATTCCTAACCCGTTGTACCAGTTCGTCCCCGCCGACTGAAGGCGACACCCACGGCTGGAACAACTGACCGGAATGATCCCGAAATGGGTGCTTTCCAAAGTAGGCGGCTTTGACGGTCTTGCCGGCCAAAATTTTAATGGCGGCAATCATCGCGCTATTTACTAAGGCCGGACCGGGGGCAATTACCAGCCGGCCATCCGTAATATTTACCGAGAAATTTCGTATAATCGCCCGGTCGGGTTCACCCGCAGCCTTTGCAATATCAAAATGATCCAGCACCGTGTGCCCATTGGCCAGCAAATTAAATACACGCTGGCCGGATTTCTTAAACATTGTCTCCGCAAAATATACATAGACCTGTGCAGGGCCGTCGGGCAGGTTATTAAAAACAAACTTCATGTTTGTCCCGGTGCCAAATCGCTGCACACGATAGAGTTGTGGGTCGTCGGTTCCGGCTATGCGTTCATTGTGCATGCTGTACTCGCGGCCATCGGTGGTGCACTCCGATGCAATCAGCACATCCGCCTGCGCAGGGTCGTGAACCCTGCTGACACCAGGCAGAGCATACACTGTTTCTGCGAGCCAGTCGTACCGGCTCTGCACGCACACGCTCGCCCCTTGTTGGCTCCCGGCGGCAAGCCCCACCACCAGAATATCGCGATGGCCCGCGACTTTTGGATCACCGCGCAATGCCAGTGTAAGCCGGTACATTCCGGCAGAGGCGAGTGGAATCGTCACGAACCCTTCGTGCAACAGGTACGAAAATTGGTCTTTCTTCCAGGCAGGCGCTGCAAAGCTGCCGAGATGCACCGTTCGCCCATTTTCATCCGTGGCGGTAAGATCAAGCATCCCCGTGATTGCGCGGTGCGATTCATTCACCAGGTAAATATCCACTGTAAGCGGCTTTCCCGCTTCCACTACAAGCGAACGAGGCTTGGCCACCGGCAACACGGCAATGAGCTTGTCGGCAATCATATCCGGCGGCCCCTTGGGATTACGCAGATTATCCACAATGCCGGAATGATCCTCTATGGCTGTTGATTCCCAGCCGCTGATGACAAAAAAGTCGTTGTGATCGCTGATTCGCGCATTCTCGATCAGGTTACTCCAGGTATCGTACTGCCGTCGCCCCAGAGACTTGAACAGCTCACCCGGAGTTGCAAACACCTTGCCAAAATCCGTTTGATCCAAAAAGGTCTTACACGCCGCCTGCATCTGCTGGTGATCGAGCAGGTCATAGCTTTTACCCCCCATGGCGGCAATTTGCGACAGCATCAATTCGCTGTTATCGGCAGAGGCTCCGCCGTCTACCTCGCCCCATTCGTTGATTTCGTCCGGGTGTTCTGCGCGGTACATATACTGCCCGGGGTTCTTATACATCCAGTCCTGCCATACACCATGCGAAGTACCGACGGTGTGCCGACACCACCAGCCCGACCAGCCGTTGCCATGATCAAATAGCACCTTTGCATCGTCAGCCCGGAGCCAAGCCTGCGCCTCCGGCGCAATACCATCCTTCGTGATGATGATGCGGCTCGCATCGAGCGACCGCATTTGGCGCAGCAACTCAAAAATACGCGGCGTCTTAAGATTTGGGTTCCATTCATCCTGTATATAGTATGCAAATGTGGATGGATGCGAGCGAAACTGACGAATCATGCGAAGCAGCTTCTCAATTTCGTACCGCGACGCGAATGAACCTTCCGGCTGCTGGGTCAAGCAACCTCCGCCGGGTTCCATGTAACGGAGCAAGCCTAGCTCATCCTGCTGATCAAGCACCTCTTCTTTACCAATGTTACGGTGAAAATTCAGACAGTTCAGCCCAAGGCGTTTAGCCGTTGTCACCTCCTTATGAGCAAGCTGCGGCGTAGGCCAAAGACCGTTAATGCCCCAAAACCCCCATGAAATCGCCGTGTACAAACGAAAGCGCCGACCATTGAGGGTCAGCTTTGCGCGCTTACCGATGCCCTCGGCGTTAATCCACCGAAACCCAAATCGGCGCGTCCAGTAGTCATTCATAGCCGGGTGCGTTGATGCCGACTGCCAGAGAACTCGCATTTCATATAAATTGGGAGCATCAGGCTCCCATAATTTAACTCCGGGGCAGTCTATCACCGCCGAAAAGACGCGTCCGCCGCCTGGCGGAATAGCAACCTTCATCGTCACTTCCGCCACCCGCTTGTCACCGCTATAGACCCCGAAGACCACACTTCCGCGCACCGTCCTGCTGGTGTCGTTGTTAAGCTCTGCAAATGCCCTCACACTGCGGACATTCGGCGTATTAAGCACCCACACGTCCGCGAAATGCACCGCATCTACGGCACGAATTGCGACTGCGCGGTCCAGGCCGCCAAAACCGTGGCTGCGTTGAAACTCAGCATTCTTCCATCGTGTGGTAGTATGGTCCACCCAGTCGAAGCGTCCGCCCGGGTTGGTGATACGAATAGCGAGCAGGTTGGAACTGCCGCAGCGAACCGCGGCTGTGATGTCACACTCAAAGCTCGTTTCTTCAACGATGTTATAGCCGACCAATTGCCTGTTCAGATAAACCTCGGCTCGCTGGCGAGCTCCGCGAATATACAGCAGCAGCTTTTTTCCGTGCAGCGCTGCGGGAACATGTACCGACTGCCACCACCATGATACCCCCTCGTATGAGCCGTTCTGCACCTGGTGCGTTGGTTCTCTGGCCGCCGAGGCCCAGAAATAGTCATCCGGCCGGTAGGGCCGCAGGCCCTGATCGGTCTTACCCCAATAATGCTGCTCAACGGTGGACGGAAGCGTCACTGCGATGCCGGCGTCGGCTGCAAGCTTTTCCCACCCTCCGGTGGGCGCATTCACCGGGAGTTTATCGAGCACGACATCTTCCGGCAGATAGATATTGTCATTGCGCCAGGAAGCAGCCTGATCAAGCCATAAGCGCCAACCATCATCAGGAATGGCCATGCGCAGCGAACCGCTGCCAGCCCCCACCGGCGAGGCCGTCTGCGAACAGGCCGATAGCGCCGCACCAGCCGTGACAACCGCGCCGGCTGCGACAAAAGTTCTCCGCGTAACACCATCGGATTTCCGAGTCATCATGACACTCCATTGGAAAATTCGCCCGGGTTACCGGCGCAGCCGGCCCACGCGGCGTCCGTTAACAATAACGCGACCGGCAATGTTGTTATTGCGAGCAGTCCTCATCTGCACAACCAAACGGGCTGTAAATCCGCTTGTAGAGACAGTCTTACCCGGCAAGACTCGCGGCCGTACTCCTGAAAAATTTCCACCGAACAACGCCTGGACTATTTAAGCCGTATATAGAACCGAAAAACAGCATCACCAGACGCCTCTTTACTCCAGTGTCAACACCACGCGAAACCGAGCCTTGTTGCTCATCATGTGGGCGAAGGCCTCGTTGGCTTTTACCAGCGGGTATTTTTCTGTCATGGTTTTTACGCCGGCAAGCGCAGCAAATTTCAGCGTATCTTCCGAATCAAATGCCGTACCCGATGGCCAACCCACCACGCCAGCGGCATTGCCTATGATTTGCAGCGGCGCAACTGGTATTGACTCGGCGCTTACACCTACCACCACCAGCCGGCCATCCGCAGCCAAGCCGCCTATGACCGTAGCCATGGTTTTGGCGTCGGGTGCGGTTGCGAGCACGGTTTTGGCCCCGCCCAACTTTTTAAGCTCGTTTGCCGACGACTGCTTGGAGCCATCAATGTAGTGATGCGCACCCAGCTTCATTGCAAGTTCGCGTTTGGCTTCGGAGTTGGAAATGGCCACGGTTCTAAAGCCCATGGCCCGTGCAAACTGCACGCCTAAATGGCCCAAGCCGCCCACACCCTGCACCGCCACCGTGTCGCCGGCGCGGGCGCCGCTGTTGCGCAGAGCGTTAAACGTTGTTACCCCGGCACACAACAAGGGAGCCGCCTCGGCACTCTCAAGCCCATCGGGCACGGCCGCGAGGCCTTCCTGACCGACCACCATAAAATCGGCATAGCCACCGTCAAAGCCCAGCCCGGTGATCTTTTCGGCGGCACATTTAATAAAGTCACCGCGTCGGCATGGATCGCACACAAAACAATGCCCACCATGCCAACCCACACCCACGCGCTGCCCCACCTTCCATCGTGTTACCCCAGCACCGATGGCATCTATTATGCCGACCACTTCATGCCCCGGCACACGCGGATACTTAAGACCCGGAAAAAGTCCCTCTTTCACAAACACATCACTGTGGCAAACGCCACAAGCCTGCACCTTAAGCCGCACCTGTCCCTCGCCTGGCGTTGGCAGCGGAAGCTCAACGAGTTCAAAATCGCCTTTCGCCCTTGAAACCTGCATTGCACGCATGGTTGCCATAAATAAAATTCCTCATAAAAAACCGCTCCAAAGAACATTCAGCCACTGTGCTGAATACAAAGCTCTTTGGGCAAAGTTATTGTAGAATCTCGCCAGCCTGAAAGCGAATGCTGGTGACGGCTAACAATGGGGCAATTTCTGGCAGGCAGTTTCAGCGGGCATTCAGACGGCTCAGTGCGGCCCACTTGGCGGCCTGGGCCGAGTTGTTGCGACGGTTGGGCGGTGCCGCCGCGAGTTTTGAACCCTATACGGGAGTTTACACAATGATTCGTAAAGCATTTGTCATGCAGCTCAATGCGGGCCACGAGCTTGAATACCAGCGGCGGCACAATCCTGTTTGGCCCGAACTGGCCAACGTGCTCCGCGAGCATGGCGTACACAACTACTCCATATTTCTGCACGCCGAAACGCGGCAACTGTTTGCCTATGTCGAAATCGAAAACGAAGCACGCTGGCAAGCAATTGCCAAGACACCAGTCTGTCAAAAATGGTGGAAGCACATGGCCGAACTCATGCCGCACCATGCCGACAACAGCCCACAGAGCCACCCGCTGCGCGAAGTATTTCACATGCCGTAGGCATGCATTGCCCCCTCAAGCGGCAGTTGCCGTCGCGTGTTCAGAGCCGCTGGTTTGACTGTAACGAGCCTAGCAAGTACGCTTAAACTATCGAGCCGCGGCTCAATCTGGAGAGATGTCCGAGTGGCTTAAGGAGCACGATTGGAAGTCGTGTGTGGGGGTAACTCCACCGTGGGTTCGAATCCCACTCTCTCCGTTTATCATCGTCCGATGCAGCGAGTTATACGCTGCCGTCCGGGTAATTCGTCGCTTCCTTAGCTGAATAAGTCGTCGGCAATCGCAACCATAACTGCCAGCAAGCGGCCAAGGAAATCTGGCGATAAGGCCACTCACTGCGTGGCCATTTTCGGACATTGCAACATGGTTCAGCAAATGCCCGTAAAGCCCTTGCCCATAAGGGCGAGGTAGAAATAAATAGACGCGTCCTCCGTAACACCGCGCCAAATGAGCCAATGATGGCCGCGTGCAATATAGCCGTCGGCTTGCCGGGGATAATCAAACTTTAAACCAAAGCCCATGAGAAACAAACCCTCAGGCCAGACCAGGGACGGACAAAATACCCGAAAATGCAGGAGCGACCTCTATCGGGATGCGGAAACAAACCGTCGTGGCAGCTTAGCGACCGCGCCCCGTGGCACAGCAACCAATGGCCTCTTGCTCGCCTACTTTAATTTAACCTATTCTCGGCGCAGTCGCGCCCAGCCGCGTTCTCATCCACCATGACCATCAGGGCAAAATCATATATAACGTTTTCGATATCATTCCCGGCTGGGCAAGTGTTGCCTCGGTGTGTGGGATCGGGCGGTTCTTGATAGAAGTGTTGGTTTTTGGCGATCTTGCCTCGATTTTTGAGTAAAAGAGACTGTTTTGGCGCAGCACCAGAGGCAGGCAAGGCAAGCTTACCGTTTTTCCGCCAGCCTGAGAGATATGCAGGCCATTGGCAACATCGTGTTGGGAGCATGC
>JABEVB010000153.1 GCA_013044165.1 Phycisphaerales bacterium
ACAATCTGCTTGTGCACTTCAACGCCTGTCAGCATTCCCAGGATGGGCGCGGAGAAGTAAATCCACCATGCCTGCCACACATCGGCGACCACCGCCGAGCCGAAGGTGCGAGCCGGATTCATGCTGAAGCCGGACAGCGGCGCTTCAAAGACGACAAACAGGGCAATGAGCACGCCGCATGCGAGGCCTGTGCGCGGGGCCAGCTTGGGAGAGCGATTGAGCAGCAGCACCGCCGCAATCAAAATAAAACCGATGGCAAATTCGCCCAACCACGCAACACCAACGCCCCAGGGGCCGGGGATGGTTACAACATAATCTACCGTGGGTTGGCTCATTTTGGCGTTGCCAAACATTGCAACAGCCGCCAGTACCCCCAAGGCCCCGCCAGCAAATTGCCCCACGGCATAGCCAAGCGCATCGGCCGGGGCAATTCGTTTGAGCCATAAAAAACTGAGCGTAAATGCGGGGTTCATGTGCGCCCCTGACCGCTTGCCCCACGGGCAATAAATAAGGAGCACCGCCGTCCCCCCCATCGCAATGCCAATGCCTATGCGCCGCAGCCAGGGTGAGGTGACGGCGTGGGCCACCGGCGAGTGGGCCCCCATGAATAGAATGGTGGCGGCACTGGCCGAGATCATAAAACAGGCGAGCAAAAAGCCCTCGATGAGATACAGCGGCCAATGCGTCTTGATCGCCTGAGCGAGTGAAAGTGGCCGCGCATCGGCGATTGCAGGCTGCACAGGTTGGGTTAGGGGGGCTGATGGTTGAGCGGTTTGCGTTTGCGTCATGGTTATGTTGTACGCCAAGAGGCCCACGAAGCACAAGCGAGAAACAGGCTTTTTCAGTCAGGTGGGTTTGGCCAAGTTCAGGAGCTTTGCGGCGACATTGGAGCTGAGGCCTGGATTATTGCATTTTGGCGATTTTCGCGTAAAACGCTTGGGATGAAATATCCCAAATTGGGCCGTGATATCGTAAAGACCTCCGCACCTGCGGCAGGCTCGGCGGCTGCATTGCCGGCGGCATTGCGGCAGCTTGCTGTGAGGGGTTTGGATCTTGGGACGTGCTCGCGGCTGGAAGGGAGCGATCTTATTGTTTGCGTGAAGGTGCACGCGCGTGGCGGACAATTCCGGCTGGGCCAAGTGGTGGGCGGCCACCTGCAGGTGCATGTTGCGGCCGCACCTGAAAACGGCAAAGCCACCGAAGAGTTGCTGCGAGCTATGGCCAAAGTGTTTGGTGTGCGTGCTGGAGCCGTGAGCGTTATAAAGGGAGCCTTTACGCCGCACAAAGTGATTCGTATGGTGGGCATCTGCTGAGGCGGGGTTGCTTGGCAAAGGGGCGGAGTCGCTGGGCGAAGATTTTTTTGCCACAGAGTTCGCCGAGGACCACAGAGATTTTTCAGTCATTTTTGGCGCTGCGCTTGTGAGCGCGGGATACTGCGCTGGCGCGGGGTAATGCGGTGGTTTTTGGGTATATCGGTTCCAAGCGGCAAGCGGAGCTTTGGCGATGATTCGGAATTATAAATGATGGCTGCCTCTGGCGAGGATGCAGGCTTAACCTGCCCTGCCACCAAAGAGTGGCCATGACTATGCCGGCGCGCGGGACAGGCCTGAAATGTTTCGCACAAATCATAACGCCTCAATATAATAAAGTCGGTTTTAAGGCCATCGCGCCAGCACTACGCGGCCATCCTTTGCGAAAGGCACACTTATGAATAGCAACATCGCTGTGCCCAAGGCTCAACTCGCCAAACTGTGTAGCCGCTATCATATCCGGCGTCTGGCGCTGTTTGGTTCGGTATTACGCAACGATTTTACGGCCATCAGTGATGTGGATGTACTTGTGGACTTCGCGCCAGGCGCCCGCGTGGGCCTGATCGCTCTGGCCGGCCTGGAGATGGAACTTAGTCACCTCCTCGGCCGCCGTACCGATGTGCATACCACCAAAGGTCTTAACCCGCTGTTTCGTGATGAGGTTGCAGCCCAAGCTGAGGTGCTCTATGAGCAAGCGTGACGACCGGGTCAGCCTGCACGATATGTTCAGCCATGCGAGCGAGGCCGTGCAACTCCTGGGATCGGCAAGCCGCGACGACCTTCGCTGCAACCGTATGATGCAACTCGCCCTGACGCGGCTGGTTGAAATAATTGGAGAAGCGGCAACGCGTGTTTCAATCGCCACCAAGGAGGCGAACCCGGACATTCCCTGGCCCCAAATAATCGGCATGCGCAATCGTCTGATTCACGGGTATGACGTTACCGATTGGGACTTACCTTGGGATACCGTCACCACCGATCTGCCGCCGCTCATCAATTCTATAAAGCGAATAGGGATCGGGCATAACCCCTAAGCGTGGGCTTCAGCAGGCTGTTGGAGTTTAGCCAACTCTGCTTGGGCCTGTGGCAGCTTATGCATGCTTTTGACCTTGGCCGCGCGGCTGCGCCACGAGAGCCCCGATCTTTGGATCCCTGCCACATCGGGATTTCGTCCCGGCGCACCGGGACTCAACAAGTGAAAGTTGAGCAGGCGATCAGTGGAACATTGGCGGCTGCGCCGCGGGTGTCCCGATCATGGTTGTTGGGTTATTGTCAGCATGGCGTATTTCGCAGCGAAGACCAAGGTGGCCAAGTTAATGGGCAAGGTGGCCAAGTTAGGGGGCAAGG
>JABEVB010000023.1 GCA_013044165.1 Phycisphaerales bacterium
ACCAGCGGCACCGCCAGCATAAGCCGCGCGTCGGTTTCTTGAATCTGCTTGTACGCACCAATCCACTGCAGGCTGTAGCCCGCGGGCAGCGCTGCCCGCTCGGCCAGAGCCTTGTTGGCCCTTGTTACAAAGCCGGCGATGTTGTTCGTTGTGAGATTTACGGTTACGTAGCGAATGGCGATCGCATTCTGGCTGTCTATTTCGGCCGGGCCGGGCGAAATGCGGATTGTAGCCAGCATGCCCAGCGCAACAAAATGTCCATCGGGAATGGGCACGGGCAAATCCTTTAACTCCGAGGGTCTCTCGCGCAGTTCTCGGCCAAAGCGCAGCACAATGGGGTAGCGTGCCAGCCCATCCACCACAGTGCTGATTTGTGAGCCTCCCAGCGCCATATCTACAATTTTCTGTACGTCGCCGATGGTCATGCCAAAACGGGCGGCTTGCGCCCTGCGAACCGTAATATCAAGATAATTGGCTGGCATCGCCTGATTTGGATCGGCCGATGACGCCCCCGAAACATGCCGCAGCACATTTGCGATTTGATCGGCGAGACTGCTGAGCCTCGCCTCGCTCGGCCCGGAAATTTCAATTCCGAGCGGTGTTTTGATACCGGTATTCACCATCGCAGTGCGATTGGCAATCGGCATCGTCCAGGTGTTTTGAAAGCCCGGCACATGCAGCGCATCATCCATGCCTGAATGATGGGTGCCATCACCATCCGTCCAGCCATAAATAATCTGATTCTGCGTCACAACACGACTCGCAGGCCAAAAGGTGTGCTTGAATGGCCATTGCATCCAATGCGGCCAGCTGGCATAAAAGCGATCCAGCCTTTGATGCGGCCACTGACTCGGCGGCTTGAGCCGCACGACCGTATCCACCATATCCATGGGGGCGTTGTCGGTGGCGGTTTCTGCGCGGCCTATCTGGCCAAACACGCTCTTAACCTCCGGAAACTTCCGCAGTATTTTATCGCTTTGCTGAAGTACATAGCGAGCCTCGTTAATGCCTATGCTGGGATCCGTCTGCGGCATATACAGCAGATCGCCTTCATATAGCGGCGGAGTCTCCTGCGTGCCGAGCTTGCCCAACGGATAGATGATTGAAATCACCAGCACCAGTGCCAGCGGAATCATCAGCCATCGCAGCCGCATGGCACCGCGAAATATCGGCGAGAACGCCCATTGCAGCACGTTGCTGACCGGGTTGTGGTGCTCGTGGACGATTTTTTGCGGAAGCACCAGCAACGCCGCAAAAACCAGCCAGGCTATCAGCATCAGCGAGCGATAGGGCAGCAGCAGTGTATAGCGATAGGGCAAGTACCACGCCGCCACCGCCGGCGCGGCCACCAGCATCAGTGAAAGCACGCTCTGCCATACCCAATGAATCTGCTTCGGCAAGAGCCGGGGGCTTACAAAATAAAGCATCAATACCGGAATAATCGTGATGGAGAGCACAGCCGCGGCAGCCATGGCAAATGTTTTGGTCAGCGCCAACGGGCCGAAGGTTTTTCCGCTTTCTCCGGGAAGAATAAAAATCGGCAGGAAACTGATGGTGATAATCAGCAGGCTGAAAAACAGGCTTGGCCCCACTTCCTGCGAGGCCTTGATAATGATGTCGCTGCGCGAGCGCGGTGGCTCGCCGCGCGCAACGCGGGCGTCTTCTTCATTGAGGTGCCGATGCGCGTTTTCAATCATCACAATCGCGCTGTCCACCACCACACCGATCGCTATGGCGATGCCTCCCAAGCTCATGATGTTGGCGGTGATGTGCAGCAAATACAGCAGCATCAGGCTGATAAGCATGCTGCCGGGTATTACCGTAATGGCCACCAGGCTGCTGCGGCCATGCAGCAGAAATACAATGCAGATGACCGCCACAACAATCATTTCTTCCAGCAGCGTATCGGAAAGTGTGCCGATGGCCCGCCGAATAAGATTGGTGCGGTCGTAGCCGGTTTTAATCATTACCCCGGGCGGCAGACTCCCCTCAATGGCGGCAATTTTCTTCTTGACGTTTTGCACCACTGAATATGTGTCCGCCCCGGTGCGCACAATAACAATGGCCCCGACCGCTTCGCCACGGCCGTTCCATTCACATATTCCCTGTCGCTGCCCGCCGACAATCTGCACATCGGCCACCTGTGAGAGATAAATCGGCGTGCCGTCCCGGCCCAACCCCAGCGGAATCTTACGAAACTGCTTAATAGTTTTAAGATATCCCCGGCTGCGAATGATGTACTGATTTTCGCTGATATCCACCACCGAGCCGCCGATATCGTTGTTGCTGTTGCGCACGGCCTCGGCAATTTGATCAAGCGTGATGTGGTAAGCCCGCAGCTTTTCGGGATGCACCACGATCTGATAGGTCTTCACAAACCCACCCACCGGAGCCACTTCCGAAACGCCATGCACCGCCTCAAGCTGATACCGCACAAACCAATCCTGCAGCGAACGCAAACCTGATAGGTCTATGTTGGCCGGCACCAGCGGCTTTCCCGAAAGCGGCGAAACGCCCGCATGTGAAAACGCCCGCACTCTTACAAGCACACTACGCCGCGAAAGCGGCGCTTCACTGCGGCGCGCGTACCATTTGCCTCGTGCCACATCATGCCATATCCCGCCTGGATGATGCGTACAATACCACCCCGGAAACAGCACGTACTGATACGCCCATCCCACGCCGGTGGCATCCGGCCCCAACTGCGGCGTTACACCCTTGGGCAAAAGCCCCTGCACGGAATTAAGGTACTCGAGCACGCGGCTTCGCGCCCAATACAGGTCGGTACCATCCTTAAATACCACGGTCACCAGCGAAAGCTCAAACCCGCTCATGCCGCGAACCGCTCGCACGTTCGGCACGTGCAACAATTGCGTCTCCAGCGGATAGGTAACCTGTTTTTCAACTACGTCCGGTGATTGCCCCGGATACGACGTTGAAACAATCACTTCAACATCCGATAAATCAGGCACGGCATCTATGCTGCTGTGAAATGCGCACCATGCGGCAACCACCATCAGCAGCACGGTAAGCACCAGCACCAAAATGCGATTACGGACGGAAAATGCGATAATCTTCTCTATCACCTGGAAGCCTCCGCCGGGGCCGTTCCTCGCTGAAGCGCGAACTTGGCCGCCGCCTCGCGCAGCCGCGTTTCAACATCCACTAAAAATTCGCCGCTGGTCACCACTCTCTCACCTGGCTTAAGGCCGGAAAGTATCTGCACAAGGCCGTCATCGCCACGCAGGCCCATTTGCACACGCCGCAGCGCAAAGTGGTGCGGTGTAGTTTCAATAAACGCAACCTGCCGCGGCCCGGTGTCAATCACGGCTTCACGCGGCACAATCACCGCGTCCTTCAGCGGTTGACCCGAAATGCGCACCGTCGCGTACATGCCGGGCCTGAACAGGTTGCCGACATTAGATAGCGCTATCCGAACCGTGGTCGTTTGATCGGCCCCATTTGTGGTAGGAGAGATATAGAATATTTTTCCAGTAATAGCCTTTCCGCCCGAGCTGGCAATATGAGCCGTCACCAGCTCATTCATGGCGATCCATGGCAGTTGGCTTGCATAAACGCGGGCATCCAGCCATACGGTCGAAAGATTGGCAATGGTCAAAAGCGTTTGACCTGCACTCACCGGCGAACGCTGCGTAACGTTTACCTGCATCAGCACGCCATCGGCCGGGCTATAAAAGGTCACATCATGAATCGGTTTTCCTGTCTTGATGATTTGGTCAATTTGACCGGCGCTTACATCCCATAGCATCAGCCGCCGGCGCACCGAAGCCGCAACTGTCTGCGCCGAGCGCAGCATGGCGCTATCCTTGGCACGCTTGGCAATAGCCACCGACCCTTCGGCGGCGATAAGTTCCTCCTCGGCGGCAAGCAGCTTGGGGCTGTAGAGCGTAAAGAGTTTGTCACCCTTGCCAATGACCGTACCGACCGTCGTCGCGGCGAGTGATTCAAGATAGCCGCCGACTTTCAGCGTCTCGGCATATACATCCGGGGCCGCCGCACGCACATAGCCGACGGTGCGAATAGTGTGTTTAAGCAAACCAACATGCACCAGTCGCGTGCGAATACCCATATCCTGCACCATGGCCGGATCAATTCCGATGCCGCCGGCGCCGGGTGTGGTGCCGGCATAAACCGGAACGAGTTGCATTCCCATAGCACTGATGCCCGGTTTCGATCGTATGGACGACGGACCAAGCATCGGATCCCAATAATATAAAATCCGCCGCTTCGCCGGCCGATGCCGGGCCGGTGCATTTGCCGCTTGCGAGCCAGCCGCGGCAGCGGCTAAGACATTCGGCGCAGCTTTCTGCCCGGTCTTAAATCCCAGCCAGCGTTCCAAGGGCCTGTGCGCCACCACACCGGCCAGGAGTGCAATACTTATCGCAACCAATACGATTATGAGCCATACGATATTGTGCAGTTTCATCGCTAATTCCTGAAAAATTCAACGCTTCGGAGGTGTCGGCTCTAAGCCGAGACACAGTGCGCCAGCATCTGTTTAACAAGCGCAGTAAGCTCGTTTAACATGGCGCTTAAGCGAAGGAGATGAATTTCTCAGATAATCAGCGCGCACTTCTGGCGCAGGACAGGCTGCGGTTGACGGGCGTGATCAATAGCAACGCTCCGTGCCGTGGTAAGAGATGTCACCGGCAACGAGACAATCCCAACAGGCACCGTCACCGATGAAAAGTCCAATTCTATCTTGCCCGCAGCCAGCAGCAGGAGCGATCGCGCCGTGCTATGATTGGATGCCATACAAGGGCACTGCCCCGGCAACCGGCATGATTGCATCTCGCCTATCTGTGTGCCGGTCGAACAAGGGCAGCAGGAACGTTGCATCTGCACCATGGGACAGCAGCGCGGCGCGCCAGTGCAACCCGCACCTTTACATACCGCGTCAGCGCCGGTCAACTGCGGCACTGCGGCCGCATATACCGCAAACCACAAAATGCTAAAAATCCGCGTGAGCATTAAAACGCGTCCCATGAAAACTCGGCAAGTTTGGTAGCGAATCCACCCAGCTCGCCAACACCAATGACTATAGCCACCCGACACGGCCAACGCAAACCGCAGACAACCCCTTACGAAGTGTGCCGCTGCAACTGGCCTTGCCCGGGCCGTCAACCCACTGGCACGATGCAATTACGGCATGGTAAACTCAATACTTGTCGGTGGGCCTGCGGTTGGGGGCGTGGCTGGCGTAGTCTAAAGCCACCTTTGGAGGCTGGGCTGGTGGGTTTTGGCCCGCGGTTCTTGGAATTCTCGATGGCGACGGTTGATCTGGTCGAAGTCTCCAAAATATACGCCGACGGCGTGCGCGCGGTAGATCGCATTTCGCTGGCTATTAAAGACCGCGAGTTTGTGGTGCTGGTCGGCCCGTCGGGCTGCGGCAAAACCACCACCCTGCGTATGGTGGCCGGCCTGGAAGAAATCTCGGAAGGCAGCCTCGCCATTGATGGCCGCATTGTCAATCATCTACCACCCAAAGACCGCGACATTGCCATGGTGTTTCAAAACTATGCCTTGTACCCGCACATGACCGTATACAAAAATATGGCCTTTGGCCTGCAGCTTCGCCGGCGCGAACTCGGCCTTAGCAAAGCACAAATTCACCAGCGCGTGATGGAAGCCGCCAACATCCTGGGACTCGGTGACTATCTACACCGGCGGCCCAAAGCCCTCTCGGGCGGCCAGCGCCAGCGCGTGGCCGTGGGCCGGGCCATCGTCCGTAACCCCAAAGCCTTTTTATTTGATGAACCTCTGTCAAACCTCGATGCCAAATTGCGACTTGAAACACGCGCCGAAATCAAAAAGCTTCATCTGCGGCTCAACACCACCACCCTTTACGTCACCCACGATCAGGAAGAAGCCATGACCCTCGGCGATCGCATCGTTGTCATGAAGGATGGCCTTATTCAGCAATGCGCCCCTCCGCTGCAGGTTTACGAACAGCCGGCGAATCGCTTCGTTGCATCGTTTGTGGGTACGCCGCCCATGAACTTTTTACGCGGCCAACGAATAGATGGCGGGTACTTTGCCACTGCCGGCGCGCAATTGCTCCTGCCGCCGCGTCTGCTCGCCGCGTGCAGTGGCTCCTCCGAGCGAGAACTGATGCTCGGCATTCGTCCCGAGGCACTATCGCTCAAAAATGAAGGCCGCTTCGCCGGCACAGACAACGCCCTGCAGGCCCGCATCAGCGTGGTCGAGCCACTCGGCGATAAGGTAGACATCCACTTCGATCTGCATGAACATCCACACCTTATATGCCGCGCCGATGCGCACGACTATCAAACATTGCCCCCGCGGAGCGCCGCGACCTTTTACGTCAACATGCAAAGAGTGCATCTTTTTTCGGCCGACGCTCAAGGCCGCAATCTTGTGACATAAAAGCGCAAACCTTTTGAGCCATTTTCGCCGGCCTGTGGCTATCATTCTCCGATGATAACGCGATCAGCCGTCTGTCGGCTGCACCGAGGTTTTTTATAAAGCACTCAAAATCATTGCCACGCACAGTCGCTTGAAAGCGACGTCATGTGGCCGTCTCTTTGCGACCGGCGCGGTAACCATACAGGCCATAAAAGGCTATATAAACATACGATATGATCGGCACCACCAGCGACGCCTGTATTCCTATGCGATCGGCCATAAATCCCTGCAGAGGTGGCAGCAAAGCACCGCCAACAACCGACATCATCAAAAGCGAAGCAGCCTGACTTTTGAAAGCTCCCAGTCCTTCAATGGCCAGTGAGAAAATGTTGGACCACATCACAGAATCAAACAGGCCTATACCCAGCACAGCCCATACCGCCACCGTGCCGGAAGAAAAAATGCCCGTCAGCAGTAAGCCGATAATGATGGCGCTGAACAGCACCAGCATGCGATGCGGGCTCGATTCGCCAAGAAAAAACGCTACCAGCATAATGCCCAGCATCACCCCATAGTGCAGAGCATTGGCTCTGCCGGAGAGCATCCACACCACAACGAAGGCCGCCACCGGCAGCAGCGCGACGATTGTATGCCGTAACCATCGGCGCATGTCGCTAAGCGCAAAGGCGCCCATAAATCGCCCGATCATCAGCCCGCCCCAATAAAAGGCCAGATACTTGGCGGCAACTTTGTGGGCCATGGCTCCCATTGCCGGCGATCCGAGGTAATTGATAAGAGAACTGCCAACGGTCACCTCTCCACCAACATAAAAGAATATTGCAACCATGCCCAACGCCATATGCGGGTGTCGGATCGCACCGGCACCGCGCGGCAAGTGATCAACATTCTTAAAATTCGGAAGGTGCGCGAACGTAAAAGCCACCGCCAAAAGTAGAAACACGCCCGCCACGCACAAATACGGTATTTTTACCGAGTCGGCACCCGACGTGCCCGCCTTGTTGAACACACTGAAGATCAGCCACCCTGCAATCACCGGGCCGATCGTGGTGCCAAACGAATTAAACGCCTGCGAAAGATTCAGTCGGCTGGAAGCGGTTTGCTCCGGTCCGAGTATCGTAACGTACGGGTTGGCGGCAATCTGCAGCATCGCAAAGCCGATGCCCACAATGAACAGTGCCATCAGAAAAAACGGATAGGACAGGATCACCGCCGCCGGATAAAAAAGAGCCGTGCCGACAGCGGCAAGCAGCAAGCCAATGATCACACCGTTCTTGTAGCCAATTCGGTTAATCGGATCACCCCACACGATCGAAATGAGGTAATACGCCAGAGAGCCAATTGTATACGCGCCAAAAAAGGCTAACTGAATCAGCATCGCCTGGAAGTAATTAAGGGTAAATGCCTCCTTAAAGCGTGGAATAAGGATGTCATTCCAAACAGTTAAAAAGCCCCACATAAAAAAAAGAATGGTCATGATAGCAAATGGGCCGCGATAGGTTTGCCTTACAGGCGTCTCACGTCCCGCAGCCGTTGGCACCGATGCTGGAATATTAACCGCCAAAACAAACCACCTTTTTATGGCCGCTTGTGCCGCGACGGCATACCCAAGCGGCATTCCCACATGACAGCCCGCAGCATCAACTTACCCCGATGCGGCGCGGGCCTGGCAGTCCGTTGCCAGCCTTCTTGTTTCGGTGAAGTGTACCGCAAATCCGCCGATGCTCAACTATTATTTCATTGTAACTCGGCGGCTAAGTAGCACTGCATCACCAATCTCAGGAAAAATGTATCGGGGCGGCGGAGTCCCCCTCGCCTGCCACCGAGGTAGCTGCACTCTCAATGGCCCACACAACCGAATCTTGCTGGCACACGCCAAGTTCCCCCTTGGCAGTTGCACTCTGGGTCAGGTAGTGATAAAAAACGCAGCGTCCGACGCGCAACCAAACGGTTAAGAAAGGCACGCATACGTTGGGATGCAACGCCGGACGCCGCTTCGGGGGTGGTGGACTCGTTATAGCCAACGCCCATAAAAGCCGGCATACAACGGCATAACGCACACCTCCGAAGCTTATTTCACCCAATTCGCAATTTAACAAATTGCTCATAATTCCGGGGTAAACGCAGAATCCACAGCCTCTCATAATGGCCACGCCCGTGAAATAAAAGGCCTTTTGAGGCGTTTTACCTTACAGCGCATCCCGCCATTTGGAGCTTAATTTCGTGACACAAGCCATCGTACCCGAGGCCATCAACACTCAAACGCATCCTGCAACCGCTACCAGTTTGTTGCCGGTAAATCCTCTTCCCGTCAAACTCCTTGTACGCTCCCAGGCGCAAATACCGCTAGGCGGAGCATTGTCAATTGTCGGCCGCGGGCTTGCCCCGTTTGATTTGCAACGTCTTTATGATGTCTTTGCCGGCTATGCCTCGCGTCGCTGGCAACTTCCCATGCACCTTGCTCCTTCGACCGCACACCCGTCGTCCACTACTATTACGCTCGAACTTCGCACCCATCTGCCCCCTGACTTTGCCGGCGCTGAACACCCTTGGCAGCGAATTGAAGCGTACTCCCTCGCCTGCGGCACCGGCGGCGTGGTCATCACCGCCCCGGCATACCATGGCCTGTTCAACGGCCTTATGACCCTGCTGCAACTTGCCACCCGCCAATCCGATGGCCGCTGGCATTTGCCGAATGTCGCCATTGAAGATTACCCGCGGCTGCATTGGCGCGGTTACATGCTCGACGTGAGCCGTCATTTTTTTGACGCCGCCGAAGTTAAACGCCTCCTTGCGGCTATGGCTCTTTTTAAACTCAACCGCTTTCACTGGCATTTAAGCGATCACCAAGGCTGGCGAATTCCGATTGAAGGCTACCCCAAGCTCATCAGCGTTGGCGCGTGGCGAAGCTCCATTGGCTTTAACTTTGCGGCCAACCTGAGCCATCATTACAACAGCCATGGTCAATACGGTGGGTTTTATACCCACGAAGAAGTTGAGGATGTCATCGCCTTTGCCGCCGCGAGGCATATTACCATTGTGCCTGAAATTGATATGCCGGGCCACACAGGTTCCGCCATTGCTGCCTATCCTGCACTAAGCTGCAGCGGCCAACCCATCCCCGTTTCTACCTCTGCCATCTGGTCGTCCCACGACCCATGCTTGTGCGTAGGCGAGAAGCGCATCTATGAATTTGCCGACCGGGTTATTGGCACGCTCGCCGCCTTGTTTCCCGGCCAGTACATTCACACCGGCGGCGATGAAGTTAAGTTTTACTCCTGGCGGCATTGCCCCAAATGCTTGGCTTTGGCCAAACGTCATCACATCAAAACCATGCCGGGTCTGCAGGCCTATTTTGAGCACCGCATGAACCAAATTGTTCGGGCGCACGGCAAACTCATGATTGGCTGGGATGAAATTCTCTACGATTTACCACGCGGAGCCGCCATCATGGCCTGGCATTCGCAGCCACAGGTCATTGAGCGGGCCATACAGGAAAACGCTCTGTGCGTGCGATCCCCCACCACGCATATGTATTTTGATTATTCCATTGGAAAGACGCCTCCCCAAAAGGTCTATGCGTTTAACCCCGCAGACGATGGCCTGGCCGGCGCCAATCGCCATCTACTCATGGGATCGCAAGCCTGCCTTTGGACCGAGTGGGTGCCCAACATGCAGGTTGTCCAGGAACGCACGTTCCCGCGGCTTTGTGCAGCCGCCGAGGTGTTCTGGACGCCGCAACATCGCCGCCATTGGCAGGACTTTTTCGACCGGCTGCCGCACATTTTTGCCCCCAACCTTGCCGACACGACGAGGTGATAGAACATGTTCGCGCCTCACCTCGTCGCAACGGCACATCGCACGCATGGCAGAGTGTATGGGAGTTCGAATATGCAGTTGCTTGCCC
>JABEVB010000154.1 GCA_013044165.1 Phycisphaerales bacterium
CCGAGGCATATTCGAAAATATGGCGAGGAGCGAGAACGCAGCAGACGGCCGCCCTGGGCCGCAAGACGATCCCGCCGGAGTTTTCAAACAGGCTCTTAAAAGCCATGCACCACCACGCCCGCCAACATCACCGCGGCATCTCGCGTTGCCATGCCACTGCCGTTAAACTCGGTAAATGTTTATGTTCTGCCCGCAATGTTTGGCTCTGTGCGATGCCTCGCCTGGCGATGGGTGCCCAAGCTGCAAACGAGCACTTAGCCGCATGCAGGACGAAAACGGAGCGATGTCGCGCGACTACCTTTTGGCACGCAACGCCTGCTGTGGCAGCGGCTGCCGCAACTGCCCCTACAACACATCCCGTGGCAGCACGTACAGCAGGTCGAAAGAACCCGGCACGCCGCAGACGCCATCGCCATGATTTCACACGCAGCGAGCCATTGATCGCGATCACGCGCACCACGTAAAGCTCGGGGTCTGCCAATTTTCGTGGCGGCGGCCTGAATGCGCTCTTCGGGGCGTAAACTCGAATCCGAAATAGTGTCGCGAAGGACCAAAGGCGGCTGAGGACAGCCGCGCTCCCAGGAAAATCCTTCGTCCTCCAGAAAAATTGGCAGGCGCTAAAGCTCGTGAGGCGCTTCTCTTGTTTGACACGCCCATCGGTAAACAGATATGCTCACCGTATGTTTGCGATGGCTCGATATTGCATGGTGTTGCTGCTGGCTATTTCCATGGCGGGCAGCACAGCTCGCTGCGGATGTTCCAACGCCGCAATGCATGCCGAGAGTCCAGGCGATACGTGCTGCAGCCACTGCACCGGCAGCACAGGATCGGCGTCATGTTCCTGCTGCCAACACCGCCAAAGCCAGCCCATGCAATCCAAGTCAGGCTGCCATACCAACGGGCATGGTTCGCGCGGTTACTGCCTGCATCAAGCCCATCGCGTGAAGACGGACGCAGTTTCAACCACCGTTCTACCCGGCCCATTTGCCGCGCTCACTCACTTAATCGCAGCCCAATACCTCTACAAGCTTGCACCGCCGAAGCTTGGCGTTGCATGCTCTCTGTTGGTCGGTTTGGCCAGAGGCGATTGCTCGCTGCTGCGTCAGCATTGCGCGCTGGTCATTTAATACCATTCTCTTATCGCCTGTTAAAATGCGTTGAGCGGTCAGCACTCGGTGCCGCCCGGCGTGATTAACGCCATGGAATTGTGCAACTATTGCGCCAGGAGATTTATGAAAATACGTGCTTTACTTTTACTCGCAGTGCCTGCGATGTGTGCCGGTTGCGCACAGCACCGTCCCATGGCAGCAGGCCCGGGCGCGGCATTGGCCGATCCGGCCAATGCAAGCGCACCCGCCGGGCCGGCCATTAGCACCGGCTCCATTCTGAGCGTAACCCAGGCAGCCCGCGAAATTGCGCCACCGCCGCTGCTGCTCGGCCGACATATTCCTGGCTCCAACACTACCGGGCACGCACCGGCTCCTGCCACGCCGGCCATGAAAACCAAGGCCATGAATATGCCCGGCATGAATATGCAACCCAATGGAGGCCAGTAATGATCAATCGAATTTCTTGGTTGCGACACTCGCGACAGGCGGTGCGCTTGAATAAATCGCTTCCCATCAGCCGCCTTATCGCGGGCGCTATGCTTGCCGCTGGCATTGGCGGCTGCGCTACGGTGCATCCACAAGCGGGGTTTAGTCATGTGGGCGCTCTGGTTCAGTCCCGCCTCGGCGAAACGGTCATATGGAATGATGGCTCCAAGGCCGCGGGGCAAATTGCGCAACGCACCCGAGCGCTGCTCAAGCAGCCTTTAACAGTGGATGCGGCGGTTGAAATTGCGCTAATTAACAACCAGTCGCTGCAGGCCGATTACGAGCAACTCGGCGTATCAGAGGCGGACCTCGTCTCTGCCGGCCTGCTTAGCAATCCAGTCCTTTCGTTTCAGATGCGATTTCCGGCCAGACCGTATCACGCGGTTAATGCCAGCATAGATCAGACCTTCCTTGATTTGCTGCTGTTGCCCGCGCGCAAACACATGGCGCAGGCCAACTTTCGCTCGGCCCAAGCCACCGTCACAAATGATGTTTTAACGCTCGCCAGCAAAGTTCGCCGCCAATATTACCGCTATCAGGCGGATCTCGAACTCGCGGCCATGCAGCAGCACATTGTCGAGGTAAACGCCGCCGGCGCTGATGCGGCGAGGCATTTGCGTCAGGCGGGCAACACGTCCGAACTCGCCTATGACTTGCCGCTGGATTTTTACGAAACCAGCAAGCTCAAAGCCGCCGCCGCGCACGCCGCCGCGCTGGAATCGCATGAAAAGCTTGGCTCGCTCATGGGACTTTGGGGCCAATCGCTTAATTATCGCATACCAGCCACGCTGCCACCGATGCCCAGCCGCGATTTAACACAGGCGAATATAGAATCGCTGGCCGTTAAAAACAGCCTCGCCTTGGCCGCTCAAAAGCAGAAGATGCTGGCGCTAAAGCAGCAACTCAACATGGCTCATGTCGGCTGGCTATTTCCGGGGGCGTCGTTTGGGCTGGCGTATGTGCGCGACCCTGACGTTAAAAGTACGCTCGGACCGGAGTTTTCTATTCCACTGCCCATTTTCAATCAGGGGCAGCCCGCCGTAGCTCGCGCCGCCGCCGAATATATGGCCGCAGCCCATCGCTATAAAGCCACCGCAGTCAACCTGCGGGCCACCGTGCGCGAAGATTGGATTCGCCTCGCCGCCGCCCGACAACAGGCAAACTTTTACAACAACGTGCTGCTGCCCCTGCGACACCGCATCGTCACAGAACAGCGCAGTGCTTTTTACGGCATGTATGTGAGCGTCTTTGCCTGGCTCGCAGCACGACAGGCCGAGATTCGCGCCAAAGAGCACTACGTTCAATCGCTGCGGCAGTACTGGGTGGCCCGCCAACGGTTGCGTGAGGACCTCGGCGGCAGATTCCCGGCCATCGGCCCGGTGGCGCCACGGCGGCAGACCTCCGCAAGGATGAAAGTCAAATAATTTTAAACACAGCTTTAACAGGAGTTTTATATGATCAGCCGGAGAAATCTGCTTATTTCCAGCGGTCTGCTGGCCGCCGGCGGAGCAATCGCCTCGCCTTCAGCCGAGGTTTTGGCAGGTGCTCCGCCGCAGGCTACTGCGGTTGCCGCCGACGCAGCCAAGCGCCGTGCACTCTACGCCAAACCGCTGCCACCCGGCCTGCCCGGCAAAGACTACATGCCTGTGGAAGCCCCCAACACCGGCACGCTCCCCTTTACCATTGTGGATGGCGTTAAAGTATTTCACATGGTGGCCATGGAAGTATGGAATGAGTTCTGCCCCGGTGTTAAAGCTCTGTGCTGGGGATACAACGGTATGATTCATCCGGTCATTGAAGCGGTTGAGGGCGAGCGCGTGCGCATTTATGTCACCAATCGCATCGCCGCGCCTACCACCGTGCATTGGCACGGCCTCTACGTGCCCAGCGGCATGGACGGCGTCGGCGGCCTTACACAAAAACCCATTCCACCGGGTGAAACTTATAAATATGAGTTCACGCTCGTGGAGTCCGGCACCAAAATGTACCACTCCCATCACGATGAAATGACCCAGATCGCGTTGGGCATGACCGGTCTGTTTGTTATTCATCCACGCTCCGGCAGCCGCAAGGTAGACCGCGATTTCGCCATTATGCTCCATGAATGGCGGGTTGACCCCGGTGCCGACCGCCCCAACCCGCTTGAAATGACCGACTTTAATCTCTTCACCATGAACGCCAAGAGCTTTCCATCCACGCATCCGCTGGTGGTTAAAACCAACCAAAAGGTGCGCATTCGCTTGGGCAACCTTGGACCTATGGACCATCACCCGATTCATCTGCATAACTATTCCTTCAATATTGTCGCCTCCGATGGCGGCGAATATCCTCCTTCCGCTTGCCAACCGGCAACAACCGTGCTCGTGCCGGTAGGTACCACGCGCACCGTCGAGTTTGTCGCCGGCAACCCCGGCGACTGGGCTATGCACTGCCACATGACTCATCATGTTATGAATCAGATGGGCCACAACGTACCCAATATGATCGGGGTGCAATCCGGCGACATGGGCAATAAAATCCGCAGCGTGCTGCCCGGCTACATGACCATGGGAGCCACCGGTATGGCCGGCGGCATGGATATGGGAACCATCCCCAACACCGCCGGCATGGCCCTGCCCCGCGGCCCTTATGGCGATATCACCATGGGCGGCATGTTTACCGTACTTAAAGTACGCGACAGCTTGCAATCTTACGCCGACCCCGGCTGGTACCAGCCACCCGCTGGCACACTGGCCCTGCCGGCCGCCAGGGAGGACCTAAAACGCGACGGCATCAATCCGATGCACATTCCCAAGCCGATA
>JABEVB010000155.1 GCA_013044165.1 Phycisphaerales bacterium
CTCTCTCCTGCTCTACTCTCTCCTGCTCTACTCTCTCCTGCTCTACTCTCTCCTGCTCTACTCTCTCCTGCTCTCGCGGCTACGCCGCGCCGCCCCATCGGTACTGCTTCAATAAATGCCGGATCATTTCCAGGCAATGGGCATTAACTTTTTTGGCCGCCAGCAGGTACGCGGCAAGCTCTGGATGCCCCGGAGCGCGAATTTGCCGCAGCAGCACAGCATCAATTTGCACCGTATAGTCAAAATCCAGATACATATAAATAAGATAAAAGTGCTGAAAAACCGCAGAATCGCCATGCAGCAGCACATCGCCATCGGCACTTTCTTGACTGCGTTCGGCCGCAGCCAATGGCCCCGGCCCCGGCTTGAGCGTCAGGCTTATGTGATGCCGACTGGCCCAAGCCTTTAATTGCCCCAGCAGTTTGCCCTGCGATGCGTCCATGTAGGTGTTGAATTTGGCCACCGGGCTTGCCAGCCCCTTAAAATTCGCCAGAAATGCCAGCTTTGTTTTGTCGCTGTGCCCCTTGGCCAGGTATGCCAGCGCAGCTCGCATCCCCGGCCCTAGCGGCGTCCAGCCATGGCCAAGCGGCGCTACCGCCCGCGGCTGTTGACTGCAGCCCCCTGCCCATACAACCACCGCCAGCAGCATCATTCCAAGCCAGTGTCGCATAACGAGACCCCAAAAACATTCCGCTCCCCACTCGCAAACCAAATGAAGTGGCCGCAACCAATCAACCGTATTTTACCACGAAGCGGCAAAGCTTATTCAAAAACACAGGCCTGAATATTGTATAGCGCCCCTGGCAGCGGTCACAGCAGCCACACCTGCGCTAAAGAGCATCTTGCGAGAGCCATCAACCGAGCATCGGGAGCCATCAAAAACCCCAGCGATCCGGCACGCTCATGTTGCCGGGTGTGACGACCGCAATATACGGTTCGACCCACCCGCTCGCAATAAATATTTCCCCATTTTACAAGCACGGCCTCGGCGGAATACAGGCCGCGCTGCGATATAAGGCGCCCCGGTTCCCGTGCATGCGCGGTGGCGCACCTCATTGTTTGATACCCGCCCTATGGTGAATCAATTGTATTTACGCTATGAATAGATTATATTCATGTTATGAATACTGTAATTACACGATGGCTTACGGCGCAATTGCAAGCCGTTTTGAAGGTGCTTCCCGTGGCCGTGATAACCGGCGCGCGACAAACGGGCAAGACCACACTTGTACGCAACATTCGTGCGGATCGTCCGTATTTCACACTCGATGAAATATCGCTGCTCGATCAGGCGGAGTGGGACCCCGATTCGCTCTGTACGCACCCACCGGTTACGCTCGATGAAGTTCAGCGCGTGCCCAAGCTGCTGTTGGCCGTAAAAAGACAGGTAGATCGCAAACGCAACGCCGGCGATTTCATGCTGACAGGCTCCGCCAACCTTTCTTTGCTGGGGCTGGTATCAGAATCTCTGGCCGGCCGGGCGGCTTATCTGGATTTGCCGCCATTTTGCCCAAGAGAGTGGCTACGGAACCCCCAAAAACTTACGCCGCTCGATTCTCTATTTGAAAACAATTTTGACTATCGGCGCTGGCCCACCGAAAATGGTGACTGGCTCGCTTGGTTGTTGCGCGGCGGCTACGCGCCGGTGTTGCAGTTGGATTCTGATCAGGCACGCGATATCTGGTTCAGCGGGTACAGCCAGAGCTATCTTGAACGAGATTTACGGCAGCTAAGCGACGTGGCCAGCCTGCCTGATTTTCGCCGATTGATGGCCCTGGCGGCGCAGCGCAGCGCTCGGCTGCTAAACCAGTCTGAACTGGCTCGCGATGCAGCCCTGTCTCAACCCACCTGCCATCGCTATCTTAACTTACTGGAAACCGGATACCTGATTACCCGACTTTCGACCTATGCGACCAACCCCGCCACCAGCCTGATCAAAGCCAAAAAGCTGTTCTGGAATGATTGCGGCCTGGGTGCGTGGCTCGCTGGAATCAGATCTACCGAGGCTCTGGAGTCGCGTATGGATCAGGGCTATTGGCTGGAGCAAACTATTTTTCAGAGCCTTCAAACATGGCGGACTTTGGATCAAGCCAATCGCCGGTTGTACTATTGGCGAGACCGTTCAGGTAAAGAGGTGGACTTTATTCTCGAGCAACAGGGCAAACTAGTCGCCCTTGAAATAAAAACCTCTCGTCAGGCCACCCTGGAGGACGCACGCGGCATTTTGGCATTCCGCAGTGGCGTGGGCAGAAGCGCCAGATTCTGTAACGGCGTGGTCTTGCATGCCGGAGAAGGCCGGCCTCTGGGCGAAAATCTCTACGCGTTGCCCTGGCACTGGCTTGTACCCGCCGCCGATAAGAATAGGTGACATCCGAGAACGCCATTAACCTGCCTTGTTGACGCATAGATGCCAAAATCTCCCGGCACCGATCGGGACAGGCCTCCGCGGCAGAGCGCCGATGATCGGGTCTCCCGGCGCAGCCGCCGATTCGCCTTTCAGGGCGCACTTGGGCCGCTTTAAGGCTGCGACGCAAACGCAAGATTTGTATTCGAAATCTCCCGCGTCCGCTCAAGACATTGCTCGCTTGATCCAGATGAGATTGCCCTGACATAAACCCCCGAAAGGCTACTTGGTTTCGTCCACAAACGCCCGCAGCTTGTTGCTCACAACTTTGCCGTTTTCAGTGACGGCTACCCATACGTACCTACCCACCCGCCGTTTTATAAAATCTACCAATCGCTTATCCTTTGGTTGCATACCCGCAAATCTCCTCACTGTGGGGAGAACCTTCACCGAAGCTGGTGGCAAATTTGGAACAACCGTGGACCACACAAGGTGCAAATACGGCCCAGTGAGAAAAGCCAACGGTGGGGGCGGCGGGGAGATGGGGGGTGCTGGAGTCCCAGCTTTGCCGGGTCGCGATCTCCGCGGCATGGCGTCTTGTTTGCCTTTCAAAGGAGCTGTTGCAAACGGGCGGCCGTGCTGGAAAAGCATCAAACCCAGTGTGTCCATCGCCAAAGGACGTAGCGAGGCGTACGTGTAACTAAGGTGCACTGCAGGTGGGCCATAAATGCCGCCATTTCGTAGAAAAGCGAGGCTGACGCGGAGCAGAGTGGGTGTGGTGAGCGTTTTGCGATCAGCGTGTTGAAAAAAGCGCAGCGCGCTTTCCCATTGTGTGACGGCCGTTTTGCAGGCTGCTAGCTTGTTTTTGATTTTCGCCACTTGGGCCGGGGATTCCGCCTGCGAGCCAGTCCTCACGGCGTCCGAGGAACGTTCCGCACGGTGTGCCCAAATCCGCTCGCGACGCCGCCACGAACGCACGCGGTCAGCAATCCAGCTAACTGAGCGACCGGTCGCCCATTTCATATAACCTGCGGCGGTCGACTGCGGCATGAATGGGATCGGTACTACGGGCGCGACGTTTTGCGAGTTGGCGGCCTGCGGGGCAGGTGCATCTTCCTGTACACCAAGGCCGTTCACCAGACCGACCCCAGACGCAAAAACACAAAACGCCACCAAGCAATTCCGGGTCAGCACTGTCAGTTCCCCCCGGAGAGAATCAGGTGGTTGGCGTACCCGTACGCCCACGGCAAGATATACGCAATGATTTTGCTTTGATCAATGGAATAGCTCGAGACTCCACCGGATGATGGCCAAGCGTACGGCACTTTAACCCACTGATGGTGGGCAACCCACTCTGGCTTTTTGCAGTGTAGGTAAAAGGGATAGAAAGAGAAGCTAAGAACATTTTCCGACTCGTATTGCTGATATGTCACGCGCACCCACACCGCAGCGCCTTCGGTCTTGGCGAGGGCCCCGTCGAACCCATTGAGCAAATCTTTTATTTGATCCTTCACCTGATCCTGAAGTTGCTCGAAGAGCTTTGACGCTAAAAACCTTGCGAGCGAGCTGTCTATCTCCGCGGTAATGTTCATGATTGCGTTTGGATCACGAGCCGCAGCGGAAATCGCTATATCCTCGTAATCAGAAACAAGCTCCCAGAAGTTAGCAGCACCCTCGGGCAGGTTGGCGATGGCTGTAACTAGCCCCAAGTTTCGCAGGGCCTGTTGCAAATTCTGAACGACTCCCGGCGACTCCTTGGCAAGTGCGGGCCGTAGGGCGAAAGTATCGCCCATGATCCGCCGGGCACCCAAGTTCACAAGCCCAAATGGGTCGTTAGCTGAGGTCGGCGAGCTTTCAACAAACTGGTACCTGTCGGCCCCATTGATGTAGCCAGCCGGGTCCTGCGAAATCCACACGCCAAGACTTGGGCTGTAATTGCGATTGCGGGCGTAATACAACCCCGTCACGGCATCCAGCGTCATGCCTTGATACAGATAGTCGCTGACGGGCTGCGTGCCGCTCGGTGTTGCACTGAAATCAGCATTCAATACCGTCAGCGAGCCATAAGGCGAATACACGTACCGCTGCGCTACGGCCCATGTTTGTGTCGTCGCGTTGTACGTTACAACCGCAGTCGTATTCCAGTTGGCATCGTGCAGGAAATAGATACGCGAATCCGGCTGAATTACTCCTGCCAAATAAGTATCTTGGAGAATGGCCGCGTTGATATACGCGGCAGACCAAACGGTTTGCGAGGTTACGTTGCTGTTCGCGGTGCCATTGGTGCGTACTTCAATTGGCTGCCAGTTGGATGTGTAATAGATGTAGTTGGCCGTTCCGACCGGAAGCCCAGCCCCGCCAAGGGGATAAGTTTCACTCACGCGATACCCGCGTGCGTCGTAGGAGTATTCCGCAATCACCTGCCCGCTCGAATTCGTCACCGAGATAAGCCGATTCCACGCATCGTATTTGAGCGTGTTGCCGTTCTGATCAACGCTGTCGAGGTTCCGATTTTCACCACCAAGGCTCCAAGCCACGAAGTTATTGTCGGGTTGGGGTCTGCGGCATCGGGTGGCGCGCAGAGCCGCCGAGGCCACGGAGCGACGGGCGAACCGCGCGGAGGTCCTCCGATGATGCTTGTGCTTGGCCCGGAAGTTTTTAGTTGTTGCAACCATCAAGCAAGTCGCCTCAAATACGTTACGCACAATTATACCGCGCGGCCGTAGTTCGCAACAAATTCGGATCGTCGCTGCATCGGAAACGGTGGATGTCACCTTTTCGTGTCCCCGATGATCGGGTCTCCCGGCGCAGCCGCCGATTCGCCTTTCAGGGCGCACCTGGGCCGGCACAACCGGTACAAATTAATAGGGCGGACCCAAGCCGGTAAACTATCGCAACCTGAGGTTCGCTACAACGCCTCCCTTTTTTACCGCAACAACGGTCATTACAGATTCGCGGCCAGCGGAATCCGACAAGGCTGTTGCGATGTACTCCCCGGGTACTACGTGCTTAAGCAGGTAGTACCCGCCCCTGTCGGTGGTCGTATGGTAGGCCCCGCCTCCCGGTTGCGGAACTCCAGTTAAGCGGACTACTACGCCCGCGATAGGACGCCCGGCAGCGTCGGTAAGGCGACCTCGCACCGACGCATCAGCCTTCATCCTCGAGCCCAAAAATCGTGAGATCGCACGGTGAAATGTTTTGGTCCCACCAACTGTAAAGTTTTTAGTGAGTTTTCCGCGTTTTACGACTACAACTTCGATTCTCGCTTTGGAATCGCCCGAACGAGGACGGTACGCCACCATCGCGATATACTGTCCAGGCAGGACATGCTCAATCGCATAACGTCCATCGCTCGCCGCAGTTGCGGAGTAATAACGAGGCGGATGCCCTTGCCCGTCTAGCAAAATCAATACGGCCTTAGCGCAAGGCCGCCGCGCGAGGTCGAGTATGCGGCCGCTGATCGATGCCGTGGAGACCCTCACGGTGAGCACCGTCGCGGCGGCACCGGACAAGGGCACTATGAAGTTCCTGCGAGCAACGACAACGGTCCTTGTTCCTCGCTTTTCGGTCGCAAAAACGCAGTATCTCCCCGGCGGCATGCCGCGCTGGAACAGAAAGGCTCCAGAGCCGCCGACTAAAGATTGCTGACTGAGAACCTTCCACCTCGCTGGTGGCTCATTTATCATGACTTTCACGCTTGCGGCCTGCGCGTACGGCGCGCGACCGTCTGGCCGGGTGATAACGCCGCAGATCACCGTGCGGTGCGAAAGGCCGTGGGCATTGGAGGGTAACGTACTCGCCATGCCTTTACCAACAGTCACGTACAGTAGGGAATACGGCCTCTGCCCAGCCTTGATGGAAACGCGTATTGGCTCCCCAGCAATTTCTAGGACGTGCTTCCCGGGCGTAAGCCCCGTTCCGAACATGAAGGCACCGTCACCATTAGTTCGCGTGCGGATTTCTTTACCTGCTGCGCTACGCGGGCAAGGCGAGTCGGCGACCCGTACCATCTCGCCGGCCGCCGCAGCACCGTCGGCGAGCCTCACCAAGCCAAATACCGGGATACGCTGAGTATGCACCTCCAGAATGGGTACTGCGGGCCGTCGACCAAAGCGGTAGAAACAAAGTCCTCCTACGAGCAGTATCGCCGCGCCCAGAGCAAGGCCCCGAATAGCGTTTTTTCTTATTTCCATAGCGTTTTTTCTTCCGAATTATGAAACTCTGACCGGGCCCTGCGGCATATTTCCTACGCCGCATTGAGAAATGCGGCGACTTTCCAGCCCAAGACTCAGAGGTGTAGACGGATGCAGTCCCACCACGCAGCGTAGGCGAGTTCAACCGCGCCGTTTGCTTTTTGCGCGTTGTCCTCCGCCCTCTGGAATGCCTTATCCAAGGCGTCCGCTGCGGTCATAGCCTCATCAAGAGCAGCCTGCGCGTCACTCACCGCCTGCTGTGCTTCCATAGACTTGCCGAGTGTGTCGTTGATGTCGTTGATCGCCCTTGCACCTTCGACTGAGACCTCTGCGGTACCATGGGCCTCCATATAATCCCTGAGACCAATTATTATCGAGGCAGCCACGCCCACAGTAGAAGCGGCTTGCATATCCCGCGCCTTGGCCAGCGCCGCTTGGTCGGATTGAATCTTCGCTGGGTAGGAACTCGTCTGCAAAGCCGTGAGGGCCGCTTCCAACGCCGCCGTTGCCGCAGCCTGTGCCGCCACCGCTAATTTATACGCCTTGAACTTGGCGGAGCAGCAATCCAACCCCGACGGATCCACACTCCTCACCGGGCCGCTCATTTCCATCTGATATGTATTGGCACCGTTGATATATTGCAAGGGGTCCTGGCTGATCCAAACACCCAAGCTCGGCGAATAATTACGATTGCGGGCGTAATAGAGGCCCGTCACCTGATCCAGCGTCATGCCTTGATAAAGATTATTCACCAGTGGCTGCGTGCCGCTGGGTGGCGTGCTGAAGTCGCTGTTGAGAATCAGAATGCTTCCATAGGGCGAATAGACATAGCGTTGTGCCACGCCCCATGTCTGCGTCGTTGCATTGTACGTTACAACCGCCGTCGTATTCCAATTCGCATCGTGCAGGAAATATATCCGCGAGTCGGGCTGTATCACACCAGCGGCAAAGCTGTCCTGCAGCACCGGCGAATTGACATACGCCGCAGACCATACCGTTTGCGATGTCACGTCGCTGGCACCCGTCCCATCGGTACGCACCTCAACTGCCTGCCAGTTGGAATCGTAGTAGATATAATTGACCGTGCCGGCTGGTACGCCATTGCCACCCTGCGGGTAGCTTTCCGTGACGCGATAGCCGCGTGCGTCATAAGAATATTGGGCTATGATCTGCCCGGACGAATTCGTCACCGAGATAAGCCGATTCCATGCATCATATTTGAGCGTGTTGCCATTCTGGTCGCTAATCATATTGCCGTTGGCATCATACTGTGGCGTGCCCGCTGTGCCGCTGATGCTGGTAATTTGATTCTGTGCATCGGTAGTGCGCGTTTGCGTTGTGC
>JABEVB010000156.1 GCA_013044165.1 Phycisphaerales bacterium
AGGAGATTTGCGGATTTCGTCTAAATACCAACGCAATTCGGAGTCGCTGTCAAAAGCCATGAAGTCTCCCGTTTCCCTCAGACGCTTCTTCCCTGAACCGATGATTACCGACGCAATGTGAGATGTGACTCTCTTCCTAGTGAGTCTATCGGGTCTTCGGACATTAAAAGTTTAACAGCGAGCGCAACAAAAGCAAGTCTTGCTGCAAATATTTTTGCGTAAGCTGTCCGATAATTAATTTTATTGTTCTTACCTGAAACTAACAGGCATTCTATCGGACAACAGCCGCTACCAGTTCGCTTTTTATTGGGCCATCAATGCCTTCATTGAAATTGCTTTGGGCTGGCGATAGCGATCCAAATATCGTCATGCCATGGGCCGCCTGGACCTGTACACGAACCATTTGCCCCTCCAGCCTTGGCGACCCGGAAAAAACCACGATCTGATCGGCCGTAGTGCGTCCCGTAAGTTGCACCCCGCTTGGCGCTTTCCAGGTTACACCTGATGACTCCCACTGCCCTCGGATCGCGGCTGCCAACCTCGATCCCAACTCCACCGGCTGCTCGCCCTGAGCAATTACCGCCGCGCCCGCAACAACCGACTCGCTCCCGCGCCAGCCGCTGGGCCCCTCACAAAGTACCTCTACCGTGGAACCAATCAGCGAACGATTAAGCTCTTGGCTGATTTCGTTCTGCAGCATTAGAAGATCCTTGTTGCGATGCCGCTTGATTGTGTCGGGCACATCATCGGCAAATCGGCGTATAGCCACCGTACCGGGCCGCGGTGAGTATTTAAATATAAAAGCATTTTTATATCGAGCATCCCGCAGCAGTTGCCGTGTTTGCTCGTAGTCAGCGTCAGTTTCAGTCGGAAATCCAACGATAAAATCGCCGGCGAACGCAACGCCTGGCAAGGTTTCACGCGCATCTTCCAACAGCTTCAGGTAGCTCTCCACCGTGTACCCGCGATTCATTAATTTGAGAATACGGTTGCTACCCGATTGGGCCGGAATGTGTAGATAACGACATATTCGAGGGCATGCAGCCATCGCATCGAGAATATCCTGACCAAAATCGGCTGGATAGCTGGTGAGAAATCGCAGTCGCGGCAACTGCGGCAGCGCATCGTGCAAACGCACCAGCAGATCGGCAAAACTTGTAACCTTTTTCACAGGACCGCCGGGCGCACTCACCGCCGATTCTTCATAAGCATAATGATTTACGGTTTGCCCCAGAAGCGTAATTTCCAGTGCACCGGCCTCAACCAGCTTGCGGGCTTCGCTGATAATGGCATCTGGAGCGCGGCTTACCTCCGGACCACGGGTGTAGGGCACCACACAATACGTACAAAACTTGTTGCACCCGCGCACCAACCGCACATAGGCCTGATAGCGGCTCTTTTCAGGTGAGAAGCTGCGCGACAAATCCAGCAACTCCAAACCGTCGGTCTCCGCCGCCGCCAAGGTACTAGATCGTCGTGCGGTATCGCCGGCCAACGCCGCCTGCTGGCGCCCGGTCAGCAATACGTTGTTAAGTAGCGACGGAAGTTTATCGAGTTCGCTAGGCCCGCAGAGCAAGTCTATATGCTCCATGCGTTTAAGCATTCGTAATCCGTCACGCTCGGCCATACAGCCGATGACGCCAATCACCAGGCCTTTATCAGTCTGTTTGCGTATCTTCAGCCGCCCCAGACGGGAAAGCACTTTATTTTCGGCCAACTCGCGAACCGAGCAAGTATTGTAGAGCACCACGTCCGCATCATCGCAGTCCGTGGTAAAATCAAAACCCAAGCTGCGAAGCTGCCCCTCGATTAGTTCGCTATCCAGAACGTTCATTTGGCAGCCGAAGGTTTCCAGATATATTTTTTTTCCCAAGCCGTTCATCATCCGCTCTTGCAAAGTCATTTTGAAAGCAGGCGCCACCCATGACACAAATAGCAATGGTATGGTAACATATTTCAGGCTCTGCGGAGCGTTTGCCCGCAGAGGGCCGTGATTAAAAATACTGGAAATGACGAGGTTGGCCATACCAGTTGCAAAGCGAAACTGCGGCGGTAATTCTCAAGCCCCCGCCACCGCAAAATCGTGTATAGTATATTGACAGCGCGGCTTCGTGGGCTGCAGGGTTGGCGTTGTCGTTTTTTCACAAGAGTATAGGTTTGATGGCAAACGAACAGCAGATGACGGTATCGGTTGAAGGTCCAGGCAAAGGCAAGGCCTACTTCGATCGGGCTAAAACGGTCGCCGAAACCGGCAACTACGATTACGCCATTGACATGTACATTGAGGGGTTATCACGCGAGCCTCTCAAAATGGACGAACACGAAGCCCTGCGCGACATCTCCCTGCGTCGTAAAATCAAGGGGGGCAAGCCGGCGGGCGGGTTCTTGGGTTCTAAGTCCTATTTTAAGGGAAAAACGCCTAAGGATCAGATGCTAAATGCCGAATGGAGCCTCGCAAAAGACCCTGGCAACATCACGCTGATGCTGACCATGCTTAAGGCGGCCGCAGCCGCGGGATATCGCGAGGTCGTGACATGGTTTGGCCCGACGGTCATTCACGCCAATCGTACGCAAAAGGCGCCTCATCCCCGCATATATCTCGAAATGGCCGACCTGTACGAGTCACTTCAGGAGTATGCCAAAGCGCTCGAGGCCATACAACTGGCATTTCAAATGATGCCTGGCGACCCTGAGCTGGATCAACGTATAAAGGAGCTTTCCGCCCAGGAAACGCTCAAAGCCGGTCAGTACGAATCGGGTGGGGACTTTAAGGACTCACTTAAAGATAAGGAAACCACCAACAAACTGCTTCAACAGGAAAACCTCAACAAGAGTCAGGATTATTTGCTTAAAAGCATAGAAACTGCACGTGAAGCCTACCAAAAGAATCCAACCGAACATCAAAACATTGCCAAGTATGTCAAGGCACTTATTGACATGGAGGAGGCGGACTACGAAAACAAGGCCGTAGACGTACTCACCGAAGCATATCAGCGCACAAAGACATATCGTTATAAGGCCAGCATTGGTGAAATTAAAATGAAGCAACTGCGTCGCGATGTCCGAATGCTCGCCGAAGCAGCCAAAGCTCATCCTGACGATCATTCACTTCAACAAGATTTACAAAAGGTTGAAGCCGAACGCCTTAAGTTTGAAACTGAGGAATATCACGAGCGTACGCTGCACTTCCCCACTGATATGGGCGTGCTTTACGAATACGGCTATCGGCTTTACCGGGCGCGCCGTTTCGATGAAGCCATCAAAGCTTTCCAGCAGGCACAAACGCATCCACGCCATCGAGCCGAGGCCTTGCACCTGCTGGGCCGGTGCTTTCTGGAACAAAAAATGTATCGCGAAGCCGTGGATACGCTACGCCGCGCCATTGAAAGCTACGACCTTGCGGAAACCGGGGATGCCCGCAGTAAAGAACTGCACTATTGGCTTGCAAGAGCGCTCGAGCAAATTCGTGAGTTGCCCGAAGCGGAAAAGATTTATAGTCGCCTCACCCAATGGGACATTGACTTTCGTGACGCACGAGATCGGCTGGGGGCGTTGCGGGTAGCCTCCGAGAAACAATAAACCGCACCGGCATTAATTGGGATTAAATTGTACTCATGGACAACTCATTTTCAGTTGCCTTGCAGAAGGAATTTCGCTTTGAGGCCGCCCACAGACTGCCCATGGCACCGGCAAACCACAAATGTGGACGGTTGCATGGTCACTCGTTTCGCATCCTTGTTGAGGTGAGCGGCCCTGTGTCTCCCCATACCGGTTGGCTTATGGACTTTGGCGACATAAAGGCAGCATTTGCTCCGCTGATGGACCAACTCGATCATCGTTACCTGAATGAAATCTCTGGGCTGGAAAACCCAACCAGTGAAAATCTCGCCCGCTGGATATGGCGACGGCTCAAAGCCAACCTGCCCATGCTCAGCGCCATCACTATCGAAGAAACCTGTACCAGCCGCTGCATCTATCGCGAATAACCAATAGTCGTAATCGGATTAACGGCCGTTGCCTTGGCAAGCGTTATAGTATCCTCCACTCCAAATCCATCCACACCACCATACTTCCAAAGGTATCGCTCGTGCGGTAGCAACGTGAAGCACACGCATTTCAGCCGGTGACCAGTGGAAGCTCAAGCCTGAAATTGGTGCCTCGCCCAGACTCGCTGCTCACTGTAATATGTCCTTGATGTTCTTCAATAATGCGGCGCGTGGTGGCGAGTCCCAGCCCAGTGCCCCGCTTTTTGGTAGTGAACCATGCCTGAAAAATATGTGGCATTACTTCGGCACTGATGCCCGCACCTGTGTCGGAAACATCTACGTAAGCCGAGCCATCGGCGATATGCGTTCGCACCAGGAGATCGCCGCCATCGGGCATGGCCTGCTGCGCATTAAGCAGCAGGTTAAGCAAAGCCTGTTTAAAGAGATTAACGTCAATTCGGCAGACAGGGTCTTGGCTGGCAAGGCTGCAATGCACCCGCACACGCGTCGCCTGTGCCTGCGGCATAAAAAAATCAACAATATCTGATACCAGCGTGTTGAGTTTTACCGGGGCGGCCTGTAGCTCCAGCCGACCTGCAAAACGGAGGAAATCATCTAAGGACTGTACGAGGCGGTCTACTTCCTTGCGAACGGACTGTGCACGATTGATGCTGCTTTGGGCTCCGGGAAGTTTTTCAAGGTCTTCCAGCAGCAACTGTAGATTGAGTTTGATGGTTGAAAGCGGATTTTTTAGTTCGTGGGCCAAACCACTTGCAAGCTCTCCCAAAGTGGCCAATTGTTGCAAGCGTGCCGACCGTTCCTCTTGTTGCCGACGACGAAGATCCGGCGACTCATCTTCAGCAGGAATGATTGTGGCCATGGTTAAAAGCTCTCAGCAATGACCAAGCACTGCGGGCACAACCAGCTTGGTGCGCATCATATAGGTATAGTGGATGTTCATGCGACGCGCGATCGCGGCCTCTGTCTTGCCTTGCCAGGATTAACCGGCCTCTTCGGTGCGCCGATGAGCGTATCGCCCTGAACAGCCATCGGCACCGGCGCTGGCATGAGTACGCGGACGGCCGATAGACCCTTTGGACCGCGCACGGCTTCATATTCGACGGTGTCTCCGTCCCGCAGCCGTCGAAAGCCATCCCCCACGATGACAGAAAAATGGACAAAGATATCATCGCCAGAAGAATTAAGGAGAAATCCGAAGCCTTTCCTGCAGTCAAACCATTTCACAACGGCTGATGGCATAACGGCCCCCTTCTACTGATACATGTCGCAACCTGCGAAATTCAAGCTGATCGCACAGCAGCGCTGAACAACCAAATCAGCCAGATTCGTGATCAATTGCCCCGTTAACCGACTTGCCGACAACTACCGCATGCATCTCTTTTTAGATAACCGATGCCGCGCACTGCCGTTACCAACCGGAAGCAATTCCACCCCTCCGGTAGACACGTCAATTCTGTCCAACTATGGCCCCAAGACACACTCTGCAAACCTCAGTGAAGTGTGCATGCGCGTAAGGGCGAGCGGCTGAAAAAATCAACCGAACCTTCATCCAGCACTAAAGTCTAGCAATGTCCGATAGTGGATTCAAGCCCAAAATAGCCGAATGGCGATTATTCCTATAGGCGAAAAACCGCCTGTTTTATTAGCATTAACCAGCGCTTACCGGAGCTGGTTCCCCTTGCGGTTGCGCCCCGGCTTCATCGCGCATGGCCTGCTTTCGCGATAACTTGATTCGACCCTGGTCATCAATCGCAATAACCTTAACGCGGACTTCGTCGCCAACGCGAACAGCTTCGCTTACATTCTTGAGGAACTTGTCGGATAGCTCGCTAATGTGGCAAAGCCCATCAACGCCTGGCGTAACCTCAATAAAGGCACCAAAGTCCTTGGTTGACGTTACGCGACCTGTATAAACCTTGCCGATTTTGACATCCTCGGTGAGGCGTTCAACCTCTTCCCGGGCTCGCTCGGCTGCCTGCATGCCCATGGCCGAAATAAAGACGGTGCCATCGTCTTCAATGTCAATCTTAGCACCCGTGGTTTCGACAATTTTCTTAATGGTTTTGCCGCCGGGGCCAATAACCTTGCCGATCTTTTCCGGATTGATGCGGATGGTAAGCAGCCGCGGAGCGTAGGGTGAAATCTGATCGCGATGGTTGGGAATAGCGGCGAGCATTTTTTCAAGAATAAGCAAGCGGGCCGTACGCGCCTGTTCCAAGGCTTTAACAATCAGGTCTCGCCGAAGTCCTCGAATCTTCAAGTCCAGTTGAATGCCGGTGATACCAACCGTCGTACCCGACACCTTAAAGTCCATATCGCCGAAATGATCTTCCTCACCGATGATGTCCGTTAACAGAATATCGTGGCCGCCATCGCTCACCAGACCGATGCTGATACCGGCAACGGGCCGAATGATCGGCACGCCCGCGTCCAGAAGCGCCAGCGTTCCACCACAAACCGAGGCCATGGAAGAACTGCCGTTTGATTCAAGAATATCGGATACCAGCCGAACAACATACGGAAACTGTTCTGGGCTGGGAAGCACCGGCTCCAGCGACCGCTCTGCCAGCGCGCCGTGGCCAATTTCGCGGCGGCCAGGCCCCATGATGCGCTTAACCTCGCCCGTTGAAAATGGGGGGAAGTTATAGTGCAGCATGAATTTTTTAGAGTACTCTTCGCCCAGACCGTCAACAATCTGCTCATCATCACCGGTGCCGAGTGTTGTGGTGACCAGCGCCTGCGTCTCGCCACGGGTAAAAATTGCCGAACCGTGGGTTCGCGGCAGCACAGAAACTTCACATGAAATAGGTCGAATGGTCGCGCTGTCGCGGCCGTCAGAACGCTTGCCGGCGGCAATTAATTCGCGGACCACTTTCTCTTCCAGCATGGAAAACGCCATGTTTACCTGCAGGGGATCGTTGACCGGCTTGCCATCGGCACCCATTGCGGCCAATTGCGTCACAAGCTTCGTCTTAACAGCGGTGACGGCATCGTTGCGAGCCTGCTTGCCCGGTATTTGCTTGGCCGACTTGAGATCATTATGGAATGCCGCAACCGCATTTAGCAACGTTTCGGACGGGCCATGAAGCGGGCACACCTTTGGCTTACCGGCTTTGCTGACGAGTTCCTTCTGCATGGCCGTAAGCTCACGGATAATGCCATGGCCAAGATCAATGGCTTCAAGAATGGTTTGCTCGGGAATTTCTCGAGCGCCAACTTCGATCATGTTGACAGCATCATCGGTGCCGGTAAGCAGAAGGTCTAAATCGGACGAGTCGAGATCGGCCGTGGTGGGCATGATCGCAAACTTGCCATCTATGCGGCCAATTCGCACGGCGCCAATCGGGCCTTCAAATGGCACGCTGCTGATGCTTAGCGCTGCAGAGGCCCCAATCATGGCCAGCACATCCGGATCATTTTGGCCGTCGGCCGAGAGCACCATCACCTGAATGAGCACTTCATCGAAGTACCCAGCCGGAAAGAGCGGGCGAATGGGCCGGTCTATCATGCGGGCGGTAAGTGTTTCTTTGGTGGAGGGGCGTCCCTCTCGCTTGATAAAGCCGCCAGGAAACTTACCGGCAGCCGAGGTTTTTTCCCTGTAATCAACCGTCAACGGAAAAAAGTCGGTGCCAGGCCGCGGATCCGAGGACACAACCGTTGCCAACACAACGGTGTCGCCGTAGCGAACAAGAACCGCTCCATCCGCCTGCTTGGCAAGATGTCCTGTTTCGATGCTAAGCGGGCGACCATTGATGATCTTTTCGACTTTTACGAGAGCCATATTGTCCTACCTATTTTATGGAAACCAACACACAACGTCGGGCGGTCATCCTCAAAGAACCAGCCAATCTGGTTCCGCGCAACAGCCCAGCACACTTTTTCCGGTTCATTGGCAGCCCAAACCACAAACCAACGGCCAAACTCGCCACTACCAGCCAAGCAGGCGGGAGTTGCATCAAACGCTTGAGCACAGGTCGTGGTCATAGGCAAATTACTTACGCAATCCGAGGCGTGTAATGATATTTTGGTACCGCTGCGGGTCGGTACGCGTCAGGTACTTGAGCAAGCTCGATCTCTTGCCGACCATTTTCAGCAATCCGCGGCGCGACGAAAAATCCTTTTTATGGGTTTGTAAATGAACGGTCAGTTCATTGATGCGCTCCGTGAGAAGCGCAATTTGAATTTCCGCAGAGCCTGTGTCCGTTTGGTGAATCCGGGTTTTGGAAATAACTTCCAATTTCTTTTCGGTTGTGATCATGCGAAAGAGCACCCTTTTAACAGTACTATCGCGCCAGGATACCGCCAGCACGCGCCAGCATGGTCCTCATGCGATTTTCAAGACTGACAAGTATACTCCAGAGCAACCTGCCTTGACAAGGACTCTGATTAGTTTTTTCAAATTCGCGGAATTACGGGCGACGCTCTTTGCCATCGAGTCTACGCATCGGACTCTACCGTTTTACGCTTTTTTTTGCGTTGCACCCATTCCTACTGCACATTTCTGCCCAAAGGATATTTGCGATACAATCCGCCTCTATGAGCGAACCTCAAAAAACAACCTACGATGCCAACACAGCCATGGCCGCCGAGCGAACCATGCTGGCTTGGATTCGCACTGGCTTGGCCCTTATGGGCTTTGGCTTTGTGGTAGCAAAGTTTGGACTGTTTCTCCGCAAACTCGCCGAACTCCGCGACGTGCACATCAAAGTTTCGACCAATCAATCGCTCTCCGTCTGGATTGGCGTTGCGTTGGTCTTGCTTGGCGTTGCCGTCAATATTGCCGCCGCATTCCGCTTTTTAGGAACCATTCGCTCCCTGGAGAGTGGCCGCCCTGCCTCCCCTACACGTTGGCAATTAGCTGTGGTGGTGGCGCTGGTGATGGCAGTGATTGGCATTGGAATTGCGGTGTACTTGTTTAAGCTTAAATGACCTGGCCAAGCGCCAGCGGAGAACAATCACTTACGTTCCAGAGCTTAATTGCCGGCACATCTCGATGGCGGTCGTAGCCCAAGATGCTCACCGATGCCGTATCGAGCAGCAGACTTTCCGCAGCCGCCGGAGGCAGCGCCAGCCAGCGGACCGCCAGCATTCGCAGCAAGTGCCCACTCGAAAATATAAGGATATTGCCGTTAGCAGCCTTGAGTTGTGAGACCAAACGATCGGCCCTTGCGGCAATATCCGCCACCGATTCACCTTGCGGGCAGCCATCGTGAAAAAGTCGCCAACCAGGACGGGTTGCACATATTTCTGTCGTGGTTTTTCCCTCGTACAAACCATAGTCATATTCAAGCAGGTCCGATACCGCTTGAGCTTGCTGGCCAAAACCGGCCAGTTCGCAGGTGGTTTTGGCTCGCTGCAGAGGGCTTACCCAAACCTGTTGATATGCCAAAGGCTTCAGTCGCTCGGAAAGTGCGATCGCCCGCCTCCGCCCCTGATCGGTAAGCGGCAAATCAGTCCGGCCGGTATGCCTGCCCAAGCGGGACCACTCGGTTTCGCCATGTCGAACCAACACCACCCAAGGTAAATCTACTTCAGTCACCAAAGACTCCTATTTGCCGTCAGTGGCCCGGCAATTGCGGTTTCATATGTTATATGGACCACGGCTCTTTCAGCAATGGGTTGTCGTAGAGATAGATTTGCCCAACCGCTAAATAGTTGGCCGCCCGCGACCATACATCCACAATTATAGAATGGGTTTCCAAGAGGCAGTATTAAAAGGGTCCGGCCTTCACTATGGGCAGCGCGAGGCTTCCTACAGGAACGTTGTTCAATTTTGGTCATGTCTGGTTTCTTTCATCGTTCCATGGAGGTTCGTCTTTTATGAAGAGTTCCTGCCGACAAGGCTTCGGTAATAATGTCAACCATAAGACGCTCCTCGTCAGTCGGAATTACACGCACCGTTACCCTGGATGATGATGTTGAAATGATAGCCTTACCTAGTCGGTTTGCGCGACGATCAATTCTGATGCCTAAAAACTCCAAGCCACTGCAAATACGTGCTCTTATCTCGGTCGCATGTTCCCCGATGCCGCCAGAAAACACCAGAGTATCCAGTCCACCCATTACCACCACCATCGAGCCTAAATTTTTGCGCGCAGCATACACATATTGATTGACTGCATCGGCAGCTCGAACATCTTTGTTGGCGTTTACCAGCAAGGTCTGCATATCGCCAGTGCTTTCCGATATCCCAAGCATCCCACATTCCGCATTGATAAAGCGATCCAATGCGGCCGCAGTCTTGAGATGAGGATAGGCCCGCATCAGATAGACCAACAACCCCGGGTCCAAGTCGCCGGGGCGAGTGGCCATCACCAGCCCCGCCGTCGGGGTAAATCCCATGGTTGTATCCAGCGGCTTGCCGGCCTTTACGGCCGCCATGCTGGAACCAGCGCCAAGATGCGCCAGCAGGACACGACCGCCGACCGCAGGCGTACCGCCGCGTCGCAACAGCTCTTTCATAAGGTAGCTGTATGAAAGGCCATGAAAGCCAAACCGGCGCAGACCATCACGGGCATACCGCCGTGGAATGGGCAACCGCTGGGCATCGCTGGGCAGGTGCTCATGAAAGGCGCTGTCCAGGCAGGCATATTGGAGCGATCCTGGAAACCGCCGCTTGGCCGCCTCAATGAGGGCAATTTCCAGCGGCAAATGCGCAGGGTCTATGGGAATGCTGCGTTTGAGCAAAGTTAACACGCGTGCCGTAATCTTCTGGTGGCCTGCCAGATAAATGCCCTCATGCACCACGCGGTGCGCCACAGCTACAACGGTGTACCGACACAGCCAGTTGGCAAGTGCCGCAAGCAGCGCACGCGCAGATTCGACCGACTTGGCTCGTCGGATATCATGGCCAGTTGTCGAATCAGTTCTTTTACCTGAATTGACAAAGCCAGAGTGCCTCTGGATCGTGAACTTGGCATCCGACTCTCCTGTACGAGCCAGCTCGCCCCAAAGGAGTCGCACCTGCCCCGATCCCACACTATAGACGCCAAACTTAATGCTGGAAGATCCACCATTCACCACCAATATCACGGCCGGTTGGCTAGCGGCGGCAGCCGACGATGGCTCTCTCGACGACCACCGGCCGAGCGCGGGGCTTTTTCTGGATTGGCTTTTACGCACAGGCTATTCTTCTCCATCCTTGGCCGAACGCGATACCGCAAGGGCCATTGGCAACAATGCCGCACCATCCCAAAATCACCGCATGCAGCAGATCCGCAGACAAGCCTACCACTTTTCATGTATTGTTGCCAAATATGGCGTAGCAAGGCGAACGGATCAAACACGTCGCAAAATCAGCCTGCCGCAAAGCCCTTAGCTTTTCCAATCGCTTGCAGGCTGGTAGACTATTGCTTGCTAGGCGCGGCTTGCTGCGGCGGTTTCTTGACGGAGGCACGCACATGAAATTGACAAATATCATGTCGAAGGTGTCCTTTTCCCAAAAAGGCAAATCAATGCTGAGAATATTAGCCAGCACTATGCTGGTTCTCGTTTGGGCGATCGCCGCATCAGCTAATGTGCAGGTTGGCGATAAGCTGCAATTGGCTTTACACACTACCAATGGCATGTTGATTACCACGCCCGAGCTTAAAGGGCATCTGCTCGTTGTAGATTTTTGGGCTACCTGGTGTCATCCATGTATGATGGAGGTGCCACACATCGTAAAGCTATACAAGCAATACGCCCCAAAAGGAGTTGGGTTTGTGGGCGTAAGCCTCGATTCCGACATCCCGACCATGCAAGCAGTGGCCAAACAAAAGGGCATAGTTTGGCCACAGGTATGCCAAGCTCTTGCTTGGGATAGCCCGATAGCAAAGGCTTGGGGCGTAAATGCAATACCGCAAACGTTCCTTATTGGCCCAAATGGGCGGGTACTCTTTCGTGGCTTTCCAGAAAGTTTAGGCTCGGCCATTCGCCACGCACTGAAAGGCCATCCCACCATTGAAATTTTGCGCACGCAGGTCACAAGCGCCATCGCAGACGCCCAACAACATGTTGCGTCCGGCAATGTTCATCAGGCAATCGCAGCACTCGATGGTCTTCCGACTGGCCTACCGCGCGATCGCCACCTGTACGCCCCCGCGAGAAAATTAGCATTTGCCTTTCGAAAGGCGGGTAAAGCGGCCGTAAAAGCCCTGCTTGCCGACAAAACTGCCGCAGCTTCAATGACGATTCTGTTGGGAAGTCGTGGACAGCTTATGGAAGATTTAGGGGCGGCCAATTAAATAGTATGATTCCAAAATAACATTGCAATATTCCATTTACTGGTGCCTACTATATCTGTTCCAGGGAAGGAAGGTGTAGTATGCCGTTGGTGCCGCGCAGGGCAGCGTTAACACTGAAACCGGAAATTCGGGGCGGAGTTGAAGCGAATCAGCCGATCGCGACGCGAGCCCGGCTATCGCTCGCAACGTGCGAGGATGCTGTTGCTATACGCCGCCGGCCAGAGTGTTTCAGCCGTGGTCCGTGCTTTGGGAACCAACCGCCCGCGCGTTGAACGTACCTTGGACAAAGTGTTACAGATGGGGGTCTCAGCAGCGGTGCCGGATATGCCGGGGCGTGGCCGTCCGCCGCGTATCACTACGGAAGCCAAGGCGTTGGCGGTCTCGCTGCCTTGCCAGAAGCCCAAAAATCTGGCGTATTCTTGCGAGTTGTGGACCACGGCGCTGCTGACGCACAGCAATAAAGCTTATAGAACATGCACACGCCAAGAAGTCAGGAAAAGTGTGCGAATATTGTACTCCCACACTGGTATCACATTCGCGCGTGAACATATCGCCCGTAGCGAGTTCTGAACTCTATGGTCAGGAATCGCATGAGGATCAAGCCAGCAAAATGCAAGGCCTTTATTGTGGTGGCTAGCCGCCCACATCGGGCCATTCATGCGCTGGAACGATCTACTACCCAACGTCTTAGTAAGTCACGAAGCAAAACATCGCCATATAGCCGCATTGCGGCACGCAATCATCCATTCCGATCAATGATCTGATGGCTGGCCAGCAACCGATGACGCAAGGCCTGATAGGGCAGATCATGCAGGTTCGTATGGTGGATACACGACAGGCCTGCCGCTGTGCCCGCGACTTGCCCCAGCATCATGAACACCGGCTCCAGGCGAAGCGATCCGAAACCGATATGCGATGAGCTTACGGCGGCGGCAACCAGAAGATTGCGGCACTCAGACCAATGCGGCAGCAAAATGCGCCACGAAACCCGATAAGGCCTGGGAACCTGGCGTTGAACATCGCCTTCGTTACGCACCTGACCGACATGATCAACATAACGCTGCACATTGTGCGAGTCCATGGCATAAGAACCAAGCAACGCGGCATCGTGAACCGCGGAATCATCCAGCACACAATGTTGCGTCTGGACAAATTCCCCCACCATTCGCCGCGCCTCACGCACATATATTTCCTCAGGCCAATGGCCAGTCTGTACAAATTCGTCTCGCGGCAAACCCCATGGACGATAAAATGCGCGGATGTCGGCTGGAACCCTGGGGTGATGTTGTAACGTCCACACCAATCCCTGTTGCCAGCGGTAGTGCAATCTGGATATTCGTGCCCGCTCCGCATCCGAGCCATCGGGATAACCGTAGCTCATGCCGATGTAATCGGTGGACATCCCACCGCTGTTATTGGAATCAGTCTTGCGGTTTGGCAGCATATCAAGTTTAAAAAAACGCCGAACACCACACGCAGTGGCGCGAAACAGCAACTCATATTCCTCTTGGTGGTAGCCCACCGGCTTTTCCACGGCGACGCGATTTTCCGGCACATCAGTCAGGCACATGCGATATCCATAGGCTTGTACCTTTTTGTCGCCTGCACCGTCCGGCTTGTCAATTCCGGAAAAAATACCCGGCAATAGACCGCTGCCGCGATCTCCGGGAATTCGCCATGGATCAATGCCGCGCGGCAACTGATTGCCGATGGCCAGATGCCTTTCGATGCCATTGATTGTTTCATGATAAAGACTGTTGGGTTCGCGCCCGATGGTATAGCGAACACCGCATGCCGCCATCAGGTCGCCTTCATAGGTGGCGTCAATGAAAATGTCAGCCGTAAAAATACGGCCGTCAGTCGTGGCAAGGGAATGGATATTTGAGCCGACCCGCGATACGCCATCAGCCTGCCGTTCCAGCTTGGCGTACACCAGATGGACGTGCGCATCCGTAAGCATCTGGAGAAACACATATTCCGCCGCGTGCGGCTCAAATACCCACATTAATTGGTTTTTGTCATCCATTGCCAAAGGCCCCTGGCCCCGAACAGAACGGTAACTGTCGCGGGTTTGCCATCGCCACGCGGCGTTGCCTCGGTAATAAAGCCAAAGTCTATGAAAGAATTCACGAGCCACGCCGCCGATGGTTCGCCAGTTGCCCACATCAGCAAAGCCCAAGCCATTGGAACTTGCGCCGCCGACACTGCGGTGGCGGGAAATCAATGTCACCCTTTTTCCAATGCGAGCGGCTTCCACCGCGGCAATCACGCCTCCGCTCGTAGCACCGTAAACGAGAATATCTGAATGCTCAACAAGCGGTTTTATTTTGGCCGATAACACTGGAATGGCTGCGGCGGCGATCCATTCTCTTCGCGTCAGACTGTAGCCACAGGTTTTGCTTGTTTTCATTTGTCAGCATCCTTATTCTAGCGAATATTGTTTATAATATAAAATAAGTTGCGGCATCGCAATGTTCGTTTCATCGTGTCTGTTGTACCGGAGTAGAATTGTCACCCCTTAGTACTACAGCGCTACTCTACTTTACGTTCATGTCGTTTTCGTGACATGATGGCGGCTCGATTTCGCCATTGGTGGTAACGGATAATAGCGGCGG
>JABEVB010000157.1 GCA_013044165.1 Phycisphaerales bacterium
ACCCCGGCGCCGGGGTTAAATGCCCGGGCGCTTCTGCAGAATGTATTGTCGTATATCGCCAAACGAGCTGAACAATGTCGTCATTCAAAGGTCGCGCAAATAAGGGCTGATGTGCTCAACGCAGCGCTGCAAGCCGGGAATCAACCGCAGGGCATATTTTCTATGTCAGTGCCAACAGGGGGTGGCAAGACACTTTCTTCACTCGCATTTGCACTTCAACATGCCGCGGCCCATGGATTAAGGCGCATTATTTATGTTGCACCGTATTTGAGCATTATCGAACAAAATGCTGCGGTGTTTCGAGTGGCACTTGGAGATACAGCCAATGATCTGATACTTGAACACCACAGCATGGCCGAACCAGGAAACGATGGGATTGCCCACGCCGATGATGCGGAGTCAGAAGCGGCACAGCGCTTGGCGGAGAATTGGGATGCGCCGGTTGTACTTACCACGAGCGTACAATTTTATGAATCACTCTTTTCCAATCAGCCTTCACGGTGCAGAAAGTTACATAATATCGCACGAAGCGTGGTAATTCTTGATGAGTGCCAAACGCTTCCGCCGGGTTACACTTCTGCAACGTGCGGCATGCTGGAGCAAGCCGGCCAATATCTCGGTTGCAGCATTGTGCTCTGCACGGCTACGCAGCCTCCATGGAGACAAGACCCGGTGCGGCTGCCGACCGGCATTTCAAGCATGCGGGAAATCGCGCCAGACCCCGTTGAATTATTCCGTCAACTACGGCGGGTTGAGGTGACGTGGCCAACGCAGGGGGCCGCAGCACTTGATTGGTCCGAGGTAGCGAAAATAATGCTTCGACACCCGGAGATTCTTTGCATTGTCAACACACGACGCGCCGCACTCGAAATTTATCGGGAGCTTGTTAAATCAGGGGTTGAGGCGGTACATCTTTCAACCAACATGTGCCCGGCGCACCGCTTACATGTACTTAGCGCAGTGGCCGCGGCATTAAAGGCGGGCCAAACATGTCGCCTTGTTTCAACCCAACTGGTGGAAGCGGGTGTTGATCTTGATTTCCCTGCGGTTATGCGCGAAATGGCCCCGCTGGATTCTATTGTACAGGCCGCGGGCAGGTGTAATCGGGAGGGTTTGTTAAATTCACAAAGCGGGGCGGGCGGGTGGATGCGTGTGTTTTTAAGCAAGGAGGGGAAGATGCCGCGAAGTGCCTGGTATCGCAATGGTGCGAAGATTGTTGAACAAGATTTTTTGGCCTGCGGGCGAGAGCCGCGAATTGACCATCCAGACGATCTGGCGGAGTATTATCGTCGGCTGCTGCCAACAGGTGATTTGGACTCCCAAGGCATTGGGGAAAAGCGATCGGATTATAAATTCCGCCAAGTCGCGGAGGATTACCGGATTATCGAAGGTGCCACCACGCCGCTGGTGATCACGACATGGGAACCAGCAAGGCGGGAAGTGGATACGTTGCTTAATGACCTGCGGCGACAGACATCGCGCAGCGTGTACCGGCAATTGCAGAAATTCAGCGTCAACGTATATGAACATGAACTACGCCAGGCAGCCAGTGCCTGCGTAATGGACTATCTGCCGGGGGTCAATATTTGCAGTTTGCCGTATGATAATGCTTTCGGTCTGGTCATTGACGGCGTTGTTTCGGTTCCGGTGTTTTGAGATTATGAAGGAATGATACTGCATGGCCATACCTGAAAAAGAAGTTGTTGCAGTAAAGGTTTGGGGCGACCTGGCGTGTTTTACGCGCCCTGAACTAAAGGTTGAACGCGTGTCTTATCCAATGATGACGCCGTCTGCTGCGCGCGGAGTGCTGGATGCTATTCTTTTTAAGAAAAAAACGAACGCTGCCGGCGGGCTTGTTCCGGCGTTTCATTGGCATATAAGGCGCATTACCGCGCTACGGCCCCGGTTGGTGGATGGCCCGGTGGCTGATCGGCCGCAGTTCATAAGCTTTCGGCGTAATGAAATTCAGGGGAAGATTGCCCCGCGAACCGTCGGGGGTTGGATAAAAGAGCCAGCCTCCGCGGAGCCTTACCTTGTTGATTCTGCGGGGCGTGAGAGCGTCGGCGGGCAGAATCGTACACAGCGTAATACCCTGGCGCTGCGCGATGTGGCCTACTTAATCGAAGCCAGCGTGGATGTCGGCCCGTTTGATGCGAACGACCCGCCGGTCAAATACCGGGAGATGTTTTTGCGGCGGGTGGAAAAGGGCCAGTGCTTTCATCGTCCTTATTTGGGTTGCCGAGAGTTTGCCTGCGACTTTGCGGCCCCCGACGGGAGCGAACAGCCGTTGGCGTGGACCGAGTCGCTGGGGCTGATGCTCTATGACATCAGGTTTGGCAGTGATGGCGCTAACCTGCCGGGGTTTTTTATGGCGGCGGTAAAAAACGGAGTGTTGCACTGCGACACGGTTGCTGCGAGTGGTGATGGCGAGCCGCCGGTGAAGGTGCTCGGTTGGGGGGAATCGGCATGATATTGAAGCGACTGTACGAATTGGCCGAAAGCGCCAAGCTGCTGGATGATCCTGCATTTGAGGCTCTTCCCGTGCCAATCATTATTAAGGTTGGCGACGGCGGCAAATACCTTGGCTTGGAGGATAGGCACGGCTTGGTCGAGATACCAACAAAAAACGGGCCACCCAAAACCAAGCCGGGGCGCGGTAAGGAGCTACCGGTTCCTAAGCCGCACGGCAACACCGCCAACGCCGGGTTTGCACGATATTTTGCCGACACGCTTGCGCGTGTGTTGCCGGTAAGCGATGAGAAAAAAAGCATTGCCAGTCGCAAGACGTTTTGGCACCAGATCAACGAGGCGGCAACATCCACAGGGGACCCGGCGCTTCAGGCTGTTTCTGATTTTGGTAAGATGCTGACGACGAATGAGCAACTGGTACAGCAAATTCGCGCAGACTTGGGCGCTATAGAACCCGGCCCCGGCGACCGCTGCACATTCGCCTGGTTCGCGGATGAGGGCTTGACCATTCTTGATCGAGAAGAAATCAAAACGTGGTGGCGGAAAGTTTATGCGCGTTTTGATGAATCCAGACAGAGCGAGGGGCCGCGTGGGATATGCCAAATCACCGGTGAGTTTGGCCCGATTGCTACGGTTCATGTGACAAAAATTTCCGGTATTCCCGGTGGTATCGCATCCGGTGTGAGCCTGATATCCAACGACAAACAGGCTTTTGAAAGCTACGGCCTGGAGGGTGCGGCAAATGCGGCGATCGGGTACCGCGCAGCCGATGGCTATACACGATCCATACAGGCCTTGGTGCAGGAAAAGTTACACCGCAGCAGGATCACCAGCGGAGGTGATATTTTTCTATTTTGGAGTCGCGAAGCGGGCGAAGTAGACAGTCTTTTGGGATGTCTTAACGGATCCAATCCGGAAATGATCGTCAAGTTATTGCAGAGTGCTCAGAGCGGTCGGGAAGCAAAGGTTGCCGACGATAGCGCTTTTTACTGCCTGACACTTTCAGGAAATGCCGCTCGCGCCGTAGTACGCGACTATCTCGAAGCGCCTATTTCAGAGGTTAAAGAATGGCTGCGGCGGTGGTTTACTGATCTGCGGATTATCAGCCCTTTGGGCAATGAGATGACAACTGCATTCCCATTGTGGCTGTTGGCATTGGCAACCGCGGTAGACTCTGAGGATATTGCACCAACGGTACCGCCGCAATTGTTAGCGGGAGCACTGAAAGGCCATAATCTTGGGGCGAGTATCTTAGCGGCATGCCTGCGACGTCTGCACGCGGAAGGCATTGCGGGCTTTACAGCCGCGCGTATTGGATTGATTAAGTTAATTCTTTTAAGGAAAGGAATACCAATGTCAGAGCAGAAAATGAGTGCCGGGTCGCCGGCATATGTGTGTGGCAGGCTGATGGCCGTCTTTGAACGAGCTCAATGGGGCGCTCTGGGGGATGTCAATGCGAATGTCGTGGATCGCTTTTATGGTACAGCCAGCACTGCCCCCGGATTGGTCTATCCGCGGCTGTTCAAATCGGCCCAACAGCACATCAGTAAGATGGAAAGCGACAGGCCAGGTATGGCCACCAATATCAAGAAAGACCTTGAAGAACTATGCAGCCAGGTTAAAGATCTGCCGCATTTGCTCAAGCTTGATCAGCAGGGTGAATTTGCACTTGGTTTTTATCATCAGCGTGCCGAGTATCGTCGGCAGGGTGCCGAGAACAAAGAGCGGCGGGCAGAGCAGAAAGTCGTAGAGCAATTGTAATTTCAGTTTGGCTTTTTTTGAAAGGAACCATTCATGAGCCAAGTAGTTGATCGTCGTTATGATTTTGTTTTTCTGTTTGATGTGCAGGATGGCAACCCCAACGGAGACCCGGATGCCGGCAATCTGCCGCGCATTGATCCGCAAACCATGCAGGGATTTGTGACCGATGTTTGTATCAAGCGAAAAATACGCAATGCTGTGGCAGCCATCGCAGATGGCAAACAAGGTTTTGACCTATTCTTTCAGACGCAGGATGCGGTATATGAAAAACGCATTCTCAATAACCTCATGGAACAGGCGTTTGATGGCGCCAGAATAGATAAGAAAGCATTTAAAGAAAGCAAAGGCAAAGACAAATCCACCGAAGCAGAAAAGGCCAAGAAATGGCTGCTTCAGCAATATTACGATATTCGTGCGTTTGGGGCTGTGCTTTCCACGGGCGATTTTAATTGCGGCCAGGTGCGCGGGCCAGCGCAAATCACCTTTTCGCGATCATTGGATGCAATCATTCCAACGGAATCGGCGATTACCCGCAAAAGTGTGACAACTGTTGAGGATGCGGAGAAACAAACCAAAAAAGACGGCTTTTTGACCGGCACCATTGGCCGAAAGAATACTGTCCCATACGCCCTTTACCGCGGCCACGGTTTCATTAATCCGCTTTTGGCCCGCGATACAGGATTTACATATAGCGATCTGGCTGTATTTTTCCAGGCTATGCAGCGGATGTTTGATTTGGATCGCTCCGCCTCGCGCGGCTTAATGTCGTTACGCGGGCTGCATGTGTTTCAACATTCCACCGCGTTGGGTGAAGCCCCCGCCCATGTATTGTTCGACAAAGTGGTAACACCGGCACTCGGTGATGGTGCCGCACCGCGCAAATTTACCGATTATAAAGTCACCGTTAACGATTCTCTGCCCACGGGAGTCGCTCATCGGGATTTGTCTGCGGTAAACATCCCCGCGGATTATTTTCCATGGTCGTAGGGTGTTGGCGGCGATTTGCGGCGTGGTGGAGGGCACCGGTCGCCGGGCGACCGCGCTAAACGGGGGATGGGGGATGCGTGTTGTTGCCGGGCTGGGGCGGGCAGACAACGCCGTCCGGGTGGCGCTCGCCGCAGGCGGCGGCGCTAAACGGGTGGGGGTGTCCGTAGTCTGGCGTTGTGATGTCTGGGTGGCGCTTGCCGCGGGCGATGGCGCTAAACGGGGGATGAGGGATGATTGTTGTTGCCGGGGTTGGGTCGGGCAGACAACACCGTCCGGGTGGCGCTCGCCGCAGGCGGCGGCGCTAAACGGGTGGGGGTGTCCGTGGTCTGGCGTTGTGATGTCTGGGTGGCGCTTGCCGCGGGCGATGGCGCTAAACGGGGGATGAGGGATGATTGTTGTTGCCGG
>JABEVB010000158.1 GCA_013044165.1 Phycisphaerales bacterium
CTTCGAGTTTGGAAGGGTGGGCTTTCGTGATGCGATTGATTGGCTCAACAATGCGAACCGGCGATGGATGGCGTTTGCCGGCCCTGGCAGGCTTGGTTGGCGTATTGGCAGTAAGCATAACCGCCGGCGCTGCTGCACGGCCCTTGCCAGCTGCGGCCGGCGGAGCGGTGGGCGTCAGCGCTGTCGCCCAGCCTTGGCGGGATGTGAACTTGTCGTTTTCGCGGGCGGGGCGAATAGAGAAAATTATGGTGCATCGGGGCGATGTGGTTGCCAAAGGGCAGGTTTTAGCCCGGCAAGCTGATCAGCAGCAGCTTCTGCAGGAGCAAATGGCGGCCGTTGCAGCCAATAGCACGGTGCGTATTGACGCCGCCAAAGCGCAGCTTGCCCAAGATGCCGTGGACCTGAAGAAAAAGCAATGGGCGGCCGCACGCCATGCCGCCACGGACTTTGAGGTAGAGCAAGCCACATTAAAGGTAACGATAGACAAGCTTACCGTTGAGCTTGCCGAGGTGCGGCATCAGCGTGATGTGCTGGGCCTGCAGGCGGCAAAGCTCGCCGTGGAGCGTCGCCAGATACGCGCCCCGTTTGCGGGCGTTATTGAAGATAGATATGTTGATGCCGGCGGGGCGATTGCACCGTTTAAGAAGGTATTGCGGCTGGTAAGCGTGGGGCGACTGCGGATCATCGCCCCCGTGCCGCTGGCCATTGCCCACGAGCTGCACACGGGCGATGTAGCCGAGGTAATTGCGGGCAGTGTGCACGCCCGAGGAACTATTTTATGGATTGGCCGCGTGGCCGATGCGGCCAGCGGCACCGTGACGGTGGGCATTAAGGTTGATGGGCACAGCGGCATCGTTGCCGGCGAGCAGGTGATGGTGCAGCTGACGCACCTGCAGCAGGCCTGGCACTCAGGCAGGGCTGAAGGTGTAGGCAGGCCGGCGATGGCGTGGGCGGGAGGGCATGGGCCTTGAGCGCACAAACGGGGCAGGTGCTGCCCAAAGAAGTCAATATATTTGTTCCCAAGCAAACGCTGGATCAGGTGGAGGCACAGCTTCGTGCGGCCACAGCCGAACTTGATCGCCAGGCGTTGGCGCAGAGTCTGGCCCAAGAAACGGCCAACTCCCATCGCTTTGCTGAACTGGCGGAAAGCGTAACGGGGACGGAGCTAGTTATTGAGTGCAACTGTCGGATGAAATTTAAATTATGTCGCGATAACCGCCGCGGCTTCGGCCGCGACATTACCGTGCGGGCTGACGATGCTGCCGCCGGGGTGTTGCGGTCATGCGGTGCATGGTTATAATGCAGGTAGTATTTTGAAGGCGAGTTGATGGTGGCGGCGGCTGCGCCGAGAAAAGGTGAAGGTACAGCAGGTGAACAGGTGCGGCGGGCGCGGCACGCGGCGGTGAAGCTTAAATCAGGGCGACACGAGGATCGCGACGTTAATTTTCGTTGACGACTTGGCCGCGGATGGGTACGCTGAGTTGAGAGTCCGCTATAGAGCGGCCGTTATGATCGCACAGGGTTACAGAATAAAGCGCGGCTCGCGCGGCAAGAGCAGTCGCAACAGGTTGACTGCGGGTCATGATACTACATGCGTCCCCGTTTCGCTCTCCCCCCTTAACAAAATCAAACCAATCCTGACGCCTAACGACCAAAGCTGAGCCACCGCCGATTCATAGCGTGGATTGTAACCGCATTGGCAACGGTGGTTGGCTCCGGCGGCTTGTTAGGCGCATTTTTGTGGCCACTGACTATCATAAGACTCCGGATAAATCTCATCGCTGACCAGTTTACGAATTCCTAACGGCCAAGCCAATATCAAAACCAATCTACGCTGCTTCTGTGCATCAAAACAATCTAGCTGAACCAGTGTGGACTCGGTCTTGACTTTCTTTCCGCCTGACGGCTCGAAAGCTGGCTGCCATCTGACTCTACTTATCTCCAAGCCGCGTCGCCTGCAAAGCCGGCAGGCGTGCCTCACAGTGACGCGGTCTAACGTGCAATGAACAATCCAAAATAAATAAAGCGACACCGGAATGAGAACCACAAATCCCGCAATAATCAAAAGCGTTCGCAACATAACGTGCCTAACGAAAAAAGCTGATCCACCGCCGAACTACGACATCCGCCAACCTGCGACTTCTCGACAAATCTCAAGGCGGGTCGGCGGTTGGCTCCAGCTGTCACCGGGCGGGTCAAAACCGGCCAATTATTGATGTCCCTATATACCTCATAGGCCCGCGTCCTAGCAAGTCGTTTTTTCTGACCCGATTCCTTTTCCACCCGCTCTGTGACTGCCGCCCGGTGAGCGTACGCTTTCGCCACCGCATGCCGATGCTCCTGGCCAAGTCCTCAACAGACTCATAAGAAAGCACATCCGACAAACGATGGTTAAAGTGTTGAAGCGAGGCGAACATTTCATTCATCCATGACCTGCCGTAAAGGGTTGTCTCTGGAAACACATCCCACCGCGAGACTATACTAGTATCCTGATACATACATAACTACATTAAAATGCTTATGGCAAAAGAACTTACGGCACTAAGTTAATGGCGTTCGTGGCTGTCCCTAGATGCCCCAGTTTCGTTGTGTGATCATAGCGGTATAATTGTGGGCATGAATAGCCAAAAGAAAAAGGGCAAATGCGAGACATGTGGCAAACCGGACCGCTTATTGCAATGTCTGGCAAGCGGGCAGTTGATCTGCCGTACTTGCCTCAAAGAAATTCGCCCGCCTCGTGACGAGACTCATGGGGCAATTTCAGTCATTCGTCGGCTTCAGGCGGCGGGAATCAAAATTGACGATTACGCGAGTAAAGAAGAAACGGAGCGGCTTCGGTCTATTAAGGAACTTCGGGATTGTGGCGTAACAATCACGGAGGATTCAACCACCGAGCAGATTGAGGCCGCATCGCTATTGGTAACAGTAGAGTGGTATGATAAGATCGCGGGTGTAAGTTACCATCAGGGTGCAGTCAGTCACCTGCATCCGGGTGACCAGTTATTTCCCATACGCAAGTCCGAAAATCGCTACGACCACGGCGCGATTAAGCTCTTTACGAAGGATGGAAAGCACATCGGCTGGATAAGAGAAGAGACAAACGGCTCATTGGCCCATGACATCGATCAGGGTATATATCATGAGATATTTGTTAAGAATATAACCGGTCTCGATCACCCCACGCACGGTGTCAACATACGGATTGTAAAATATCCATACAGAAAAGATCCATCGTCATTCAAGGGGGCCTTCCAAACCCATGAGAAGAATGTGGCGGTACGACCAACTCCCATTACTTTGGCCTCCAAATTGAACGCAAGGGCGTTGGTTTCCTGCACCCGGTTTTCCATACGACTCCTCTGGCGATTGACAGGCATGAGCATTCGCTATGCTAAACTTTTCTGCAAATGGTGCGCATCACATGTAAAAGATTGACCGTTAGTGATGCTATATTAGGGGCTACCACCTATCAAATATTCAGATGCATGTACTTTTGCCGGTAAATTCCTGTTCGGGCGCATGGCGGGCCAAGAGGTTGTCACCAACACTCAGGCGATTATCGAGGGTATCATTCTCGCCAACCCGACGGACGGCGTGGTACGACTTGGCCGGATACTCAATCAAAATGCGAGGCTCCAGCTTAGGCCGGTTGTCTTTACAGATCCAGGTGAGTTCGAGTTATTGCTTGCCTGTCATATTCGTCCACATTTTGGTAACGTTGGATCGCCGTTCTTATTCTACAAGTTCTGTTGTGACCAAGGCTTGGTTGGCGATTGGGGTGTATAGGTCTACTTGCGTATCAGGAGTCTCAATGGAGATTACCAAGCTATATCGGGCCATGCGGTTAAACTGGTTCAGATGCGGACGCTCCCGCCACCAGCCAGTAACAGGATATACCGCGATACGATAACATCGGGCTAATTCGCTGGCCGTTCCATTCCACCAGTCGGAATGGATGGAACCATGTGTGCGGCCCTTCGAACCGATCGTCCAATTGCGGTCATCTTGGACGTTATCCGGCCGCCCCTCCTGTTCGTCCCACATGGCACGGGAGACGCGCCTTTTGAACTCATCGACCGTTTCGACAGGATGGATCACGGCAAATCGCAAGCCGTGCGACTGGAACCGATGTTTATTGCCCCAACCCTTTCTGCCTGGGCTTGGATTGATAAAATACGATAAGGTAATGTGCATAGCAACTCGGGCCTCTCCAAGTTGCTGGAGCACCTCGGTGGGCCAAGGAATCTGATGAAGATGCATTTCATTAGTTTTAACGCCGACATCTCTATGAAATGGCTGGAGTTCGCCCTCATAAATAAGCGTTGCCGCGTTTTCCGCACTGTAAATAGCGCGGCGCAGGTTCGGGACGCCGTAGCCATAACAGCGCAATCGCTTTTGGATTGAGGTTTTTGTGGTGTCCGGAAAGCGCTCGGCCATAGCGGGCGTCCAGCGAGCCGAATGGATCAAGATCGCCCGGACGGTTTCCGGGCGAAGCGACGGATAGTGACTCCAGAGAATCGCGGCCAAGCGGGCCGCACCGGCAGTGGCGGCGCTTGTGTCCGCCATGGTTGAAAGCAGTTCGCCGGTCGCCCTGACCGCTGTTGTCAACAGCATATGATCGGCACATCTATCCTTTTGTGTGCCCTTGGTAATATAGTTGCCTCCTTCCATGACGATATCGGGCTTGATGGGCCAACCTTTTTGGTTTTCCAGTGGCCACGCTTGTGAAGTCCGGCTGGCGGGGGATAGGTCGCCGGCCGGAGCAATCGGTTGCCAGCCCTGTTGAAAATCGGGGGCCTCTATAATCACCCGATCCGTGTAGCCGCCGACAGTAATGGCGTTCCACGCCTGGGCAGGATCCTGGATTCCCGCATGGCGGAGGTTTGAATCCGGGTAGGTATAAGCCGGATCATTAAGAACGGCGTCGTAGTTTCCGGCAGAAATGAACATGAGTTTTGGAATTCCATCCAGCTCGCCGGCGCACATTTGATCCACGGCGGCCGACCAAGATGAAGGCAATCCCTGATCGCGATCATCAGCGGTAACCGCCATACAAATGGCACGATTGTGGGTTGGGGCTTGTATCTCCGCCTTGGCAACGGCCTGTTGTGTAACCCAACCATACACCGCCGGTGCGTTTGCGCCCGGCGGCGGTGGCAGCAGTTTAATGGATTCAAGCCGATGGCGCTGCTGCAGGCGACCATTAGAGATAAATACTTCGGTTAGATTTCCATAGGATGCGATTCCCGCCATGCCGGTTCCGTGTTGATCGGGATCGTGGTCGGCGCTGCCCCATTGCGGGTCTACGGCTTGCGTGTCAGCTTGTGCCAACACAGGAGCGAGAAGTGGATGTTCGCGGTTCACCCCGGTATCCAGCAGGCATACCGCCGGCGCATCTAGGCCGGGGATTACAAGGCGACTCACGGCCTCGGCCACAAAATCTCGCTGATCACAGGCTCGCAGGTTCAGATACCCGGTCGGAAGTTCCTTGGCGTTACGCAGTTCCGCAATGTACGCGAGGAGGTCCGCAGATTGGCCCAACCGGTCCGCGCTTGCCCGTGCAAGTAGTACGGCGCGTTCCGGAAAGGCTACGTGGTGCTGGTTGACCTCGATCCCGAGCGATTGGGCCAATTCTGTGAAATGGTCGCAAACTCTCTGAGCGGTTTCAGTTCCCAAGCGAAGCCATACCTCCCACCAGATCGCTTGGCCGGTTCGGGGAAACAAGGCTGAGTCATCCTGCCAAAGGTCACGGACAATCACATTTTGGATGGAGGCAATGCTTTCGACCAATTTCTGATTTTTTGGCTTATCATATTTAGTATTCTCGCTGTTGTAACTTTGGATGAGGCGTAGGAAGCCTACCAGCTTGTCGCGCCGGACGAAGACTGTGGCAAGTGTAACGTTTTCTTCCTTACGCACAGATAGAAGTTCCACGCCTTCCCGGAGCCTTTCGACGCTCTCCAGTCTCAGGTCGAAACCGGGGTCGCTTCGCAGCGTCAGGGAATAGCCATCGATCTCTTCATATTCGGGCGGATGTGCCGCACGTAAGGTATCAATCTCGCTTCTGGCGGTATTAATCTCTCCAATGAGTTTTTGGGCATGTGGCGCGCGGTCCCGCGGAGGCAACCGGAAATCCCTGTTGCCTCCGCCACCCGCGTAGGTGTACGCTAGTGACTCAGCTGTATTTTCAAGGCGTAGATGGGAAAGATCACTCATCGGCTCGGCGGCCCTTTTGTTTTGCGGCGGTGCGCAGCCATGTTTCTAGCGCGAAGCGAGTGAGCTAAGCTCTCCGTTGAGATTGCTTTGTTACCCGCAAGCACAGCGTTGCGTGCCGAATCCTCACACGCGTGGGTAATCTCGGCATGGCTTAGATTCCGTGCTGCGGCTAACACGGCCTTCCATTGAATGTTGCTAATATCAAAGAGGGTCAGGCGGTTGGCAATCAGATCCCGGGCCATCGCCGAGGTTGGCAGTTCATAGGCGATAATAGAATCGAAACGGCGGAAGAGGGCATGATCCAACATCCCGGAGAAGTTGGTTGCCGCGATGATAATGCTATCTGAGTCATCACGTTCCAGGAACTGAAGAAACGAATTTAACACTCGCCGAATCTCCCCGACATCATTTCTGGTGTCGCGGTGGGATCCGATCGCATCAAATTCATCGAAAAGGTACACCCCCCGCGTTTGGACCATCGCATCAAAGATCAAATGAAGTTTTACGGCTGTCTCACCCATGTACTTTGTTATAAGGCTGTGGAGTTGGACAAACATCAGCGGCAGATCACACTCGCCGGCAACCGCCGAAGCCGACATAGTTTTACCACATCCGGGCGGGCCCACAAGCAATAACTTTCTTCTCGGTCGCAGGCCGTGTGAGCGTAATAAATCTCGCTGATGATATTGACTGACCACTTCGCGCAAGCAATCGCTTATCTTTTCGGACAGGACCATTTCCGAAAGCCGGGTGTCGGGGTAGCTGGCGGTTACCAAACCTACGAGTTCACCTGACGACCGGGCAATGGGAACGGCTCGGGGCGACCCAACGGGAGCTTGGGCTCGTCTAGCCCGGTCGATTAATGCACGAAGTTCTTGGGCGAGTTGGTTGTTGCCAAGGTGGGCGGCGTGCGCTGCGATCTGTAGCGCGACAGCGCGAAAATGCTCATCATCACCGGAATTGTGGCTCCGCATGAGGGCTTTTAATTGCTCGGCACTGGCCATGAAAACAGCTCCAAAAGTAAGCCCCAACATACGACCCATATACTAAAAAATTATACCAACTACTCCGGATACCGGCCAATAAGCACACAAACCAACTCCTCCAAAAAAGACTCCTGCGCCTCGGCCGGTTTTTCTTGCCGGTCCCGATGGCGATCGGATTCTGGCGGACATCGGGACCGATCCGGGTGAGTTCGAGTTATTGCTTGCCGTTCGCTGCCATGGGATCGCAGTATTAACGATGAGCCGGCGGCAGAAAGCGCATTGGCTGGGAAGTGGGCAGATTCTTGCGTCGCGGGGCGTGCCGCCGACTTTTGCAGACAGGATGGCTGCGTTCCTCTGATACTCAAGTCGCTTGCTTAAGCAGGCCCACCGCGGCTGGCTTTTAGTTCGCTTATTTTCTGGCGAAGGTCCTCGGTTGTGAGTACCGGCAGGGCGGTCGCATCGGTTGGCGCTGATGCCGTGGCAGGCCGGGCATTGGAGGTTACCGTCTGCTGGTGCGGTTTAATGGCTTTGCGGCGGCCGGTGGCTTGGGCCAATTTGCGGCGCGTCTTGACGGGCGGGCGTTTGCCGCTGCCCACAAGTTGCTCAAACTGCCGCCGGGCGATGAGCACATGATGGTAATGCTGGGCAAAACGGTGGGCTTCGTCGCGTATATGCTGCAGTATTTTTAGAGCCTGGCTGGTTTTGGGCAGTCGAAACGGCTCGGCTCGGCCACGCACATAAATAATTTCCTCGCGTTTGGCCAAGCTTGCCAACAGCGGCGGCTTTATCGGCACGTTTTCAAATGCGGCCTCTGCGGCGTGTAACTGGCCGAGGCCTCCATCAATTAATATGAGGTCCGGGTAGAGTTCCTGCCCGGCCCCGGCGGCGCGGTAGCGCCGCGTCACCACTTCCTGAATGCAGCGGTAATCGTCTATGCCCGTCACTCCCTTGATGCGAAACCGCCGGTAGCCGTTTTTGAACGGCTTGCCATTAATAAACGCCACGAGCGAACCAACCGTTGCCTCGCCCTGAAAATGGGCAATGTCAATGCACTCAATGGATCGCACCGGGTCTGGTGAGGCAAAGATACTCTGCAATTGCCGCAAGCCACCCTGTAAATCCTGAAAAAAGACCTCCGGCTGCAGCAACTTAGTGTTGGCCCCGCGAATGGAAAGCGATTGGAGCGCCTTGATTTGATCGCGAAGTGCGGCGGCTTGTTCAAAGTTGAGCGCTGCGGCGGCCGCTTCCATCTCCGCAGTCATTTGTTTGAGTGTGTCGTGCCGGCTGGAATCTAAAAACTTTTTGAGCCGCTCGATGTCCTGCTTATAGGCCTCGCGACTGATGCGGTCGGCACATGGCGCGGTGCATTGTTTAATCGCGTAGAGCAAGCACGGGCGAAAGTACTGACGGCGCGTGTCTTCTTCGAGTATTTCGAGGTGACAGGTCCGAAACTTAAATGCCCGCTGCAGATAGATCACCGCCTGCTTAAGCGCATAGCCGCTCATAAAAGGGCCATACAGGCGGGAGCCTGGCCGCGGATTGCGCGTTACATAAACGCCGGGGTATTCATCGCGTGAGGTGATTTCAAGGTATGGATAGCTTTTGCCATCCGAAAGGCGGGCGTTAAATCGCGGCTTGATGTCTTTAATAAGCCTGCTTTCAACTAACAGTGCTTCCACCTCGGTTTCGCAGGCCAGCGTGTCAAAATCGCAGACATAATCGAGCAGTCGCTGCTTGGCCGGGCCAAGATCGGTCGAGGGAATAAAGTAGCTGTTCACCCGGTCTCGCAAATTAAGCGATTTGCCAACATAAATAACCACGCCGCGGGTGTCTTTCATGAGATACACGCCCGGCGACTGCGGCAATCCGCGGGCCTTGCCATGCAGTCGGCCGATGCGCTGGGTTGCCGGTTCGGTTGGGTGCGGCAACGAGACTTCGCCGGCGGGTATTTCCTGGATGGCGTCTTGATCGAAGTCAGCGGCAATTTGGGCTTCAGAGAGATCAGCCTCTTGATCGGGTTGGGCCAGGGCAGCGGCAGTGGCCTGGGTGTCCCAGGGGTTTGCTGCTGCGGCATCGTCCCTATCGGCCTCGACGTCCATGGTGTCATCCGGTGGCGGGGGCGCCGCGGTAGGTATTTGTTCTGGTACATTAGCGGGTTGGGTGGTCGGGGCGGGTTGGGCC
>JABEVB010000159.1 GCA_013044165.1 Phycisphaerales bacterium
ACCAGCCACCACGCCAACCACAGAAAACCCAGTGCGCCTGCCACCACAAAAACGCTTTGCCACGGCAGGTGACCGAGCACCAACCACGCAATGGCCGGTGCGGTAACGACGCCCAAGCTGGTGCCCGCATTGAAAATACCGGTGGTAAGGGCCCGCTCCTTACGCGGAAACCACTGCCCCACCGCCTTAATCGCCCCGGGAAAGTTTGCCCCCTGCGCCAGGCCCATTACCCCCTGCAGCACCATGTAGCCGACAACGGTGGTCATGGCGGCCATGCCCATCTGAGCCAGGCTGAACACAAGCACCGTCAACGCAAAGCCCAGCCATACCCCCAGTCCATCCATCAATACGCCGCAAAGTCCATAGCCAATCGCATACATGGCGCTGAACACGGCCGCGATATAACCGTAGTCCACCTGCGTAAAGTGAAAATGCTGCTGCAACTGCGGCTTAAGCAGCGACATGGTAAAGCGATCCAGATAATTAATGCTGGTTATTGCAAACAGCGCCCCGCATATCGCCCACCGATAGCCGCGAAAATAAAACCGCTGGTAGGCCGATGACGCGATTTCGGAGTGGGGGGTCTGCGACATTGTTAAGTCTCCTTCGAAGCCGCCGGGAGAAACACGTTTAGACTACCGAAACTTGTTTTATCAGCAATAGCTCTGCCAACCAATTGCACCGCGATAATAAGGCATAATGCCCAATAGGCAAGACAATTGCGGAGGACAGAACCTCTCCACAGTGAGCACCTACATGCCCTGACGAGTAACATTGAGAACAATATTTGCCAATCGGCCCCATCGCACAAATCACGGCTCCAAAGGGCACCATCGAGTGTTAGCGAAAACAGGCACCAGCATCGGTCGTTATCAGATTACGCTGCAAACCAGCAAAACAGACGTCAACGGCTCCCGCCAGAAGGCACCGTTATGTGTCGCCTCATGAAGAGAAGATGCGATCAGTCCAATAAGCCAGTTGCTGCGCTCAAACCAATGCATTTAGCGTAAGGCCTTCGTCGGGTATAATCCACTCATCCAGCGATAAACTGGTTATGAACTTACTTAGGATATCTCATAACATGAACACTGCTACCGTCGGAGAGTTACCTGCGCACCAGGCAGAACAATTCAAACCATCCGCACTACCCTCTCTCATCGGCGAGAGCTTTGCAAGCCGACATATAGGCCCCTCCGAAGCAGAAATTACCGTCATGCTGCAAACGCTCGGCCTAAGCTCGCTTGACGAGCTTGTGGCGAAAACTGTGCCCGCCGCCATTCGTCATAAGGGCGGCAGCCTTTTGCCCGCGCCGCTAAGTGAGCGTGAATTACTCAACCGCTCGGCCGAGCTGGCGGCCAAAAACAAGTCGTACCGCTCGCTCTTGGGCATGGGGTACTATGATTGCATAACAGCCTCGGTCATTGAGCGTAACATTCTCGAAAACCCCGGCTGGTACACTCAATACACTCCCTATCAGGCGGAAATTGCCCAGGGCCGGCTTGAAGCGCTGCTGAACTTCCAGACCATGGTGGCCGACCTGACCGGTTTGCCGCTGGCCAATGCGTCGCTGCTTGATGAGGCCACGGCCGCGGCCGAAGCAATGGCCATGTGCCGGGGCAACGTCAGCGCTGTACGCAATACTTTTTTTATCGCCAGCGACTGCCACCCCCAAACCATCGCTGTGGTGAGCAACCGGCTTGAGGCTCTTGGCCTTGCGTGTCATGTGGGGCCGGCCCGCGACGCCAAATTCTCCAGCGGCAGGTATTTTGGCTTATTGCTGCAGTACCCCACGACCGATGGCCGCATCGAACAATATGATGAACTTACCGCCAACGCTCACATTGCCGGGACCTTGGTGGTGGCCGCCGCAGATATTCTAGCCCTGGCGCTTATTCGCCCGCCGGGCGAGTTTGGCTGCGACATTGCCGTAGGCTCTACCCAACGGCTGGGCATGCCGCTGGGCTTTGGCGGCCCTCATGCAGCCTACCTTGCGTGCAAGCCGGAGTTTGCCCGCAAAATGCCTGGGCGCATTGTAGGTGTTTCGCGCGATGCAGCCGGCCAGCCAGCACTGCGTTTGGCGATCCAAACGCGCGAACAGCACATCAAACGCGAAAAAGCCACCAGCAATATCTGCACCGCACAGGTTTTGCCGGCGGTGGTGGCGGCCATGCACGCGGTGTACCACGGGCCTGCGGGGCTTAAACGCATTGCCGAGCAGATTCATGCCGCGACGGCAGTGTTGGCTGCGGGCATTGAGCAATGCGGACATCGGCTGGCCGGCAGCATATTTTTTGATACACTGCGCGTTATTCCCGCAAAGGAACACGAAGGCAAGCGCATCATGGCCGACGCTTTGGCCCGAGGCATTAACCTGCGGCACTATCCGGATGGCTCCATCGGCGTAAGCCTCGACGAAAAAACCGATGGCCCCGAACTCCAAACGCTGCTGGCTATTTTTTCCGGTGCGGGCCGCAGCGTCTCCGTTGAGGAGGCTGCCGCCCGGGCCAGCGTAACGCTTGAAGCCCCCATTGCCCGCACCAGCCACTACTTGACGCATCCGGTATTCAATCAGCACCACAGTGAGACCGAAATGCAGCGCTACATGCGCCAGCTCGAATCACGCGATCTATCGCTGACCACCTCCATGATTCCGCTTGGCTCGTGCACCATGAAACTCAATGCCGCCGCGGAAATGGCCGCCATAACTCAGCCCGGCTGGGCCAACATTCATCCGTTTGCTCCGAAAAATCAATGGCTGGGCTATGCTGAGTTGTTTGCCGAGCTGGAGAGCGCCTTGGCCGCCATCACCGGTTTTGCGGCTGTATCGCTACAACCTAACGCCGGTTCGCAGGGCGAATACGCCGGCCTGCTGGCCATTCGGGCGTGGCATAAATCGCGCGGGCAGGGGCAGCGAAATATCTGCCTGATTCCGGTTTCCGCCCATGGCACCAACCCAGCCAGCGCGGTGGTTGCCGGCTATGAAGTGGTGACGGTCGCCTGTGATGCCCATGGCAATATTGATTTAAGCGACCTTGCCGCTAAAGCAGCCGCCCACGCAGAGTCGCTGGGCTGCCTGATGGTTACTTACCCCTCCACACATGGCGTGTTTGAGGAAGGCATTACCGAAATCTGCCGCATCGTCCACGAACATGGCGGGCAGGTTTACATGGATGGCGCCAACTTAAATGCGCAGGTGGGCTTGTGTCGCCCCGGCGACATAGGAGCCGATGTATGCCACCTGAACCTGCATAAAACATTCTGTATTCCGCACGGCGGCGGCGGCCCGGGCATGGGGCCAATTGCCGTGGCGCAGCACCTGGCGCCCTTCCTGCCAGGCAACCCTATTACACATGACAAGTCGGCCGTGGGACCAGTGGCGGCAGCGCCCTGGGGCAGCGCGCTTATTTTGACCATTCCATGGGCCTATATTGCCATGATGGGTGAGGCCGGTCTTAAGCGTGCTACGCAGGTGGCCATTCTTAACGCCAATTACATGGCTCGCAAGCTCGAAAAGCATTATCCAGTGCTGTTTAAGGGTCGCCATGGATTTTGTGCCCATGAGTTTATCATTGACTGCCATGCGTTTGAGGCGGCAGGTATTCGCGTGGACGACATTGCCAAGCGATTGATGGATTATGGCTTTCATGCACCAACGGTTTCATGGCCGGAGCCGGGCACCATGATGATTGAACCGACCGAAAGCGAATCACCTGCGGAACTGGATCGCTTTTGCGAGGCGCTTATCGCCATTCGTCGCGAAATACAGGAGGTGCTCGACGGTCGCATGGACCGCAGCAACAATCCGCTTAAGAACGCGCCGCATACCGCAATGACGGTCACTGCGCAGGACTGGCCGCATCCGTATTCACGTCGGCAGGCGGCTTATCCGGCGCCGTGGTTGGAGCAGCACAAGTTCTGGCCCGCCGTCAGCCGTATTGATAACCCCTGGGGCGACCGCAACTTATTCTGCACCTGCCCAGCGCCGACGGCCACGTGATACACATGTAAGCTCCAGACGAAAATCGCGGCTTGCATACACGTCGCCCCCTGCTGCGGTCGGGCAACGAACGAGGCTTCACTTAGCACGGGTCCGCCCCGGGAGAATCGTACTCACACTTAAAACAGACAGGGCAGCCCACCTGCGCTAGTCGGGGGCAAGCTGGCCCACCCATGCGCCGCACTTGCCTGGCCTTTTTCTATCATATTTGCCTTATAAATATTGCTACAGCATCAACCCAGGCAGTGGCTATATTTGAATACTTTTTGTAAACCGCGCTACCGGCACATGCCACTAACCTGGTAATTCAGGCCAGCCTGCCCGCTACGTGGGGTGGATGCCAGGTGAACCCCAGGCATGGCCAGGACAATCTCAGAATAAGGAGCAATCTGATGAACAGTGGCATGTCCAGACGAAGGTACCTTGCTTTGCTGGCACTTTGTGGCCCGGCAGCGTGGCTTAACACCCGCGACACAAGCGTGATGGCACAGTTTTTTCAGCAGGGACGCGGCCGTCGCAGTTGGCGTCAGCAGCTTGAGATGGCCATCCGATCGGGCAACTCACTGGAGCCTTGCACCGCGCGGCTGCATTATGCCAGCCATGTGCATTGGTATATTCGCGATGGCTACCGCCACTGCGACAGCAACGATATTCCAGATCATAAAGTCGGACGATTTCCTGACCGCGGAAATCCCAATAGCATTCGCCCACAGGACTTTCATTTTCGAATGCCTCTGCAACCACGACAAGCCGAGCACCTGATGGCGCTGGAAAACCGCATTGACTTTGGAGTTGGGCTTGATGGCGTACCGTTTGACCCCGGCACGGCACTGTTTTGGGAAAACAAGCGCAACTCTATTTGGAACTTCGATATCCTCACCGGGTTTGGCAATCTGGGAGCGGACGCGAGCCACGCCCATGTGCAGTTTGATGGCACCTACCACTATCATGGCGTGCCAACGCAGCTTATCAAGCAATTCCACGGCTGGGGCAAGGTGACGCTCGTTGGCTATGCGGCTGATGGGTTTGCAATTTATGGCCCCTGGGGCTACGCCGACCCCCACAACCCGCACAGCGAGGTCCGAGTGCTGCAATCAAGCTATCGCGTTAAATCAGGTCAACGGCCAGCTTCTCCGGATGGCCCAGGCGGCCGGTACACAGGCATGTACACCGGTGACTGGGAGTTTGTGCGCGGCCATGGCGACCTCGATGCCGCCAATGGACGCTTTGGCGTCACGCCCGAATATCCGCAAGGCACCTATTATTATGTAATCAGCAACCAGTTTCCGTACGTTCCACGATACTTCAGAGGCACACCGGACCGCAGCTTTTACAAACAGCCGCCGCGCGGTGGCCGCCGAAATCGCAATGGTCCCGGTGGCGGCTTCGGCCCTGGAGGTGGTTTTGGGCAAGGCGGTGGCTTTGGCCCCGGTGGCGGATAACCGCTGCCGTTGAGCCGGACAGCGTGCCCATAACGATACCAATTGACGCACAAGCGTGCAATCAATTATCCTCTTTGAGAGGCCGAGGCATTCTTAATCAGACAAGCAGATGCAAGTTACGGCATTTACTGTGCTTTGTGGTTTTGAGTCGTACAAACATCATGGACCGTGGAATGAATGACTGCGGACAAATGTGGGGCCTCCGGGCAGGGCGGCAGCAATATACTTAAACCCCAAGCCCTGCCAGGGGCGGGTGCTCCCCACAGCGATGGGCCTTCGCCCCCATACACCTGAGTTTGATGCAGTAAACTTACCGGTCATTCGCGATCATCTGCAACAGCATACAGCCCGCTCTCCCTCGGCGGGCGGCTTGGCAGCGGATGACTACCTCGCTGATTTAGACTCCTTGTCTTTGCTGACCTTCATGCCGAGGTCCTGACCCAGATCATCCACAACCCCCAGTTCGCGCAGCGCAGCAAAGGCGGCTTTTTGTTCGGCATCCTTTTTGTTGGCACCCCAGGTGGCTTCATATTGATTGGCATTTATGTTGACCCGCACATGAAACGATTTGCTGTGATCCGGCCCCACTTCATCAAGGACTTCATAGGATGGCATGGTATTAAACGTACGCTGTACATATTGCTGCAGCATGGATTTGTAATTTTGCTGATGCGTAGACGCAGCATATTGAGCAATCCAGTTTTCCATGTGCTTGAGGATGAACGCCCGCGCCGCTTCCAGTCCGCCATCAAGGTAAATGGCCGCCACCACGGCTTCAAACGCACCCGCCGCCAGGCTGCTGGGGCGAGCTCCGCCCTGCCCCTCAAGTCCGCGGCCCACACGCATTAAATCGGTCAGACCGATGGCGTTGGCCACCGCAGCGCAGGTTCGTCGGCTTACCACGGCCGACTTGAGCTTGGTCATCTCGCCTTCTAAATGCGATGGGTAGCTTTCAAACAGCCGCTGGCAAACCACCAAACCCAAAATGGCATCACCCAAAAACTCCAGCCGCTCGTTGGACAGCAATCGCGTTTCGGCGATGGACGCGTGCGTGAGTGCGGCATCAAGCAATTTGCGATCTCGAAATTTGTATTCGAGAATGACCTCGCAGCGTTCGAGCAATTCTTGAACAACCATACGTCGTATACCCGTGCAACACCGGCCGCAAGGCCTGTCTTTAGCGCACACCCGGCGCAGGCAACTGCACCGCCATGCGGTTCAGCGCAACATATTCGACTCTCTGATGCCTCACGTGTATTGTCCAAGCAACCCACCGAACTGCCGGGGTTGCAGGTCGCCGCCGATTTCCGGCGAGAATATCATCGGCCAAGGCCTTGGAGCGTCCGCAATAAATCGCTCATATCGCTCGGCAGCGGGGCTTCAAGCACCATGCGCTGAAAATGTGCTGGATGAACAAACTGCAAACGCCTAGCATGCAAAGCCTGTCGCGTTATAAGCGGTTCGCGGCTATCGGCGGGCTTGCCCGTAAGGTCGTGCCGCGAAATTTCACGTCCACCATAGATTTTATCGCCCACAATCGGATGGCCGATAAAACTCATGTGCACCCGCAACTGATGCGTACGACCGGTTTTGGGACTCAGCTCCAGCAGGGCAAAGCGGCCAAAGCGCTCTACCACTTTGTAGACCGTTTGGGCGGTACGTCCGATATCTGTGCGAACAGCATACTTCTCTCGATTGTGCGGGTCTACGCCAAGCGGTGCATCTATCAAGTCGCTGTCCAGCGCCGGCTCGCCATGCACAATAGCCATGTACGTTTTACGAATGGTGCGCCTTTCAAATTGCCCCGCCAGCCGCCAGTGCGCCTCGTCGGTTTTGGCTATCAGCAGCAGCCCGGTTGTGTTGCGATCCAACCGATGAATAATGCCCGGCCGCCACGGGTCACTGCCGGTGGATAGCGTGCCGGCAGTTTTTTGTGCGTGATTCACCAGCCCGTTGATAAGCGTACCCGTCCAATGGCCGCGAGCGGGATGCACCAGCAAATCAGCCTGCTTGTTGATTGCGATAAAGTGTTCATCCTCAAAAATGATGTCGAGCGGAATATCCTCCGGAAGCGCGGCGTGATCCACCACGGCGGGGACGCGTAGTTCAACTTGGTCGCCGGCGCGCAGGCAGGTGCTGGCCTTGGCAACGCGGCCGTTCACCTTAACCTCACCCGCTTTAATAAGTTTTTGCAGCATGGCCCGCGAATGTTCAGGTAGACGGTCGCGCAGGTATAGATCGAGCCGCTTGTTCAGGTCGTGGCGGATGTTAAACGCTAGCGGCGCGAGGCCTTCTTCTGAGTTTTCGTCGGCCAGCGGCTCGGGGATCACATTGACAGCATCTTCAGGCATAGCATAGTTACCAAATCGCCTCGACACTGGCGCCTCGGCAGTATGCATAATTGTATCCGCAGACCCCCTGGCGGGGGTACTGAATGAGTTTTTGACAACAGGATGCGAATCGGATGCCCAACGGACGGCCATTTGGTGCTAACAACTGCTGGGCAGCAGCTACGCAATACGACTGAAAGGCATTGCCTTACGGAGCCGATTGCATTACCGACCGCCGTTAACGACCGCCGCATCAGAGCCATTGGATCTTGGGTGTTGCAGCTCACGATGTTGGTATGTTTTGGAGTGACGAATGATGTGAAGATAGATTTTGCGAAAAAATCCTCGGGCCAGCGTCCAGTTACAAGTCACGCCGGCTGGCCTTGGAGCCTCTGAGCTTAAATATCCGGCGCGGCGCAAGCTGTCATGCAGGGTTGTCTTCACAATTTGCTGCTCGCGTGTCGAAAGTCGTGTTTGCCACTGCCCCATGTAATCTTGATTGGGAGCCGCTTCGGCGGAGGCCTTCCAGCCAAGTTCCCATTGCGGTACCGCGCTGGATTCCTGGGTTGCATCGAGCTGCGCAGGATCGAACTGTACGCCTATAAATAAACCTATGCGCTGCAGTTGCGGCTCAGGTTGGCTCGCCAAGTCTTCGTATCGCACCACAAGCACACGCTGGGGATAGCGCTTTTGAGCGGATTCTATCAGCTTAAAGTAGCGATTCCACTGCAGCGCGTAGAGCCGCGCAGAACTGTGGCTGCGCCACGGCACCTGTAGCATTGAGGCCACAGCATCGCGGCCGTCGCGCAGCATGCAAATGACTTTGGACGTCGGATACCAGCGTAGCAGCGCATCTAGCTCCAGCAAATGCTGGGGCGTTTTTTCGGCGATGATGGCCTTGCCCCGCTTGGCGCGATAAGCCTGTAAAATAGCCGCAAGGATGCTCGCGGCATCTACCGAACTGCCCGGTTGCAGCCAAAGCCGCACGACATCAACCGAAAGCTCCAGATCACGCATGCGAGGGGCAGCGAGTATGCGAGCAAGCCCGTCATCAAGCTCCGGCGGCGTAAGCGTATGGGGCAAATGTAATTGTTTAATCACCTCAAAAAAGTGGCTCTCAGGCCCGACCGCAATGTCTGGATGCCGGTCCAGCAGTACCGCCAGTAGGGTGGTGCCCGACCGTGGAAAACCAACGATAAAAATGGGCGCAAAGGCCTTGCGCTTCGGGTTGGTGCAGGTGGGCTTTGAACCGCGCACGCGTGCGAACTGTGCGGTAGTTTGGGTCAATTGCGATGCCTCACTGGTGCCTTTACGGGCCTTACTCTCAGGACTATACGCAGAGATGCGATTGGAGTTGCACCCTTATTTTAAGCATTTCGGCTAAATGCGGCAGGTCCGATTTCGATCAATGATGGCAATCGAGTTTTTTGGGGTAAGTGGAGGTGTAAATCGTACACCGGCACGGCCTGCTTCTCCGGAGCAACCATCTGTAAACGATGGCGCCAGCCGTAGACTTCCATGCAAGTCTATGGCTTGCCCGTCGTCGGCGACATGCTGCCGGGTGCTTCGGCCAGCCCGGCGAGCACACCGTGGCACATCATGCGGCGAATATGGTGGTTGACCCGCCCTTTTTTAGAACCGACAACGGCCGAGGCGAGTTCCAGACCGCCATAGAGGCAATACTTAAGGGCGTTCTCGAGCTTGAGGATGCGCCGCCTTGTCGGTGCGATATCACCCAGCATACGCACCTTGCCTACACCAATGCCAGCGGCCGAGCGACCCAGATATGACAGCGTTATTCGCTCCGGCGATACATAGTGCAACAGCGACGCTCGCGGCGCATAAAATATACGGTGTCCTGCCTGCATGGCCCGCGCGACAAAATCAGTGTCGTCGCCCGCCACCATCAGTTTGCCGGAGCGACCCAGTTCAGAGCGAAAGTTCGGCACATCGCGCAGCGTTGTTCGTCGCAGTGCCAGATTGGCACCAATAACCTCTCCAGCAGAAAAAATTTCGCAGACGTTATCTCCATGATCGAGGCAACTGAGCATGTGTGCCGACCGCCGCGAAAGCCAGTCCGGTTGCTTCACCGCCTGCCACCACAGGTCCACCTTGCCTGTGACCATATCTGCGGGGTAATGATTAAACACCTCGAGTATGCTGCCCGGCCACCCGCGCGATACCCATACGTCATCATCCAAAAACGCAACGACTTCACCGGCGCTCTCGGACAACAACCGATTGCGCGCCACGCTAAGACCCGGCGTTGGCTCACTGATGCAGCGTGCGGCAAAGGGTAATTTAGCCAACTCGGCGGCGCAATCCGCAGCGGTACCGTCGGTGCAGGCGTTGGCACACACAATGAGTTCGATGTTAACGCCGGCCGGCAGCAACCATTCGCCTATGCTTTGCAGTGTTTGTCGCAGCAGCAGGCAACGGTTGTGCGTGGCAATGAGTATGGACATGCTTTGCACAGGCTGATTCATGAACGCTTCCCGATGGTACGTTTACTGGGCCAGCGTAATCGGACGCGGCTGGTTCAGCAGCGAAGGATTATCCGCCAAGGTTGCAAAATAGGAAAACACATTCAACCGTGTTCGCAAAAATTCTTTTTGCGCCCGCAAGGCCGGCAAGCGACGGTCATACTCGCGTCGCCAATTGGCCCAATCAATTCGGCCAACCTCGTCAGTGGTTATATATGAATCGCTATGCGCATAGTGGCGAACGTTGGGCGCGCCATGATAAATGGGTACGGCATCACACAGCACCGCATCGGCAAACTTTTCGGTAAGGTAGTCGTCGGCGATGGCTCGCTCCAGCGACAGATAAAAACAGTAATCCTGAATGCCGAGACATTTGTCGTTGCCGCCAGCGGCAGCGCTTTGGCCATGATAGCCGCCAAGATTCCTGTTCGATAAGCCTCCAAATATATCTACAGAGCCAATCTGCGCGGCGAGTTTGTTGATCAATTCAACCCGCCACGGGTAACGCCCGGAGTCTACGACCGAGCATAGACGGCTTTTTATCGGCGTGAGCGGCGGAACCCAAAAACACAGGATTGGAGCGTAGCGGATGTACTGTGGATCATCGGCAGGCTGCGGCCCCTGTACGAAGCTCAACGCTCGATCAAGGCGCGGGTGACGGGTTTCCAATTCGCCGGAAAGCAGAAACTTCTGGCCTGGCAGGTCGGCAAAAGACCCGATGATGGTTTCATCGTATAAATGCACCCCAACCGCTAAATCTGCCGGCGCATCCGCCGGCAGCGGCTCGGCCTGCGGCAGCGCCCAGGGGAGTATGAACCGGACGGCAAACTCGCGAGCATAGGCGTATTGAAAACACCAACGTATGCTGCGGCCATGATGGCGCGCGACCACGCTGTTGGCTAGAAGATCGGGACGTGAAAGGCAGCGCCGGCGATGATTTTGTGAAGGAAAAACGGCATTTCGCCAGCGTCGCAGAGCGCGTTCAAATGGTTTTATGCTCAAGGCCAACGTAACCGCTCCCAAGCAGGTGTAACACAGCGGCAGGACGGTGGCTCCCCGTCAGCCCGGGCTGACTACCCGACCGGCCTCTGAAATAAATAACATCCGGTGCCTTCCAATTGCTGATTGAACAATTCTTCAGGGGCATTCTTAACCAAGCCATCCGGGAGTTTGCCATTTTCGGTAATGAGGGCGGTTTCCAGCAGCGTCATATCGGTAAAGTATGACAGCACCTGCTGATAACCATAAACACGATGAGCGTTAAAGTAGATACGCTGCTGCCCCGTGGGTACGACAAATAGCAGGTGGCCTCCGGGCCGCACCACTCGCTTAAGCTCCGCGATAGCCTTGAGGTCGCCATCCGGATCGAGCGGATCGCCATAGCGCCCCAGCCCAACATGCTCTATCACGTGCATGCATGAAAGCGATTCCACGCTTGCATCGGCAAATGGCAATTTCATCAAATCGCCGTGATTGGAGCTAAGCCCGCTTAAAAGAATATCGGCTGGCCGGTAATCATAAAACGCAATCGGCACAAAGGCCGACACCAACGCACTAAAATAAAGGCTTGAAGCTATATCAATATGGAGGCTTGGGCGATGACGCTCCAGAATGCGGGCCGCCCACGCGGTATGGTACACATAATTGCGGGCAAATTCGGTCTTTTGCGTCTTTTCATTGGTGATTAAGATGCGATCGCGCCAGTCGAGGTTAAAACGCGGATTCAAAGCCGCCATTTTCTGGAACTGACAAAAGTCCCTCCAAATGCGGTGAGTGTTGATGTAGCGGCGAAAGGGCCGGCCAAAGTTCTTCTTCAGTCGCTCCAGCGAGATTCCCTTTTTTAAATGCATCATAGTGATTAACCACTTATGTAACGCACCGGCCGACGGCGCGGGGCGGCCTTTTCCATGCCGCCGGGGCTTCCAGCCATCGCAGATTAACAATATTGGCGGGAGGGCAGTCTGGCAAGCCGCCCGTGAAAGTTCCAGCGCAAACGCTGTATCCAATACCATCGGCCGGTTATCATTCCGCCATGCCGGACGACCGTGAAGTCGGGATGCCGAGGCGAATGACGCCCGATGATGCCGTCCCGGCCGTGGCATCGCGCATTGACTGATGGAACAGAATATGACCGCTGGCATATATGCGGATGTGGGCAGTTACCTGCGGCGACGGTACGACCGCTTGCTGACCAAGCATCGGCAATGGCCTTTGCCGGGGAGGCGCACGGCCTACACCATGCGGTTGCGCAATGCATCAGCCCCCTTTGTTTGTCGGTATGAATCCACCGATTTTCCGACGCTTCGCGAAATATTCATAGATCGTGAATATGACGCGGCGCTGGAGCATATACCCGCGGACTGCAAGCTGATTTTGGACCTCGGAGCCAATGCGGGCTATTCAGTGCGTTTGTGGCTTGAGCGGTTTGTAGAGTGCCGCGTCATCGCAGCCGAACCGGATTGCCAGAATGCCGCCATCTTGCGCTGCAACATGCAGCTCGCCAATGCCAGCGAGCGTGTAAAACTCCGCGAGGTATGCGTGGTGGGCGCGGCACGGTCTGTTCAGCTCGACCGATCGGGCGGCGACTGGGGCGTACGAATTGCCCCGGCAAACGACGGCCAACTCGCCGTCCCCGGCATCACCGTGGCGGACCTGCTGGCCGAAAACGGCAATCCACAGGTTGACCTCGCCAAATGCGACATTGAGGGAGCTGAGGCCGAGGTATTTTCCGACTGCTCCGCATGGATACACCGTTTACGTTATCTGATTATTGAAGTGCACCCTCCTTATTCCGGTGCGCGACTGCTTGCCGACTTAACAAAGGCAGGAGTAAAACCACGCGTGCTTTATCGTCGCGACAAAGGCTATGGTCTGGAAGTGCTGGCGCTAGCGCTCTAACAGTTGCCATCACATCAGTCGTGCAACCGCTCTAATTTCGCGTGACTGAGGCCCACCGCGGCTCGACACATCGTGCAGGAACCATTATCGCTGCAACAGCCATGCCCGAAACTCACGGAGTTGGCCGTTTTGCCCTCGCCCGGCCGAAAGCCACTCACACCTCTCAAGCATGGCGGCGCAAAAGCTGGCGGCAACAATTGTTATCGCACCTTAAGCATCGCTGCGTCCTATATAAATGACCATTTTCACCCGGCTTGGCACCTCAATTATTCTCGGCCTGTCACCCTGAAGTTACTCCCGCTCAACGGCCGATAGCATTAGCGTCTTGGTAAAACACGAATCATCCAAGAAAGGCCGCCCACTTGGCCCTATAAACCACAGGCGGTCTGTCTAGAGTAAGGAGATATTGCCATGCGTGCCAAGCAGCCATCGTCCCGCGGTTTTACGCTTATCGAGTTGCTGGTGGTCATTTCGATCATCGCGCTGCTCATCGCCATTTTGCTGCCAAGCCTTGCCAAAGCCAAGGAACTGGCCAATCGGAGTGTCTGCTCGGCCAATGTGCGAAGCATCGTCCAAAGCCTTATTATTTATGCGCAAAGCAACAACGGCCAATTTGCCGCCGTTGACGCCCCGGCCGGTTCAACGTATCAAAACGGCCCCGGATCACCCACCAATGGAGAAAGCACCAGCGCCGGCGGCGTCGTGCAAAGCTATTACAATGGCAACGTTCAAAGCGGTTCGCCACTGGCATCTCTCTGGCTGCTGGTGCTGCAGGGCCAGATGACACCCAAAAACTTCTTATGCCCCTCCGATCCCGTAGCCACGCAGGCGTCGTCCGAGTTTGCAACAAATAACGCCTATTATTCCAACTTCGGCATGATCAATGGCGGCGTTTCAAACGCCGGCCAGGGAGAAAGTTACTCCATTGCTTACCCATGGAACGGATCGGCCACCGGCGGATGGTGGAATGCCAATGCCACCAGCGACCTGCCAGTCGCATCGGACATGGCCCCTGTTACCGGCGCTGGCAGTAAAAATACCCAGCGCATCACCACCGAGCCTCTTAGCAACACCTATGGAAGCTATATTTATAACTCCGGAAATCACAACGGCGACGGCCAGAACGTTGGCTATGGCGATGCCCATGTGGTTTGGGCCACCAATCCCTACGTCGGCCAGAACAATGATAATATCTTTACCTACGGCTCCACAGGCGGTACGGCCGGCGGCGGCACCGGCATCGGCAGCTCGGGTGCATCGGTAACCGCCCCCACCAATTTACCCAGCGTCGCCCCGTACGATACCGTCATGGCACCTGTGCGAGAAGTAGACAACGGCGCCTGGTAACGCCTGGGCCGCGCGGCCAATTGCCGCATTTGCAATACCGAATCACTGCGGCCAGCAAACTGGCGGTCATCGTGAGCACCTCCGGCCCCGCTGGCGGCTCGCCATGACTGGAACCCCGCGGCATCGAAAGTATTGCCGCAGGCCGAAACCAAACTACCGAGTGGCCAGCACCACCATGTCGTTGGTCCGATCCATCAAAGGCTCGTCGTGCCGCCGGGTATTTGCACTGCGGTTGATAATTCTGGTAATGTCAGCCGATGGATGAAGCGACTGAAGTGTTGCGGTGCCGCTGGCACCCGATTCAATCCAAAAGTGAATCAGTGCAATTTGATCTCTTGTAAGCTGCCGACGTCGGTGCGGCGGCATGTGGTGCCGCTGCCACAACGGCAGCGTGATGAGTTGGTATAGTTTGCTGTGCCGCGGATGGCGTGGCACCACCACATGCCGACCACGACTACCGTACATAACCCACTTATATGAATCCAGGCGAAGGTGGCCTTTGCGCTTTTCATGCCCGTGGCATCGCGTGCAATCATGCGTAAAAATGGTTTGAATATATCGGCTATAAAAGCTTTGTGGAGATTCATCGCTTACAGGCAAAACGGCATAAGACCCAGCCGCTGCAACCGATGCAATGGGCTGCATCATCAGCGAGGTCTGTGCCAGGGGAGTTTTCTCCTTAGTGGAACTCACGGCCGCCTGTGCGGAGTAGCCCAGCATAGGCCGTAAAAACTCTGGGGCATATTTACCCAGGTAACGGCTGCCGAATGTAAGATCGCCACCAAAGTGGGCTGCGGCCACCATGACAATAAATGCCGGAGCCAGCAACGCGTAATAAAGCGCTGTTGGTTTTTTCTTCCACCAAAACACCGCGAGCATCGCCACGCAAAGCACGCCGACGCCGGTACCCAACCACCGATGCCACGCTAACGTGGTGTGGCCATAGCCGCCGCCCGAGGCCAGCAGCCAACCGCAGACAGCCGTAGGCACCACAGCAAGGGCGAGCAGCAGCAAAATGAATCCACGACCCGCAGTGATGTGCTGCCAGCGTTTGAAGCGGCCGGTTATTTCCATGGCGGCCAGCAGCGTTAATATGCCGATGGGCACATGCACCAGCAGTACATGAAAGTGCCCGAAAAACTTAACCATATTGGGCGTCGCTAAAAGCAGTTGGGTCAAAAACATTTTACACTCCATGTATAAAGCCACGCTGCTGGAACGTAAGTGTCGCCGTAGAGTTGCTGGATTGCAAGCACAAATACGCAACCCGGAGTTGCGGCAGATCAGGCTTTAACAGACTGAATCTCCGGCCACCCGACGAAGGCATCACCTTGCGGGTATATCCTCTTATTGAAGGCGATGGCGCCTTGGAGGCAATTGCGCCAAGAGAGCCGAGTTACAGGAGGCTTTGGGGGTAGACGTATGTAAAAAGGGGCACCGGTCTGCACGTGACCAATGAGTGGCTTATCGCCTCCCCTTTCCCGGCTGTTGGCTCAGGCGCGGCAAGCCTCAATTATGCATATCGGTCATTTGTCGCGGAGCGAAGCTGGCGCGAAGGGCGTTGAGCACCACTATCACGTCAATGGCTTCCTGAATAATAGCGCCGGCCACCGGCGGCAAAAATCCGGCCGCCGCAAAGGCCACCGCGCCCAGCGATAAAATAATGCCGCCTACCGCCGATTGCAGCGCTATGCGCCGCAGGCGCTGTGCTATGTGCAAAAACTCATCCACACGGTGCATGGAAGAATCGAGTATCACGGCTGCGGCAGCTTCCGAGGTAACGTCTGACGTTTTGCCAAACGCGATCCCCACGGTCGCCGCCAGCAGCGCCGGCGCGTCGTTAATGCCATCGCCTAAGTATGCGGTGCGGCGCAGAGACGTTTCGGCTTTTACGATGGCCAGCTTTTCTTCCGGTGTCTTTTCGGCATAAACAATATCAATGCCTACGCGCCGGGCCACATCATGTGCTTCGGCAGCGCGGTCGCCGGTAAGCAGAATCATTCGGCCAATATTGTGCTTGGGCCCAAGGTGCTGCATAAACTTGGTAACTTCAGCGCGCGGCTCGTCCTTAAACTGTATGACCGCGGCATAGTCTCCATCAAGCAGAACCACACATTCCAGCCCGGCTGCCGTTGGTGGCAGTTTGGCGGCAATCGCCGCCGACAACTGTTTGCGGCCGGTAATTTCAACCCGCCGGCCGGCCACGCTGCCCAGCAGCCCATGACCCGGCGGCTCGCGCACATCATCCACGGGCAGAAGTTCGCTGCTGCCGGCGCCCCATGCCGCCAGTATGGCCCGCGCCAGCGGATGCTTGGAGTATTGCTCCACGCTCGCGGCATATCGCAGCACGTCAGCGGGCGAAATGCCCTCCGCGGCAACAACGCCCGTGAGACGCGGTTCGCCATAGGTGAGCGTGCCGGTTTTATCAAAAAAGAACGTTCGGCACGTCGGCAGTTGCTCCAGCACGGCCGGGTCTTTGACAATAATACTGCGCCGCGCCGCAAGCGAAATCGCCCCGATGATCGCTACAGGAATGGCAATGAGCAGCGGGCAGGGCGTAGCAACAACCAGCACCGCCAAAAATCGCACCGGATCGTGCGCTGCAATACCCGCCACCAGCGCTATCAGCACCGCTACCGGCGTATACAAAGCCCCCAGCGTATCGCCCAGCCGCCGCAGTTGGGGACGCTGCTGCTGCGATTCCTGCATCACCCGCATAATGCGGGCATAGCGAGAGTCTTGCGGTGGCCGGGTGACGGTTATGGTCAGAACCGATTCGCCATTCACCGCGCCCGAAAGCACTTCGGCGCCGGGCGCTTTGGCTATCTGATAAGGCTCGCCGGTAAGGTAAGATTCATCCATGCCGCCGTGGCCTTCAAGCACCACGCCGTCAGCCGGGCATATATCGTGAGCATATATAAGCAACGTGTCGCCGGGGACGATCTCCGGGACGGGCACATCCACAATCGCCGTGCCGAGCTTCTTATGTGCAGCCGCCGGCATGCGCTGGGCCAAAGCCCGCAAAACCGATGACGCGCTGCGAACCGCATAAGCCTCCAGCGCCTCGCCGCCTGAGAGCATCAGCACCACCAGCGTGCCGGCAAGGTATTGCCCCAGCAGTGCCGCGGTAACAATGGAAATGCCCGCAAGAAGGTCTGAGCCGAACTTTCCGCGAAATAGCGCCCCCAACAGCCCCCAAACCACGGGTACACCGCCAAGCAGCAGTGCGATCCACAAAGGCAGGTTTGATACCAGCGGCCCGGCATGAAATGCAAAATGCAGCAGTAAAAAAGCCGCGATTGCAGCGAGTGCCAAAACGGCGATGGCGCCCTGGAGCCAGCTATGTGAGTCGGATTGCTCCACTTTGGCGGCAGGGGCCGATTGATCATGATGCGGAGCCTGTGCTGCTGTGGTGGCAGCTGCGGCGGGTGCGGGTGTCACCGCCCCTGTAGAGCCGGTATCATTTTTTTTCGCTGTCTGCGTTCGGATCGCGTCGTCTGTTTGCGTTGCCATTGCTTCTCCACATGCCAAGCCTCATAAAGGCCTCGCAAGAGATTCACCTACGCTAGCCGCAGTAACGCCTGCGGCATTCGCGCCCTGACCGTCGCAAAACAGGACCGCCCTATCATAGCCGCCACGCCGCCGGCGGCAATCGCGAGCAATGGGCGTGCCCGCCGAAAGGGCTTGTGGCACCTTATGCAGGTTTTTTTAACCTTGGCCGAAAGGTAAGCTGCGCGGCTGTGGCGCGGGCATTGGGCGCGAGTAAGCCCGCATGGATATTGGTTGGGTTTGAAGGATGCCAAAGGAAAAGTGCGAAATCATTGGCGATTTGCTGAAGGATGCCAAGATCGTTTTTGCAAATGTAGCAAAATGATGGGTTTTTGTTGAAGGATGCCAAGATGCGCGTACCCGGCCTGTGGCCGTGAGAGCCGGTGGCCAGGCGAACAGGTGACCGGAGAGTTTGGGAAGGCGAGCGGCACGCGGCGGTGAAGCGATCAAAACCACGAAACAGACGAAAACGACAAAAGGAGAAACGGCAAGACTAGAACCGGCGGCTGGTGACGGACGACGGATTTGAAGGCAGTTGAGCATGTGGCGCTGGTAGGCGCGGTATTGATGAAATAGCTGAACGGGAGAAAGTAGAGATTTGAGCACGGGCGCTGCGCGACGTTTTTGCCACCGAGGGCACAGAGACGCACAGAGATATTTACGAGTGTTTACATATTGCTGCGAGACGAGTGGCGCGCAGATCCGCGGAAGGCGCGGAGACGATGGCGATTTACCACAAAGTTGGTGATGGCCGGGGCTGTGGTCGTAAAATTAAAAAATATTTATTGCGTGGCGCTTGGGCGATGCGTATATTGCGGTAGTCAAGTTATGAGGTAATCGCTTGGTTGTGATTGAGGACAAGTTGATTCGGCGGCGAAGGCGGATGATCGGCCGGGCTGCCGGAATTACCGGCAGACATGAACCTGTCGGCTCGTTTTGTGGATGCGGCTCAATAGTCTTGGCGGCTGGCTGAGCGGCCACCGGGTGGCCAGCGCAGGTAGGGGCGGGATTGGGTGTCGGCGCGGCTGGTGTAATTGTAGTGGCCCAGGTGCACCGTGCAAAGGCGAAGCGGCGGCGACTGACATGGTCAGGCATCGGCCTCGGTTGGCTTGGGTATATCGGGGCGCTTGGCCATAAAGCCAAGCGCTCCGCCACCGACACACAGCACAATCAATAAGGCCAGGGCCTTTGGAACAATAGCATTGGGGGCACCGGCCACGGCAATGAGTCCTGGCCCAAATGCCGAGCCAAGCCCGATCAAGCCTTCATGCACCCCCGCTTTTTCGGCAGCGCCAGCGCTAAGGTGCATGGAGTAATAAATGGAGCCGGAATACTGCATCGCCAGTCCCACGCCATATAGAAGTTGTGCACACACAAACATCATCAACGACTGGCTCAGGAGCATGGCCACCGCGCCGATCAGCAGCGACACAAAGGGAATGAGCGTCCACCGAATCCGATAGTGCCAGCCGGTCCAGAGTGTTGTAATCAAGAATCCTAACATGGTGGCCAATGACGCAATAGACGCTAGCGCCGTGGCCAACGCATAGGATTTTACACCCAGCGATAGCGTAATGGTGGGCATGAAGGGGGTCACGGTATTGGCTGCAACAAACGCGAGCATATTTGAAAGCCAGGCCATGTGCAGAAGTTTGCGTGACCTGGGAGAATTTAACAGGGGCAGCTCATGGGCTTTGGTTTGATTTGGGCCTTCGTGCGGCGTGATGTCGGCAGCTTTCGGCGGAATGGCGATTCGGAGCATGAGTATCCAGAGCACACAACTCATTCCCGCAGCCAGCAGAAAAAGCCCCGCCCATGATAGGGTCTTTGCCAGGATGCCGGCAACGCACGCCGCCACAAAGCCCGTAGACGACCAATTAAGGTTGTAAAGCGTCATGCGCATGCTTAGGGGTATTTTTCCGCGTGTTCGCGTCATGGCCGACTCAACAGCCGGCCAGAGCGGGCCGGTGCACATATTCATCATCGCCAGGAAGGCGAAGAGCATTCCCAAGCTGTGGCGATACACGGCCCACGCTCCGAAAAGAAACACGAGCGTCAGCCCCGCGATCGCCCACGCTCCCACGCGCCGCTGGCCCAGTCGGTCCACCAGCCGCCCCCCAACGAGCGCTGCGACGCAATAGGCCACTGCCGAACCAGCAGCCATGCCAAGGCGCACGCGCAATCCCGCGTGCAACTCATACAGGGCGAAAAAGTAAACTGCATTTGCCGTCGTCGCCGTGGCAAATACGCCGATCGCGTGCATCAGATACCAGGGAAAGAGCTTCCCGGATTCTGCATGCGCGTTAGTAAGTGGCACGCTTGATGTTGCCTGCGGCTGTTGCATAAGCGCGATGATTATACGCTGCCGCGCCATTTAGCGCCATCTGCCGGGTCAACATGGCAGGTGGCGGCATTGATAGGGGCAATGATTCATATAGTTTCTCTCAGCGATTTTCAGTTAATTCGGGTGACATCGCAATCCCGGCCATTACCCGGACAGGCTGCTAAATTCAACGAGGTCTTCAGCCCCGCGAAACCGCCGATAATCATGCAATTGATCCATCAGAATAGCAATATAGCAGAGGTGTCGGCGTTTCTGTTATCAATGGCACTATCAGCCGAGGGCAGGCGGTGTTCGGCCCTGTCAGCATGTATGCTTTTGAGGTGAAGATGAATAGCTTGAATCGTTCGCGGCGTAAGTTTCTGGAGCTTTCGGCAACAGCAGCCACAGCGACGGGTTTGGCGGGTCATAGCCAGGCGGCGATTGCGGATGCCACAGCGCAAATGGTTCCGGGGCGGCTCATAAGCTCCGAGCCGGCAACCTGGCTCAAGGCCTGTAACGTGATATGGACCAGCCCCAGCACAGATGCGGCCGGGTCCATGCCCATGGGCAACGGCGAAGCGGGCATCAACTTTTGGGCAACCAAGAAGGGCGAATTGCATTTTTACTTTTGTCGCAGCGATTCGTTTAGCGAAATCGGGCGTATTTTAAAAGTCGGCGCTCTAAAAGTAACGCTGACGCCGAACCTCTTTAAGCCAGGTTTGCCATTCCGGCAAGAACTTGATTTGCACACCGGCGTGTGCACCATTACTGCCGGGCCTCAAGATGCCCCATGCACCCTGCAGATATTTGTTGACGCCGAACATCCGGTGGTGCATGTAACGGGGCACTCGCACATTCCAATGCAGGTCACCGCCACCGTTACAAGCTGGCGGCAAAGAGCGCACACGATTAAAGCCGGCGAAGATTGGTCAGCCTGGGCGATGAAGGGCGCACCATTTGCCCTGGTGGAATCAGCGGATCTTTTTCCGCCGGCCGGCGCGGGCGAAGCGATATGGTATCACCGCAACGAAAGCTCATGCGTGCCCGACACTCTCAAATTGCAATCACTGGAGCGCTTCGCCCATCTTATTGATGACCCACTGCTGCATCGCACCTTCGGCGGCCACGTGGCGGGCGAGGGCTTTGTGGCTGGCGACAAGGGCCAAATAAAAACCGCAGGAAAGGTTAAGCAGTTTTCGCTGCGCGTGGCCACGCCCTGCGTGCAGGCTACAACCGCCGCCATATGGCTGAATGAAGCCCAACGGCTCCTGAGGGCCAGCGCCGATGCAACCACCGCCCTGCAACGCACGAGCGCATGGTGGAAGAGCTTTTGGCAACGGTCGTGGATATGCGTACCCGGCAATTTGGCGGTAACGCAGGGCATCAATCGCCAGCGATATATGCAGGCGTGCGGAGGCCGTGGGGCGTTTCCCATTAAATTTAATGGTGGCCAGTTTACTGTGGAGCCAAAAGCCATGGGCCGACCCTGGAATGCCGACTGGCGAGCCTGGGGCAACTGCCACTGGTGGCAGAATGTGCGGCACATGTACCACCCCATGCCCGCGCTGGGCGATTTTGAGATGATGGCCCCGCTATTCAACATGTATGACGCGGCCCGGCCTGTTTGCACCGCACGGGCCGGATTGTACTTTAATGCGCGAGGCTGCTACTTCCCCGAAACCATGACCGTCTGGGGAACCTACGCCAATGCCGATTACGGCTGGAATCGTAAAGGGCATCCACCAAGCTTTGTCGCATGCGGTTACTGGAAGCACGCCTGGAACCAGGGGCCGGAACTGGTGAACCTTATGCTCGACTACTGGCACTACACCCGAGATGAAAACTTTCTGGCGGGACGATTGCTACCCATGGCGGTGGACGTGCTGGAGTATTTTGATTCACGCTTCAAACGCGACGCGCATGGCCGGATGATTCTTAACCCCACGCAGGCGGTGGAAACCTATTGGTACGGCGTGATTAATGATGCTCCAAGTTCCTCGGGACTGGTGGCCATCACCGAGCGACTCTGCGCGCTGCCCAAACATCTGGTCCCGACAAAGCTGCAGGCCTATTTCAGGCGCATGCGCCAAGCCGCGCCGCTGGTGCCGACACAGGAGGCAACCTGCCAGGGCAAGACGGTTCGCAAGCTCGCCCCTGCGGAACAATACATCAACAAAACACACAACTGCGAAAACCCCGAACTCTACCCCGTGTGGCCCTTCAGGCTGTATAGGCCGGGCAAACCAGATTACGATCAGGCCGTGTGGGCCTACAAACTGCGCCGCAATCATTTGTATGTTGGCTGGGGCTACGATGCCAACTGTGCGGCCATCCTGGGCATGGCTGACGAGGCGGCGAAAATACTGAAAATTAAATGCGCCAATTCCAATGGGCGGTATCGCTGGCCGGCGACATGGGGGCCGAACTTTGATTGGCTGCCCGATCAAAACCATGGCGGCAACCTGCTGGAAACCGCCACAAGCATGCTGCTGCAGTTTGATGGTGATAAAATACTGTTGCTGCCGGCTTGGCCCCGCCATTGGGACGCTATATTCAAACTCCATGCACCCGACAAAACGGTCGTGGAATGTGAACTGCGCAGCGGCACCGTCACGCGGCTCGATGTAACGCCCGCAAGCCGCCGCAAGGATGTTGTACTTGCCGGCGATTTTAAGATGGCATAACACCGCGCACGGGTAGCGGGCGCTGCGGCTGCGCCGAGAAAGTAGAGATCGGGGGCACGGTGTTTCATTTTGCCGCAGTCTTGGCCGCGAGCGGTATCAACTGGGGCCTGCGGCAGGCGTGGGGGCCGCAATAACTGCAATGCGAATACCGCCCGAAACAGCGGCAGACCTCCCAACACCCGTTTGTTTAGCCCGGTTGACAAGACCTGTTGCAACCTCGATTATGGCTTTATAGTGAAGGTAGATTAACAAGCTGCATGTGATGATGTGCGTGGTAAGCCTGCCCGGCCGTGACTGGGCTGAGATACGATAAGGTTGTTGTTCATGGAACCGATGGAAGCTCCTCAGTTCAAGCGGCACTGTTCACCACCCTGATGCCGCCGGTGTGCACCGGAGTGGTAGCGGCAGCGCTGCCCCCTTGCTGTTTCACATTGCTTCTTTATAGATCGGATTGGTTTATGGACGCCACTTTTGCGCGGGAAGTAGCCCGCCGCCGCACTTTCGCCATTATCTCCCACCCGGATGCGGGCAAAACAACGCTCACCGAAAAATTTCTGCTGTATGGCGGGGCTGTTCAGTTGGCCGGCTCGGTGACCGCCCGCAAAAGCAATCGCGCCGTTACCTCCGACTGGATGGAACTTGAAAGACAGCGCGGCATTTCTGTTACATCCACCGTTTTGCAATTCGACTACAATGGTTACTGCATCAATCTGCTTGACACTCCGGGCCACAAAGATTTTTCCGAAGACACCTATCGCGTTCTTACTGCCGTTGACGCCGTGGTCATGGTTATAGATGCGGGCAAAGGCATCGAGTCGCAGACCCAAAAGCTCTTTGAAATCTGCCGCCGTCGGGGCATTCCCATCTTTACATTTATGAACAAGCTCGATCGGCCCACGCTGGACCCGCTCTCACTGCTGGACCAGCTCGAGAGCGTGCTGGGCATTCATGCCACAGCCATAAATTGGCCCCTTGGCAATGGCCCGGACTTCCGGGGCGTGTTTGACCGTCAGCAACGGCAGGTGCATCTGTTTGAGCGTACGCCGCATGGCTCCTTTCGCGCACCGGTTGAGGTTTTGGATTTGTCGGACCCATTGCTGAAGGATCGCTTAAGCCCGGCATCGCATGAGCGGGCTGTGGAAGAAATCGGCGTACTTGATGCCGCGGGCGCTGCGTTTGATCTGGCTACAATCCGCGGCGGCGGGCTGACGCCGGTTTTTTTTGGCAGCGCGGCAAATAACTTCGGCGTGCAACTGCTGCTGGACGCGTTTCTTTCGTATGCGACGCCACCGCAGCCGCGGCGCTCGGGTGTGGGCAGCCGTCCGGTCGTACCGCTGGACCACCTCGCGTTTTCGGGCTTCATTTTCAAAATTCAAGCCAACATGGACACGAGGCATCGGGACCGGGTGGCATTTCTGCGGGTTTGCTCGGGCAGGTTTGTCCGCGATATGCGAGTGCTGCATGTACAGACGAGCAAAGAGGTTCGTCTGGCAAGCTCACATAAACTTTTTGGCCGCGATCGCGAGACCCTTGATGAAGCGTATCCGGGTGATGTCATTGGACTTGTCGGGCACGCTGAGTTTGGCATCGGGCATACGCTTACCGAAGATTCTACGATTGTGTACGATGAGATACCGCAATTTATGCCGGAATATTTCTGTTACCTGCACAGCACCAACAGTTCGCAATTTAAGCAGTTCCGTGCGGGCTTGAGCCAACTGTTGCAGGAGGGCGTCATTCAAACACTCTCTCTGGTGGAGGACGACAGGCGCGGGCCGCTGCTCGCGGCCGTTGGGCCGCTGCAGTTTGAGGTGGTACAGTATCGGCTCAAGGCCGAATACGGTGCGGATTCGCGGCTTGAGCCGGCGGGCTTCAGCGCCATGCGCTGGATTTTGCCCACGGTTACGCCCGAGCAGGTCAACAGGGCGCTTGCCTACAGCCGGACACGCGCGGCAACAACTCCCCGCGGCGACATGACGCTATTGTTCCCGGACGAATGGGCTTTACGCTACTTTGCCAAGGAGCATCCGGAAATTGCCCTTCTGGAGATGCCGCCACCGGCCGAATTCAGCCCGGTAGCGTAAACGCCATGCACAAAACCCCGGGTTAGAGCATCAACAGGCCATCGCTGACTGCTGCTAAAACCCACAGCTTCATCAGGGGCTGGCGCTGCGCCAACGTGGCACTGCCGTGGGCCTTCGCCAACAGAGCAGTTTGCGGCAGGAGCAAACCAGCACTCGACAGAGGTGTGGTGAATTGAGTGCGCTTGAGGCCGGTGGTGCCGGTTCAGGCAGCAGCAAGGGTTGGTGGTACAGTTTAGCCGAATTGCCAAAGTATACGGCTGCGTTTGGCTCCTGGCGATTACAACACTTTTTTTATTTCAATCAGGTATCTGTCCGTATAACATACTTTCAGGGTGGCTTTTGGAGCACTTGGGATGAAACGACGGTGTCATTGGTTTCTGGTGGGTTTGGCCGCAGGTTCAGCGGTGGGCTTGGCCTGGCCTGTAACCAAAGCCGCCGCAGATGACTGGCAAACTCCGCCGCCAACGGGCGCACAGGTTGTTGCCGCCATCAAGCGAGGCGCGGACTTTCTGCAGCAAAGGCAAAAGCCCGGAATCTGTTGGGAACCGGGACGCAATAGCATCACGGCTTCGGGTTATCGGGAGCGCGGTGGCGAAAGCGCCCTGGTGCTCGAAGCGCTTTTGTATGCCGGCCAAAGCCTGCATCTGCCGGAACTGAACATCTTTTCGCCGCAAATGCAGGCGGCTATCAAATATGTCGCATCTATCAAAACACACGACACTTATGTTGCGTCATTTCAGGCCAACGCCATGGCGCTGCTGCCGCCCAAACGGGAGTATATGAAGGTGTTGCGGCGCGATCGCCGGTTTCTTGCGGCTTCCATGAGCCGCGGCGGAGGCTACAGCTATCGCTGGCCTGGGGCCAACGGGCAAGCGGTGCGGCCGCGCGGGGAATGGGACAATTCGAATACACAGTATGGCGTATTGGGTATGTGGGCCTGCGGCTATGCCGGGCTGCATGTACCGCTGTCGTACTGGCAGCGGGTCGGCGAACACTGGCGGCGCTATCAGTACCCGGATGGCACCTGGGGCTACAATGGCCACCGCCATCGGCCGCCGGCAGGTTCCGCATCGAGCCGGCCCGATTCCATGACACCCGCCGGCCTGGCCAGTTTGTTCATTGCCGATGAGTTTACGCATACCGCAGCGCCCATCCAACCCGTGGCTGATCAAAACATTCGTCGCGGTCTCAACTGGCTG
>JABEVB010000160.1 GCA_013044165.1 Phycisphaerales bacterium
CCCCTAAGAGCCTGTTTGAAAAGGCTGGTGCGGTCGGATTGCGGCCCAGAGTGGCCGGATGCAAGGCCGCAGCTCCGAGGCATATTCGAAACTACGGCGAGGAGCGAGAACGCAGCAGACGGCCGCCCTGGGCCGCAAGACGATCCCGCCGGAGTTTTCAAACAGGCTCTAAGCAGAATTATTTTGATATTGCCGGCGACCCAGTCGGGCTGGACTGGGGCTACATTTACACCGCCGCATCAACAAGCCAATCAACCCATATGATCGCCTCGGTAAATAAGTGCGTGTCGCTGTTTGAAAGCGGCGGCAAACTTACCAATGCCATTTCCCCTCGCATGCCGCGGGCGGTCAGCGACGGCGAACCATCCGAAGCTTTTGCCTTTGACCTCGGTGCGGTCGGCGGTACGCCAACCTCACGGCATGTTTTGGTGGCTTACGACGAAGTGTACGCGATTGATTATTTCTCCCAGATGCAGCGGCCATACTGGCGCCATGGCGGCGTTAAGCCGCTGACCATGCTGGCCCGCGCCGGGCACAACTACAACACACTTATGCGCCAGGCAACTGATTTTGATCATGCGGTCATGCACGATGCCGTCCAGGTTGGCGGCCGCAAATACGCCCAAATTTGTGCACTGGCTTATCGTCAGTCCCTGGCGGCCATGGGCATATCCGCCGACAGCCACGGCCTGCCGCTGGTATTCACCAAGGAAGAAACCAGCAACGGCGATATAGCCACGGTGGATGTTTTTTTCCCGGCGTCGCCTGTTCTGCTGACGTTCTGCCCGCAGCTTGAGGCGGCCAGCATGGTGCCAATCCTCGATTCCGCCAATACGCCCCGGTGGAAGTTCCCCTGGGCGCCGCACGATTTGGGCACATATCCCATCTGCCGCGGCCATTACCACAGCGGCGGCGAAACCATGCAGGTTGAAGAAAGCGGCAACATGATTATTCTCGCCGCAGCCGTCGCACATGCCCAAGGCAACGCCGACTTTGCCACCCGGTATTGGCCCATGCTTACCAGTTGGGTGAACTATTTGCGTAAAGACGGCTTTGATCCTGAAAATCAGCTCTGCACCGATGACTTCATGGGCTTTATGGCTCACAATGCAAACCTGAGTGTCAAAGCCATCGAAGCGATGGGCGCATACGCCTACCTCTGTAAGTTGCGCGGCATGACTGCCCTGGCAGCCGATTACGAAGCACGCGCCAAACGATGGGCACGCCGTTGGATGACGGTAGATGCCGATGGCAATCACTATCGCATGGCGTTTAACCGCCCCAATACCTGGAGCCAGAAGTACAACATGGTATGGGACGACGTGCTGGGCATTCACGCCTTTCCTGAACTCGTAAAACACAACGAAATTGCATACTACCTCACCAGGTTTAATCGCTATGGCCTGCCGCTGGACATTCGCACGCAAATGACCAAAACCGATTGGAGCATCTGGTCGGCGACGCTGACAAAAAATCCGGCGCATTTCAAAATATTCATGGATCATATTTACCACTGGCTGGACAACACAACCGATCGCGTGCCGCTCGCCGACTATTACAATACTCTCACCGGCACAGACGGCATGCACGCACGGCCGGTCATGGGCGCGGCATTCATTAAGTTTATGGCAACCCCAGCCATCTGGCACAAATGGGCCTCGCGCGCCGCAACGTTCCCAAACAACTGGGCGCCGTTGCCGCCGCCGCCCATCATAAAAATAGTTGTCCCCACCGCGCAGCAGGCACCCATCAACTGGCACTACACAACCAAAAACCCCGGCCACGACTGGAACAAAGCCAACTTTGCTGACAGCGGTTGGGCCGTTGGGCCTGCAGGTTTTGGCACGCGTGACCCCGGCGTAAAGCCACGCACCCGTTGGACGACCGATGACATCTGGCTGCGCCGTACGTTCACCATGCCGCCGGGACATCGCAATCATCTCATGCTGTATGCGTACCACGATGAAGATATGCAGGTGTATATCAATGGCGTGTTTGCCGGCGGAGCGAGCGGCTACTCCACCCGGTATGTACCGCTGGCCATCACGGCTGCAGGCGCAAAGGCGCTTCGCACGGGCCGCAACGAAATGGCGGTGCATGTTCACCAAACCACTGGTGGGCAATTTGCCGATGTGGGCCTGGCGCAGGTGCTGCCCGGTAAATAGCCTGAGGATGCGGTACTGCACCGGGCGTTTGGGTACGGCATTTATTTCTGCGGCGCTAGGAACTGCAGCACTGCAGCACCAGAACGCCGCTGATGGCATTGCACGAGAACAAACCCATGCCAAACTAAAACGCTTTTATTCCGCTTCAGTCGTCATCAATCAGCGCGGCGGGCTTAGGGGCGCGATGCGCTCGTTGACAATGGCCATCAGGTATTGGCCATAGGCGCTATGGGCCAGCGGCGCTGCCAGCCTGGCGAGCTGCGCCGCGGTGATGTAACCCATGCGATAGGCAATTTCTTCGGGGCAGGCAATTTTCAAGCCTTGGCGCTTCTCGATGGTGGCAATGTACATGGCCGCCTCCAAAAGCGACTCGTGCGTGCCGGTATCCAACCACGCAAGCCCGCGTCCCATCACCACCACCTCCAACTCGCCGGCTCTAAGATAGGCTCGGTTAAGATCGGTAATCTCCAGCTCGCCTCGGGCTGATGGCACCAAACCCCTTGCCCGCGCGGGAGCATGCTCATCGTAAAAGTACAGCCCAGCCACCGCATAACGCGATTTTGGGCAAGATGGCTTTTCTTCAATTGAAAGCGCCCGAAACGCCTCGTCAAACTCCACCACACCATAGCGATGCGGGTCTGATACCGGATACGCAAATACGGTGGCGCCGCTTGTTTTGCCGGCTGCCGCTTTTAAATCCAGCGCAAACTCATGGCCATAAAAAATATTGTCGCCCAATATCAACGCGCTCGGTGCGCCCGCTAAATAACTCTCAGCAATCAGCAGCGCCTCGGCAATGCCCGCGGGGCGTTTCTGCACGGCATAGGTCAGTTGGATGCCCCATTGCGAGCCATCGCCCAAAAGCTGCTTAAACGTGGGCACATCCTGCGGTGTAGAAATAAGCAGCATCTCGCGACCGCCCGCAAGCATCAGCGTCGTCAGCGGATAATACACCATGGGTTTGTCGTACACCGGCAGCAACTGCTTGGAGACCGCCAGCGTAGACGGATGCAGCCGCGAGCCGGTGCCCCCCGCCATAATGATGCCTTTGCGCATAAGCACCTAACTCCTTATATTGCGCCAGCCATAATTATCGGCAATCCATTGGCGATAGCGACCGCTTACCACGTTTTCCAGCCAGGCTTGGTTGCCCAAATACCATTCAACAGTCTGCCGCAGCCCCTCCCGCAGGCTTATCTGCGGCCGCCACCCCAACTCCTGCGCAATCTTATCGGCATTAAGCGCGTAGCGACGATCGTGGCCGGGTCTCTCCGCCACATGCGTGATAAGCTGCCGATGCGGCCGGTAAGGCGATTGCGGCCTAAGTTCATCGAGCAGGTCGCACAGCATGCAAACCATCTGCAGATTGGAACATGCGTGCCCTGCGGCAATGTTGTAGCTCTCGCCAATGCGGCCACGCGCCAGCACAAGACCGATAGCCCTGGCGGCGTCGCTTACGTGCAGCCAGTCGCGTTCGTGCAGGCCGTCGCCATAAATGGGCATGCTCTCGCCGGCAAGCCCGCGGGCGATCATCAGCGGAATAAGTTTTTCCGGAAATTGAAACGGCCCGTAATTGTTGCAGCAGTGGACGATGACGGCCGGCAAGTCGTAGGTGCGAATGTAGGCCCGCACCAGATGGTCTGCCGCCGCCTTGGAAGCGGCATAGGGGTTGCCCGGCGCATACGCAGCCGCCTCCGAGATTTGGGCGGCCTTAAGCGGCAGCGAGCCAAATACTTCATCCGTGGATATATGAACAAACCTGAACTCCCTTGACGCTGTCCCCCGCCAGGCTCGCACCGCTTCCAGCAGCCGAAATGTTCCGCAAATGTTGGTTTGAATAAAATCGGCCGGGGCATGAATGGAGCGATCCACATGGCTCTCGGCGGCGAAGTGCACAATGGCCCGTGGTTGCCGCTCGTGAAGCAATTGTTCAATAACGGATTGCTCCACAATGTCCGCCTGCACAAAATGATGGCGGGAATTGCCGCTGACGCTGGCGAGGTTTTCAAGATTGCCGCTGTAGGTGAGCTTGTCAATATTAACAAGCTCCGACGATTCGGTCGCAAGCCATTGCCGCACAAATTCCGAGCCGATAAACCCGGCCCCACCGGTCACCACAATCACAGACAACATCCTTTAAGCGCCCCGGCATTTCGCCGGTATTATGAATGTCGCCGATTATACGCCCGCCAGGCCGCATGTCCCAATCAAAGTCTTAAGCCATCGAATTGACGACGGGACTGCGGACGCAGAGGCTGCCAATGGCCCAAGGCGTGGGTCAGATTTCGGTTATGCGTCCCGCACGCGTGCCGGAAGCCCCTATTTAGCCGTGGGCAAAGCAGGTTATTCTTGTGTGTGTGTGTGACGAATGATCTGACCGCGAACTAAAAATACCACTTCTTCAGCAATGTTGGTGCAATGGTCGGCGATACGCTCAAGATTTTTGGCGACCATGATAAAAGCCAGGTCGGAGGCAACACGGTCTTTATTTTGAGCCATGCCGGTTTGCATATCCTGGTATATCTGATGGTAGAGCGCATCTACCACATCATCACCGCGGCAGACCTGATTGGCCAGAACCGGGTCCCGATTGGCCAGGCAGCGCGTGGTGTCGCCAACTTGCTTGAGGGTTGTTTCAGCCATAATGCGCAAATCGTGCGGTAACTCCACCGGCGCTGCCGCCAGGGGAGCGATCATTTGTGCGATGTTAAAGGCGCAATCGCCGATGCGTTCCAGGTCGCTGTTGATCTTGACAATGGCAAAAACCGTCCGCAAATCGGTGGCCGCCGGCTGATGACGAGCGAGCAAATTAATCGCCGCTCGCTCAATTTCGACTTCTTCAGCGTCTATCTGTCCTTCGTTGTCCATGACCACCCGCGCCGTCTCGACGCTGGCGGTAAGCAGTGCCTGACTGGATTGCTCGACGGCCGCCTGCACCAGAGCCGCCATGTTAAGACACCTGCGATGGAGTTGTTCCAGAAGTTCGATGAAATGCACTGACACAAATGTCCCTTTAAAAATCAGCCTGCTGACACGTGAGTATACCGCATCACAACGGCTCGAGCCAGCGATAAATGCCCGTATTGCGCATCTTAGCGCCTCGCTAACATCAACCCCACACCCAAAGGCTCCATGTGCTAAATGTGCCCCTACCTGATAAAATACCCCTTGGCTTGGTGGTTGGATGCACTTGACGCACTTTAGGATGGGCAATGACGAAACGATTTCTGGACCTTACAGAAAAAGAAATCCTGGCGCTGGCGATTTCTCTTGAGGAAGAGCACGCCCGTATGTACAGCGACTATGCCGACGCCCTGGGCAAAGATTTCCCCGCATCGGCCGAAATTTTTAGAGGCATGCAGGCCGAGGAATCGGAGCATCGGCGGCTTCTGCTGGATGAATACAAGAAAAAATTCGGCGAGCATATCCCACTGGTGCGCCGTGAGGATGTTCGCGGATTTATCAAACCCAAGCCCGTGTGGTTGATGAAAAACCTGCGACTAGAAGTGATCCGCCGACAGGCCGAGGTGATGGAACTTGAAACCCGCCGCTTTTACGAAAGAGCAGCCCAACTCAGCCCCAACCCCGATGTGCGCAAGCTCCTGGGCGACCTCGCCGAGGCCGAGGGCCGCCATGCCGAGCGCGCCGAGTCGTTGGAGCACGAGCATGTTTCAACCGAGGTGCGGCATGAAGAAAAAGCAGCCGAGCGCCGGCTTTTTGTCATGCAGGTGGTCCAGCCGGGGCTTGCCGGCCTCATGGACGGTTCGGTTTCAACCCTGGCTCCGCTCTTTGCCGCAGCCTTTGCAACCCACAACAGTTGGTCCGCCTTTGTGGTGGGTCTGGCGGCTGCCGTGGGTGCCGGCATCTCCATGGGGTTTGCCGAGGCGCTATCCGACGATGGCATGCTCACCGGCCGCGGACGACCGCTGGTGCGTGGAACCGTCTGCGGTTTAATGACCGCCGCCGGCGGCCTCGGCCATACGCTGCCATACCTGCTGCCGTTTATTTTTCCAGGTTTTGGCTTTATGTGGGCTACCGGCGTGGCGGGCGCTGTCGTGGCCGTCGAACTGTTTGCAATCAGTTGGATTCGTGCCAAGTATATGGATACACCATTCCTGCGCGCGGCATTTCAAATTGTCGTCGGCGGGGTATTGGTATTTTTAGCTGGAATTTTAATTGGCGGATCCTGATGGCCGCTGCGCCTCTGACGCAACAACTTACGAAAGGCATCAATCGTGGGACAACAACACAGCACCCCTCGCAAACCAAAGGCCATGTACGTTCTGGACAAGCGCTGCTTCTCCATGATTTACGGCCCGGACGAACTTGCCGATATCGCCCGGCTCACCAGCATTGACAACCAATGCTACGAGCCGGCCTGGCTTCAAAACCACCCCGAAGCACTCGCTGACGTTGAAGTTATTTTCTCCGGATGGGGCGGCCCGCGATTAGACCACACCTTTTTAACACATTCACCCAAACTTAAGGCCCTCTTCTACGGAGCCGGCAGCGTCAGCGAAATTATAACTGACGCAGCCTGGCAGCGCGGCATCGCTGTCACCACCGCCTATGCCGCCAATGCCGTGCCCGTTGTTGAATATTCGCTGGCGGCTATTATTTTCTCGCTCAAGCATGTCTGGCGGCTCGCGGCCGAAACCAAAGCGCAGCGCACCTTCGGCAGCCAGGACGGCATCCCCGGCTGCTACAAAACAACCGTCGGATTGGTTTCGATGGGTATTGTCGCACGGTTGCTGGCCGAGCGTCTGAAAACATTTGACATGAACGTGCTGGCCTTTGATCCGCTTTTGACCAACCAACAGGCCGCTGCCATGGGCGTTACGCTCTGTTCGCTTGACGATTTATTCCGTCGCTGCGATGTGGTCTCGGTACATACGCCACTGCTGACCGAAACCGTCGGGCTTATCACCGGCAGGCATATCGCTTTAATGAAGCCGGGCGCTACGCTCATAAACACCGCCCGCGGACAGATTATTTGCGAACCGGAGATGGTTAAAGTGCTTAAGCAGCGCACCGACCTGTATGCCGTGCTCGACGTAACCCATCCCGAGCCGCCACCGCCCGACTCGCCGCTCTTTGACATGCCCAATGTGCTCCTCACGCCGCACATCGCCGGCTCGCAGGGCAATGAATGCCGACGCCTCGGCCGGCTGATGATCACAGAGTTTGAACGCTGGCAGCAGGGCAAGCCCCTGCAGTGGCTCGTCACGCGGGAACTCGCCAGCACCAGCAGCCACCGCCCACGAGCCGCGGCCGGCGCCTAGGGCCTTAGGTTGAACCGGCTTGAACCCCGCCTCGGAGTGGTTAAGCCATGCCTTCAACCCTGACGCCCGAAATATCAGCCGAAGCAATTCGCGGCAGCTTGCCCTTAATCGTTTTTGTGGTGTCGCTCGTAGCAAACCGGCTATAGCCTGTCTTCCGCAGGTATATACATTCTTGGGTGCGGCTGCATCACATGCTGTACACACGAACCACACAAGTACACACGGGACGGGTTCGGGTAGTCGGTGCTGTCGGTATCGTCGCCTTCAACCCATTGTCGGCAGAATACATCGCCTTTGCCGCAGTAGCCGCAGCGCGTCGGCGAGCCGCCATCCGCCGCCTGAACTGTGAGCCGCGGGTAGCGCGTAAGCTGACCTCTTCCGCGGGCCGGCTTTACCTCGTGAGCAAGATGGCTGCGTTTGAGATATTCCACCAAATCGGGTGTTTCATCCTGATTGGCAAAGCGTATCCAGCGACCTGAGGCTGTATCCATAAAAAAACCGGTAGCTTCAAGCTGCTCCTGCATGACAGGATCAGGCCAAAACAATATCCGAATTTGTACACGCACCGCCATATAAATGAGATTTTAACGGCTCGCACCCATTTGGCCTATGGCTCATTGCTGCTGCGAGAAAATGTCGGGCGAAACCGCGGGTTGGTTGCCCACAGCACTGCTGCGGCCCACCGGCAATTGCACCGCTAGGGCCGATACCTCACCCGGTGCTATGGTATGCGTTCGATGGGCTGAGAGTTGCGCCGCCGCTACCCCCGTTGCCGAGCCAGGCAACGCGCTGCGGCTGCTAAGCGATACATCCATGGCCAGGGGTGCCAAACCACTGCGGCTGCCATGAACTCCGGCAAGTTGCACACTCAGCACCGGTGGCTGGGGCTTGGGAAGAGCCGAGGGCGTCAGCAACGGCGTTGAAACGCTGCGTCTCGGTGCATCATACCGATACAAGAGGCTGCACCCGGCCACCAGCAGTATGATCACCAGCACCGGACGGCGAACATGCCGCCGACGCGGCTGCTCAAGGGCATTAAGTTTAATTGTCCAGTCCCGAGTCATAACGCCTCACCTGCGGCACGCAAACGCCAGCGAGTACCCATTTTAAGGGCACAAAAAAAATCCAAATTGACAGGTGCAATCCGTTGCGGGCGGGTGCGGAAAATGCCTTAACCTAACTTGGGCACTTTGCCGCCAACCAAGTGCATCCGTGCGATGCCCTGCTACGCTCTCTGGGCCACGAGCCGAGCAACAATGCTCTTCGCAGCCCATCTATACAGTATACAACGTTATAGGGCCAAGCGTTATTGCACAACGTGAAATATTCATCGGCCGCCCTTGGCCCGCCGCCACAATCAAACGCTTGAGAAGCCTGCCCGAGTACCCTGTTACGCCCAAGGCCCCTACCGCAATGCCGCCGCCAGGTCTTCAAGGCACAAGCCCTCACCATTGGCAAGGCTTAAAAAGCTTACGCACAAGAATACCGCAGGCTTGGGGGGCAGGGTTTTCAGACTCTGCTCAAAGCCATGGCTACGCTTACGCACAACCATTGTGAGTTACGTAAAAAGAAAGGGCACCGTGGAGGCCAAGTTCATCAAGTATGCGGAACCAACCGCATTGCAGCGGCGGGCGTTGTATCTTGTGGAGGTGTGCCCAGTACGGGGAATCTGATTTTTGAACAATTCGCAATGGCTACGCGAGTGAAATGCGCTTTCCGTAGAAGGAACTTTGGGTGAAAGCATGGCGCATGGCGTTGACTATCTCATCGAGGCGGGCGGCTCGCCTCTCTTTAACAGCAGTTCCTGCGGGAAGCCGGCAGGAGGCAAAATGTGCTGGGCGCCGCAATTACTTCTTTGGCCGATTCGCTGCCAACCACTGCGTCAGCCCCTTGTTGATCAAGGCCACACGGGCCTGCGGCGTGTGCCAGTCTCCAGCATCTATGGCCTTGACAATCTTGTACACCTCGCTCATCGGAACCTGCTGCATCAGCCTGCCAAGCTCTGCTGTTTGGGCAGGCGTGGCCGGCGGCAGGTGGTCCCAGGGCGCGGGGGATGGGCCTGTTAAGCTCACAGACACGCGCCGCAGCGCGGCGATGCGGCGGTCGAGCAGGTAGGTTTTACCGCCGCCAGCAACTAAGAGGAGCCGTCCGTGGCCCAGCGGGGCCGTCATTATCGGCGCCGTTGCCAGCGGCACCCTCAAGCGGGTGCCGCCACCCGGATGCCCGCCCGGTATAAGAAGCGATAATCCTTTGGATTTGGACCAACAAATAACGCCCTGGGGCATCGGAAATTCGGTAAAGTCATCGGCCGCGATCTGCAGAAATTGTGCGTTCGTTGGGTTCTTAATCGGTTTAGGAGCCGCCTGCAGCCTCCACAGTGTTCTGCCGCTCCGCATCGAAATTGTGGTAGCACCGCTTCGGGTTTGGAGACAAATCTTGCCGTCTCCCGCCCAGCCGAACGCGTGAAAGTCACGAAACCCGGCAAATTGCCTTCTCCATACCCTCGAAAAGCTTCCGTTGCCAGACAGCCGCCACATTGACCACTCACTCGTGTCGGTGTTCACAAGGAGGTCCTGGCGCGTTACCCACCACAGGCCTGCGATCGTTTCACTGCTTTTTTTAAGCATCGGGGGCAACGGCAAAAAACTTTCGCCCCCATCGCGTGTCAACAAAAGGTTTTGTCCCATGCTGAACACCCCTGCCCTTGACGAGCAAAATGCCACCGGCACGGAACCGATACGCCGAATAAAATGCCACCTGCCATTGCTGCTCAACGATACCAAAGCACAACCAGCACGGTGCCCAGGCCATGCAAACTCAGGGCTGGTAGTGAAAAAAAGCACTTTGGATCCGCCGCCGACAAACGAACCCAGCATACCAAGATGGCCGCCCGTGACGACACCGAACCATTTCAGAGGATCCGAAGTTCGGGCGATTAAAAAGCCCCATTTCGTTGGATAGTCGTACATGGTTCCGAGTGACCAGCCGCCG
>JABEVB010000161.1 GCA_013044165.1 Phycisphaerales bacterium
GACCCTGAAGCTAGACAGCGCATTGCTCGACATTCTCGTATGCCCGCTTACCCGCAGCCGCCTGCGCCTTGAAGGCGACTGGCTGGTGGGCGAAGTTGGTGGGCTGCGCTACCCCATTCGCGATGGCATCCCGGTGCTGATCGTTGAAGAGGCCCAGCTACCGGCCGACTGCCCCTCGCTCGATGCGTTTAAAGAACGTTATAAGAACCAGATACCGCAGTAAAATCCGCCGGATTGGGGCATAAAAGCCCTATTGCGGCGTATTTTCGGCTGTCCTGCGCGCATACCGCCGCGAAAATAAGACTTGAATATATTTGGCGTGCCGCTCCCCTGCCGATACACTTATATACAGAGGCAATAGCAGGCTGCGACATGATGTGCCAAAATGCACATGTCGCCGCCAAACCGGTCTGGGAACTGGTGGCTCCGGCCTTGCAGCAAAGGTTTGCATATATGAGCCAAACACGGTGTCAACGTTGCAACAAGCCCGCCACGGTACACCTTACCGAAATTACCCAAGGCACGCGCATTGAGGTTCACCTGTGCGACCAATGTGCTGCCGAAAGCGGCTACATTCAGCAAGCGCACCTGCCCCTGGGTGAAATGTTAAATGAGTTTTTGCAGTCGGCAGCCTTGGTAAGCGACAAAACCACCTTGCGCTGCCCCGACTGCGGCATGACCTGGCAGGAGTTTAAGGATACCGGCCTGCTGGGCTGCGCTAAAGATTACGAGATCTTTGCCAAGCATCTCTCCGGCGTCATCGAAAACGCGCAGCGCGGCGCAACGCACCATACCGGCAAAGCGCCGACACTCACGCCGGAAACGTCGGACGATGCGGCATCGGCAATCAAGTTGCGGCAGGCGGAAATCAAGCGGCTGCGCAGGGAACTGGCGAAAGCTGTGGCTCACGAGTCGTACGAAGACGCCGCTCGCCTGCGCGATCAAATTAAGGGCCTCGAAGCCACCGGCGGCCCGGCCTGACCCGGCCGCCATCCGCCAACCTGATAGCCTTAACTAATGCGAGGTTTTGCCATGAGCATGGATGATCTATTAAAGCGCACTGGCGCATGGCTGGAAACCAGCACCGGCGATCAAATTGTGATTAGTTCGCGCGTGCGGCTTGCCCGCAATCTGGCGGCTTTTCCTTTTATGACCAAAGCCAACCGCACCCAGCGCGGTGAACTGCACGCAACCTGCAAACAGCGGCTGCTGGAAGCCATCGCCGATCACCCGGTGTTTTATGTTGATATGGAAAACACCAGCAGCATCGAGCGACAATTGCTGGTGGAGCGGCATCTTATAAGCAAGCAACTGGCGTCGGGCGAAGGCAGCCGGGGGGTGGCCATCAGCGATGATGAAACCTGCAGCATTATGGTTAACGAGGAAGATCATCTGCGATTGCAGGTACTGCGTGCCGGCGAACAACTTGCCACCTGCTGGCGTCAGGCCGACGACATTGACTCGCGCCTGCAGGAGCGTTTACCGTATGCGTTTAGTACTAAACTGGGCTATCTGACGGCGTGCCCCACCAACGTTGGGACTGGTTTGCGCGTGTCGGTCATGGTGCATTTGCCGGCGCTTAAGCTCACCGGCGACATCGCTCGCGTTTTTGAAGCGGCCAAAGAAATGCACCTGGCCATCCGAGGCCTTTTTGGCGAAGGGACCGAGGCCATCGGCGACTTTTATCAAATCAGCAATCAAACCACACTGGGCCGCAGCGAGGCGGAAATACTCTCAGAGTTTACCGACTCGATCATCCCAAAAATCATACAGATGGAAAAAATCAATCGCCAAATTCTGGAAAATGAGCGGCCTCTGCTGCTGGACGACAAAATTGGCCGAGCCATCGGCGTGTTAAAAAATGCCCGCCTGCTCACCACCGAAGAAACACTGTTTTTTCTCTCGCATCTGCGACTGGGCGTGGCCATGAAGCGCGTCGCCGGGGTCAGCATGGCCACCATCAACGCACTTTTTTTGCAGACCCAGCCGGCACACCTGCAGAAGCTGCTTGGCAAAGAACTCGATAACGAAACGCGCCGTGGTGTGCGGGCTGAATATGTGCGCAAGGTCCTGCAAAAAGCGGGGGCATAAAGGCAACCACCGCAAAGCCGCCACAGACACTTCAACACATACATTACGACTTGCTCTTTGAAAATGCGGCAGCTGCGATGGTGCTATCTTGCAGCATCACGCCATGGCATCGAGGTAATCTTGCAATATGCGAGCTGCGGCCAAAGCGTCAACGCGCTGGCGCTTTTGCTTGCGGGTGAAATGACCGGCCAGACGGCCTTCGGCATCTACCGAGGTGAGCCGTTCATCTTGCCGGTGCACGGGTTTGCCGCTGGCCTGCTCAAGCAGCGTAATAAACTTTTCGGTGATTTTGGCACGCGGGCCAATCGAGCCGTCGGCATGCAGCGGTACGCCGCAAACCAGCACATCTATCTGCTCGCGGGCAACAATGGTGGCAATAGCGGCAGCAAGAGCCTCAGGAGTCAGGTTTTCAAGCCGTTCGAAGGGCGCGGCCATACGGGTCTCGGTATCGCCAATAGCCAAACCGGTGCGTTTGTCGCCAAGGTCAACTGCCAAAATACGCTTTGCCTGCATAAAACGCTCAATTCATAGGGCGCAACCATCAGGTGTACCGATCGTCGCCCCGCTGCTGCAGGTGCCCAACCATCTGCTTAATTTGCTCGGCCTTGTCGCTGGCGCACACCAGCGTTGCGCCGGGCGTGTGAATAATCGTAACGTCCTTAAGACCGATCGTAGCAATAAGATGCTCCGAATCCTCCGATACTGCCAGCACGCCGCTGCTTTCAAGCGATGCAAAGGTGCAGCCGGAGGATTTATTGCCGACGGCATCAGCCGCAAGCGTGGCGGCAAAGCTGGTCCAACTGCCCACATCCAGCCAGTTGACCTCCATTGGAATGACCGCCACGTTTTTGGCCCGCTCCATGACGGCATAATCTATGCTTATTTTTTGGAGCGTGGGGTATACCTCCGCCAACACACCAGCGTAGTGCGGCGTACTCCATGCAGCGCTGATGCGCATAAGGCCATCATAGCTGGCGGGCAAGTTGCGTTTAAGCTCGGCTAATATAGTTGCCGCCTTCCAAACAAACATGCCGCTGTTCCAGTAGTATTCGCCACTGGCAATGTATTGGTGGGCAACTTCCTGTGTGGGCTTTTCTTTAAAGGCCAGGGCGCGGCGGGCGTTTGCAAGGCCTGCCAGAGGCTCGCCGGCGTGAACATAGCCATAGCCCGTGGCCGGATGTGTTGGCTTTATGCCGAAGGTCACAAGCGTTTGCGGCGATCGGGCCACTGCCTCAAACGCCTGCTGCATGCAGGTTTGAAATGCCGCCTGCGGCTCAATAATATGGTCGGCCGTGAGCACGGCCATGGTGGCATCAGGATCGGTTTTGGCCAAAATCGCGGCAGCAAAGCCAACCGCATTGGCGGTGTCGCGTCCCATAGGCTCGCCGAGGATATTTTCAGCAGGGATATGCGCCAGCGCTTCGGCCACCTGGTCGCCGTACGATGCCGAGGTGCAAATATAGGTACGTTTGTGCGGCACAAGACCTTCCAGCCGCCCCACCGCAATCTCCAGAAGTGAGCGGCCATCTATAAATCGCAGGAGTTGCTTGGGCCGCTGCCGCGTAGACATGGGCCAGAGCCGCGTGCCCGAGCCACCCGCAATAATAACCGCATAATTCATGACGCTTTACCTTCGATTGCTTTATGATGCCATCAATGCCACTCGCTACAAACGCGGCGGGCATGAGGGGCCAAACCAGCCGCCGCCAGTTATAATCGAAAGTGGTATTGGAGCAAGACCGCCAAAACGCTGGTGGATTGGCGAACCCAAAACGAGCATGTGAACCTGGCGGCGGAATAGCAACCTATGAAATACTGCCTGCGACCCATTGTCATTGCGATGATCAGCCTGTTGTGCATGCCGGCCGCAGCGAGCCTCGCAGCGCCGGCAACCAACGCGGCAAGGCAGCAGTCGCCGCCAACGGCACCGGCCTCGCAGCCAGCGATAAACCTCGTTCGCCTTGACGGGCCAAAGTTTAACCTTGCCAAGCATGAGTTCAGCATCCCGGCGGCGTTTTGGAATGAACACCTTGCCAGTTGGCTCGACGTAGCCATCTGCGGGCGGCCGAGTAACTTCCTGCATGAAACCGTGCTTAGCATACAAACCACGCGCAGCATACTGCGGCAGGCCTTCTCAAGAATCGGCTACGTTGGCGGCGATAAGTGGGCGCCAAACCTTTCCGAGTTTACGCGCATCCGCGGTCAACCGCTGCTCATTCTGGTTCGCATCGGCGGCAAACGTCCGCAGACCTTTCTGCTCAACGAACTAATGAGTCTTCGCCAGTGGAACATTGCGCTGGGACCTTTTGGCTGGCTCTATATGGGCACTCCCGGCCTGGCGCCCGCCCCACCGGGCGCGAAACAGTTTAAGCCGGGCGAAATGGTATCACCCGATACCATTTTGTTTGATGACCCGCAGGTCGCGATGCAATTTCGCGGCATCCAACACGCCTCGCAGTCGCTGGTGGATCATCCACTATGTTTCGACAACTGGATTTATCCAAATATTCGCTACTTTCGCAATACTGCGGTGCTGCCGCTCAAAACGTTTAACAGCAATGGCGCCGTGCCCGTAAAGGTTGTGTTTCGGCGGGTAAGCGAGATTGAGTACCTGCAGGCCGCCATTAAATACTGGCACGACGCAGCGTTCAAACCTGTTATACAGCATGAACTGCCGCAGGCTGGGCGAATAGATGCGGCACGACGTAAACTCCACCATCTGCTGCAGCATCACAACGCCTGGGCGTCACCGAAATGTCAGAAGCTCATTGCCCAAATACAGGCGGGTTACGCGGCTCTGGATGACGCATGGATTTCATGGGCCGCCGCCCACGCCAAGTTCGGCCCAGGCAGTGCGGCCGATATCGCTCGAATTAAAAAGCAGGCATATCTTTTTGTACTGCACCTGAATCAAAATCGCCTGCGATATGACTTTCTCGCCCAGGCGGCCCAGGCCGCAGCGTCGCTGGCGCACTTGAAACGCCAAGGTGTGTCCGCACAAACCGAGGAAGTAAAATCGCTCAAATCAGCCCAGCTTATGGCGCAATCCAAGGCACTGCTTGAGGGCAATCTGCAACATCTCGCATATTGGCAGCGGCGTTCTGCCAAGCTTAAGCCCAACGACCCACGAAAAATGTGGCGGCGTGACATCAACGCAGAGCTGAATTTGGCTCTGCGGCGGCAGTCGCTGGCCAACGCGGGTATTGCATACGCCAAGGCGATGAATGCAGCCGGCCCCATCGCCAGCCCGCAAAAGAAATATTTATTGGCCGTGCTGCGCGTCCAGCAGGCCGAGCAAGAGGTTGACCTGGTGAATTTGGATTTCCAGATAATTAATGAGCAGGGCTTTGCGCCAAAAGCTCAAGTCAACAAGCTGTTGGCTCGGAAGGCCGCGGTAAAAAAACAGATAGCAGCCATCGTGGGGCAAATCAACGCTCTTAAATAGCGCTATCGCCCCATAACTTTGGAGTTGGCGTTGAACCATCGAGCCATCTATATTTCAGCCATCAGCGCAACTTGCAATGATTATTCCAATCTTGACGGGCTTTTCGATGCACTTTTGGCGCCGCCAGAATCACCTGCGACATCCGCTCCAATAGCACCGCCGCCATGGCACAATTGCGCAACCGAATGGGCCTCGCATACCCACCGCGCCATTCACCAGCTCACGGACGGGCGAACAGTTTTACCGCCCGATTGCGGGTTTATTTTAGGTTCCACCAAGGGCGATATTGCCCGACAACTTCTTTGGATGCACGAGCCGCAACCCAGCGCGCGACCGCGGCCCACGTTGGATCAAGACGCTGCCGCCCTGGCCAGGCACGCGGGCGTTGGCGGGCCTGCCTACTGCATTTCCACAGCATGTACATCCGGGCTTTCGGCACTCATTGAAGCAGCCGAGTTGATTAAGACGCTCGCGGCCCCCGAGTGCATTGCGATGGGCGCCGATGTCATTTCTGATTTTGTATGTGATGGTTTTAAGGCTTTGCGGGCTTTGAGCCACTCGGTATGCCGACCCTTTGATCGCCATCGCGATGGCCTCACGCTTGGCTCGGCGGCGGCGGCAACGCTCCTGTGCACCAAGCCGTCGCCTGGCGCGGTGCTGCTCAGCGGCTGGGGCGCAGCCGGCGATGCGGCACATCTGACCGCGCCTGATCGTGCCGGCCGTGGATTGACGCTTGCCATCGAGCGGGCACTGGCCATGGCCGGGCTTAGGCCCGAACACATTGACTTAATTTTTGCCCATGGCACCGGCACGCCATTTAACGATGCAATGGAAGCCACCGCCTTTGCCAGCCTGTTTCCAAATCGCCCTTGCATCACCGCCATCAAAGGCCTGACCGGTCATACGCTGGGTGCAGCCGGCGTACTTGAAACGGCTGTGGCATGCCGCATTTTACAAACCGGCGTTGTTCCGCCGGTGACAGGCCTTGAAAATCCCGACTTTCCCGACCTCAATTTTGTCGTTGGCCGGCCACAGACAAGTCACCCGCGACGGATTCTCAAAACCGGCAGCGGTTTTGGCGGCCTCAATACGGCTCTGATTCTCGAATTGCCCCCACAGGAGCCGTACCGATGAGCCAGCAGCACTCGACCATTTCATCAACAAACGCCACCGCCTGGTTGCATGGCTGGGCCGGCAAGGCCATCAGCACGCAAGAGCCGCGACAGCCGCTGGACTTTCTCACTGAAGCCTCGATTTCACAGTTGGTTGCGGACGTTCTGACTGCATCAGAGGCACTGCTGCAGGACCTGACGTTGGAGCAGCGGCGGCAATTGCCTTTGTTTTTGGGTACCACCGACGGCTCACTGGTGGAAGACTTACTCTTTGAGCGCAGTCGCAGTATTCAAGCGGGGCGCTACGCCAGTCCGGCGATATTTAGGCGTACGCTGCCTAACATTATTCTTTCGGAAATAGCCTTAACATGCCAACTCCAAGGTCCCGGTTCTACATTGGTGGCCGGGCCGGCGTCGGCAGCGCTGGCCGTTTACCGCGCTATCACCACCATGCAGCTCTACAACGAACCGCTTGCATTGGCCGCCGCCATCGAACCGCTGCCGCCTGCAGATGCCGCTCCACGTTTTTTGCTGATGTTGCTGGGAATGCAGCCACCCCACGACCGCCACCCTAGCGGGGCTAAGCAGCCGCCAATATGCGTTGCCGCATCGCTTGCACCCGGTGCCGGTGGCCAAGCCAAAGTACCGATCCACGTTTCCGGCGAAGCGGGTATTCAAGCCATTTCTGACGCCATAAAGGCCACCGGCACGTCAAAGCAAACAATCAGCGCCACTGCCGCGACCGGTTTGACAATTCTTTTGCAATTTTCAGCGGCTTGAGCTGATGAACCAGCCGACAACGCGTTGCAGTTGGGCAACAAGATCGCTGCGCCGTGAACGCTTCAGTAATAACTGCGGCATAAACGAACGCCATGCCCGGAACGTATTTCATCATGTGACTATAAGCAAGCTACGCAAATCAATCGGCCGGTATCTACGCCGGATCGCCATAAATAATCCCACGTCCACTGGTGCCGATGTATACCCGACCAAAGAAACGTGGATCGCCTGCAAGAGCATTCACATATAAGAATTGCTGCGAGTCGCTGTTCAGACGTAGCCAGCCGCGGGCGCGGTCGAGACGGTAAAACCCGTATTGGGCATGTACCTCGCCCACAATAAACAAAGTCGCCGATCTTTGACCCCACGCAGCGCGGCCAAAAGCCACATGCCACGCCCGATTTACCCCCGCCATGCGCTTGAGCGCCTTGGCGCTCTGGCGATAAACATAAAGGCCGTTCGCTGCCGCCAGCCAAATAGCTCCCTCTTCATCCGGGGCTACGGTCGCGCGAACAATATCCGCGGGCATATTCCATGCAATCGGTTGAAAACCTCCCGCCGCATTTTCGCTGCGATACAGCACCCGCGATGCCTTGTCCAGCGCGTAAAAGGTCCGTGGATTGATGCGGTCGCCGTATACAATTGCTCCTGCTGGCAGGCCCGGTATGGGGTGCCAACTCTGCGCATCATCCAACGACCGCAGAGCCCCGCTGCCTGCGGCGCTTAACACGATCGTCCGCCCGTCGGCCGCCAATGCTATGTGGTTGCCGACAGGCCGCATGCCGATTGCCCCAAATGCGCGCCACGAGCGCCCGCCATCGTGCGAAATAGCCCCACCGGGCGGCGATGCGCTGACCCTGGCGACGATTTCGGGCCTCTGCCACGCAACATCGAGGCCAAGGTTGGTGCCACCCGCAGTATGAAAGTTCCCCGCTGCAGGCGATTCGTCGAGCGTTTCATGCCGAAAGCCGCCGATATCGCCTAGCGTGCTCAGGAGCACAGCGCCGCGTCGCGGGCTTATTAAGTCGGTTACGACGGTTTCTTCAAGCCCATTACTGCAGAGGTTGAAGGTGGGCCTCAACGCGGCGGCATCCTCCGTTTTCCACACGCCCCAACCGGTACCGTAAATGACCCGTTCGGAATCGAAAGGATCCATCGCCATATCGCCAATCCAGTTGGTCGCCATTGCTTCGCCGCGCCTGCCCCGGCCTTGCGCGGGCGCGTACAGCCAAGGAGCGGTTTCAGCCCGCCACAATGCCGGCACAATATGTGCCCGGTCGTTACGCCCGGGATACTGCCCCATCATGCGCCAAGTGCCGCCGCCATCGGTGCTGCGGCATATCAGATCACCACGCCACCAACGGCACATGGTGGCTGCCATAACAATGTTCGCATCCCGTGGGTGCACAGCCACCGTTGAGTAGCCAAATTCGTCGTTGGCTTCAGGCTGCAGCGGAGTGATGTTGCGCCACACGCCCGTTGCTCGCTCATGGCGATATATCGCGCCGCGCCGCATGTTTTGTGGGCCGCATGTGTCGGCATAACTCACCAACAGGTCGCCCGCCGACGATATACATAGCCGCGTAGGGCGCAACCCCGTCGGCTGGCCCGCCACCGGCTCCCAGCTTTTTCCGGCATTTTTGGTAAACCATAGGTTGTTAAACGTGCGCCCGACAGCGACATATAGTCGCTGTGTGCGGCGCCCCGGATTGACACTTAGAGGATCAAACGCCACGCCCAACACACCAACACGTTGAGGATCGCGCACCTCCGGAAAGCTCTCCACGCGTCGCCATGTTCGCCCGTAACTCTCGCTGAACCATAGGCCGTTAAGCGGCGAACCCAGGAGAACGCATGCCGGGTCACCCGGGTCCACGGCGAGCCGCGAACCGTTAAAACGGCCCAGTTCGTTGGCGCCCAGTTTAAAGGGCAGCGCATGCATTTGCCAGGAAGTTCCACTGTCGCCCGACACCAAGAGGCTCCCGTAGCCGCTCCACCTCCGATCGTACATACCCGCCGCAAGATAAACTTTTTTGGCGTCGGTGGGGTCCAACGCCATTGCGGCTATTCCTGACAGATTGCCGTTGGCCGGGCCGAGCCAATCCGTTATGGCTTGCCAGCGCTGCGCGTCGGGCAGCCAGCGGTAAGCCCCGCCAACATCCGTACGCAGGTACCACACGCCCTGCGCATCGGGATGCATCACAAGGCCGGTAACAAAACCACCGCCATGAATGCACACATTTTGCCAGCGATAGGCGATGCGCTTTGTGGCCGCCGCCGGACGTTTGCTCTCGGCTGCACAGACTTCATTTGCGGCACCGCCAAACATGGTCGGCATCACCAATGCCGTGGCGGCAAGCAAATGCCGCCGCGCAATCGTGGCGCGTTGTTTAATCATCGCCTCACCTCCAACGCACGCTGATCTTGGTGCGTATCCTCAAGAATCAACAAATGCATGGGCTTTGCGGAATCCGGCCATTCAAATTCACGCCAATGCTCACGCAGTCCCGCGCATGTTGCATTGGATTTAACAGCCACCCTGCCCAAGCCCCCAATTTGCAGCCGCAGGGGGCCAACATCCGCCGATGCCAGCAGCGTCACTACCGAGTCTTTACGGGTTAGCGTAAACTGCACCGGTTCCGCCCGGCCTTCCAGAAATGCCATGTGCGATGCCACGCAGCCGTCGCGTGGGGACGCAATTCGCAGCGTCCGCAAATCGCTCCCCTCCACCAATCCGCCCTGGCCTGTGTCGGCCAGTGGCAAGAGCGCCTCCTGGCGCAAAAACAGCGGCAATCGCATAAAATCCACTGCCTCGCGCTGCCAGGCTCCTCCAGCTATGCTCTGCCCGGTGAGCAGGTCACTCCAACTTCCCGATGGCAAATAATACTCGGCTATCCCGCCATGATTGAACACCGGAGCCACCAGCAGAGAGTTGCCCAGCATGTACTGCCGATCAAGATGGCGGCAGTTTAAGTCGTCCGGAAACTCCAGGGCCATCGCCCGCAGCACCGGCCAACCATGCAATTCGGCTTCATGAGCCAGCGACACCAGATACGGCATCAACTGCAACTTCAGCAGCGTGAAATGCCGGAGCACCTCCACCGCTTGCTCATCAAACAACCAGGGAACGCGGTAAGAACCGGATCCGTGCAGCCGACTGTGGCTCGAAAGCAGGCCAAAAGCAATCCATCGCTTGTACAGCGTGGCATCCAGATTGCCCGAAAATCCACCAATATCATGGCTCCAAAACGCCCCACCTGACATGCCAAAGCTCAAGCCGCCACGAAGCGACGCCGCCATAGACTCAAACGTGGATTCCGAATCCCCACCCCACGAAACCGGAAACCTTTGAATGCCCGCCGTGCCGCTGCGCCCGAACACGAGGGCATTGCCACGGCCGCACCATCGCTCCAGACACTCAAAGACGGTTTTGTTGTAGAGATAGCTGTAGTAGTTATGCATCAGCGACGGTGAAGATCCATCCGCAAATTGCACGTCTTTAACCGGTATATATTCCCCAAAGTCGGTTTTGAATGCGTCAACGCCCATCGTCAACAGCCGCTCAAGCTGCCGACAGTACCAGGCGGCGGCCAGCGGGTTGGTGAAATCTACCAGTGCCATGCCCGGCTGCCATGCGTCACGCTGATACACGCGCCCGTCGCATCGCCGAACGAAAAAGCCGCCGGCAACGCCTTCCGCAAACAGGGGCGACAATTGTGAAATGTACGGATTAATCCACAGGCATATCTTAAGGCCGCGATCCTTGAGTCGGCGCAACATGCCCGGCACATCCGGAAATGCGCCGTCGTCCCAAGTAAAGTCGCACCATTGGCGCTCTTTCATCCAGAAGCAGTCAAAATGCAGCACTTGCAGAGGAATTTCGTGGCGATGCATCTCGTCCACCATGGCCAGAATCGTCGCTTCGTTGTAATGCGTGGTAAACGATGTGCTCAGCCACAGGCCAAACGACCAGGTTGGCGGCAATGCCGGACGCCCGGTAAGCTGCGTGTATAGATCGAGCGTCTCTTTCATGCTGCCGCCGCAGAGCACAAAATAATCCAGTTCCTCACCCGGCACGCTGAATTGCACGCGTGCCGCACGCTCTGTACCAACCTCAAAGTCAACTTTGCCCGTCGAGTTAACCAAAACGCCATAGCCACGGCTGGAGAGATAAAATGGAATGTTTTTGTAGGCCAGATGGCTGTCGGCCCCGCCATCCTCGTTCCACATAGCAATGCTTTGGCCGTTCTTTACCAGCGGACCAAAACGTTCACCCAATCCGTAGATAACCTCATCAACGCCCAAAGCCAGCCGCTGCATCAGGTGCCGCTTACCCCCCTCAAGCTGCATCCACGCCAGGTCGCCGACGCCGGCGCTGGTGATGACACTGCCGCCATCTCTAAACTCCATGTGCCAATCATCGCGCGCCAGCCGCACAGTCAGGCGTCCGCTGGTAAATTTAAGAAACTCTCCATGATCGGAAATTTCGACGGGTGCCGGCTCCGTTGCGAGCATATCAAACCCGTGCAGGCCGCCTGGAGCGGGTTGATGATGCCGCACCCTCACCCGCAGTACATCGGGCAGCGGCGAGGTGATCTTTAACTCCAAAACCACGCCTTCGAAGCGATCTGCCCCGTCGGTACCGATGCGGTCGAGCGCCCAAACCGTCAGTGCATGTTTTTCCACGCGATAACGATAACATCGCTTCATAACTGACGGTGTCACATCCGTCCGCCAGCGCCATGAGCCTTCGCTATAGATCATAACAAAGCCCTCATCGCCGCTCGAATCGCCAAAATCGGCCCTAGCCCCACTGGCACAACCGGCTTTGCCCACGGCATGCCCTTCGGGGCTCGCTCGGGGCACAAGGGGAAGGCCGCCCAGGCCAACCTGCGCCGCTGCAACTGAGTTTAGGCATCTGACTGTAAAAGCATACTTCGGCGGGCGTATAAATTACTATCAGCAGCGCAATAGGTCACACCGCGCATCCTTCAGTGGGTCCATCCATAGCGTGGGCATCAGCGATCGCGGCGCTTATGCTGGTTGCGAAATTGTGTCGGGGTAAGACCGGTGGCGCGCCGAAACATCACATTGAACACTGCGGAACTGCGAAAACCAGAACCCTCAATAATGGCCGAGATCGGCCCGGAGGTTTCAACAAGCAGCGTGCGGGCCTTTTCGAGGTGTGTGCGCCATATTTCCGCTTGAAGCGTTCGGCCCGTCGCCTTCTTGAAGCGAATTTCCAGCAGCCGCCGCGATACCAGCAGTTCATCGAGTATGTCTTCCACACTTATAGGTTTATGCGACTGGTTGCGGATAAACCGCAGAGCCTCCACGACCAGTGCGTCGGAAAACGCGAACGCGTCGGTGGATTCCCGCGACTGAATGGCCAGCGGAGCGATGAGCATCGGCTCTATCGGAGCCTTTCTGTCGGCGAGCGACCGGGCCAATACTTGCGCGGCACTGGTGCCGGCGCTATGCCCGTCGAGCGGAATACTGGTAATGGTGGGGTTGGCCAGAGTGCATATCCACTCCCGATTATCAACGCCAATTACGGCTAGATCCTGCGGAACCACTACTCCGCTTTCACGCGCCTGCGAAAGCAGTTCGTAGGCGAGCGTGTCAAATGCCGCCAGCACGCCGACCGGCTTGGGCAAACGCACAAGCCAGCGCCTGAGTTCATCAATGTTGCGCGCATCGTTCAACCGAGTCCATCCCTTGGCGCTGCCCTCAAACACCGCCGAAGCCATGCCATGTGACTCAAGGGCAGAAACAAACCCGTCGCGTCGGCGATCAGCCCAATAGGCATTAAAACTCGCTGGCAAACCTACAAACCCGAAGTTGCGGAACCCGCGAAACAGCAGATGCTCGGCGGCGTGCCGGCCCACCATGAAGTCGTCCGGTAATACCGTCGGAAGCGATGAACCTTCGGCACCGGCCGCCATGTCCACCGCCGGAATCCCGGCTTTTTGGATAGCCTTTATCAGTGGCGGCCTCTCAGCCCACGGCCCAACGATCACTCCGGCAACCCGACCATCGCCAATGTCATGGAGGTCCACATCGCCAAAACCAGCCATTCCTATTCGCCATTCCGTATGGGCGCGGGCGTACTGGGCTATTGCCTGCACGACCTGTTCGGTATAGGGCCCTTCACTGGCAATAAACAGGCCTACGAGAGGCCGTTTGGCTTGCCGTCGCCCCCCTGATTGAACTGTTTTTTTGGCCGTGGCCACCTGCCCCATAAACAACTCCTGATGCGCCCTGCAAATGGCGCAGCACAACCTTTGCGCTAATCATAGTAATTTATACGCTTAACGTAGTAGCATCGCAAGCGAATGTGATTATGCTTGAGGGCGTGGCATGAATGCCTCGAGTCTGATATCGGCGGAAAATGTTTTTCGGCCTCAGATTTTTTGGCAATGTCGTGCGATCCAACAAGGTATGGAGGTTCTCATGTTCAGTTCACTTCTTCTTAAACGATTGTGGCGTAACGTTTCTCCTCAGCAGAGCCATGCCCGTGGCGCAACCGTGCTCTGCCTGGGAGCAGCCCTGATGACCGCCAGCAGCGCCAACGCCAATGTAACCGAATTATTCACAACCCAGCAGGACTTTGCTACTTCTGGCTGGAGCGGAGGCTCCGCACTAACCACAGCCGCCGTAGCAACCCCGGACAGCGACGGCGCAACCACCAATGGGTTGGGCAACAACTCCGCAGCCGGCGGCACCGGAACAGCAGGGGCCTTGCAGGTCACCGTCGCTACACTAGGCTACGACGCGCTCGGAGGACCCGGCGAGAACAATAACAGCGCCTTCTTGGCCGCGCTGGCCGGAGCGTCAACGCTTACCGCTGATTACACTCTACCAACCGGCACTACCACGAGCACTTTTAGTTTGCAATTACTCTTCAACTACCCTAGCAACTACGTTGCAATCTCGCCCACCAGCGTAAGCGCCACTGCTAACGCCAATGGCTTTTATACGGCAACCTACACGCTTCCAGCCGGTCTGCCGTCAGCTCCCTCCAGCGGCCTATATTATTTTCAACTGGGCTTCATACTTCCTTTCGACTCGCCGGTGGGGCAAACTTTCACCATTGACAACATTGCCGTATCGCCCGAACCGGCTTCCCTGGGGCTTCTCGTTTTGGCTGGCAGTAGCATGGTGCTGCTGGGCCGACGGTCGAAACCTGCCGGCAGGGCCTGATATAATATTTAAGTGCTGCCGTGGAAGCGACGAACTTTCACGGCAGCGCTTTCTGCCCGGCTTTGCAAGTGTGCTGACATTTTTGTGGAGAGCCCAATCATGAAATGCAGCTTTCAACACTCCAACCCTCCAGCCCGCAGAGCTTTTACGCTCGTCGAGCTGTTGGTTGTCATCTCAATTATCGCCATCTTGGTGGCTCTATTGCTGCCGGCACTCTCCAGAGCCAAGCAGCTTGCCACGACGGTAAGCTGCGAATCAAACCTGCGCAGCATTGGACAAATGCTCGTTGAATACACCAACACTTATCAAGACACGCTCCCCTACGACATAGACCAAGTTGACTATCCGGCCCAACCTTGGTGGCCGCCATTTCCTGTTGGCTGGGATACCGAATTGTTCAGCTTTTACAGCGGCACTGCGGAAACCAGTTTTTGCAATCCATATATTGCTCAGCAGGTTGATTCAACCCTGTCGCTGCAAACCGGGCTTGCACAGCGATTTGCCGACATCTTCGTCTGCCCGGCCAGCACCCTGAAACTGCAAACACAATCTTGGTATCCCGATTTCAACACCACCTATGCAGTCAACCCTAACTACTTCCTGCCGTACGCTTCGCTCAATGGCACCACCGTCACCCAAAACGAAAAACTCGGCGGAGTCAACGACCCCGGCGAACGAGTTGCCATCGGCGATGCCGTGCAGAATCAGCCCTACTACGGATCACCCCTTAGTTTTGGCTGGTACCAGACGTGGGGTTACGATTGGTCGCCTGTTGCGTCGGACCTCTTTGACCTCAACTTCATGCTCCCTCCCGACGGCCTTTTTGGTGGCGGCTCCAACGCCAATACGGATGGTTTCGTCGGCTGGGAACGTGGCTTCCGCTATCGCCACAACTCAAGCTCCGCGGACACCGGCGACGGCAATGCCCTCTTCTTTGATGGCCATGTCGAAACCATTCCCATCAACCATAACATTGCGGGTGTATCGCCGGGCGCCGGCACGGATGGCAACACCGGCTTAAGGATCATCAATGTTATTAACCCGGACCTCGGCAACGGCCAAATGCCTCTTGAAGAATGAGCCGCCCTATGGGCCCCAACCGAAAGGCATGCCGCTGCGCCGCCAGCAGTACATCGCCCATGACTATATACACCAAAAATCGTCTGCTTCAGCTTTCGCCGGCGATTAAATCTTCGTACGTTTCACGCCGGCGGATGATGTGCCAACCGGATCCGTCCACCAGCACCTCGGCGGCGCGGGGACGGGCATTGTATTGGCTGCTCATGGCAAAGCCGTAAGCTCCAGCCGAAAACACCGCCAGCAGATCGCCGCGCTTCAGCACCGGCAAATGGCGTTCTTTGGCGAGGTAATCGCCGCTTTCGCACACGGGGCCTACAACGTCAACCTTTACGTCCTCGGGTGTGCGCAGCGTGCTGAGCCTGTTGGCGGGCACGCCGTGAGCACCGGGGTTGGTCGGCCAGATGAAATGGTAGCTTTCGTAGAGCGTCGGGCGAATGAGATCGTTCATCGCGGCATCTACAATGATAAATCGTTTGCTGCCGCCTGCTTTGGTATACTGCACCCGCGTGACCAATATGCCCGCGTTGCACGCAATCGAACGTCCCGGTTCCAAAATAATATTCAGCCCGCGACCCGCCAGGAGCGGCACAATAGCCTGGGCATAGGTGGCGGCGGGCGGTGCTTCGTTGCCTTCGTAAAAAGCCGCAAAACCGCCGCCGATGTCGAGCGTGTCAATCACAATGCCTTCAGCGCCAAGTTGGTCTATAAGCGCCAGCGCCTTGGTGATGGCGCTTACATAAGGGTCCACGGTTTTAATCGGCGAGCCGATGTGCAGGTGCAGTCCACACAGCCGGGCGTTATTGGCCCGGCGCGCCTGGCGATAAAACTCGCCCGCACGGTCTATATCCACACCGAACTTGGTCTCTTTTTTTCCGGTGAGTGTTTTGGCATGGGTGCCGGCGCTGGCAACATCGGGGTTCACACGCAAAGCGCAGCGGGCATGCACACGCTTGGCCGCCGCGAGGCGGTCAAGGTTCCAGAACTCCTCTTCGCTTTCGATATTAAACAGGCCAATGCCGGCCTCAAGCGCTTCGTTTATTTCCTGGTCGCTTTTACCCACACCGGCAAAAACGATTTTGCCTGCATCGGCTCCGGCTCGCAGGGCGCGAAACAGTTCGCCGCCCGACACCACGTCAAACCCACTGCCCTGCTGCCGCAGCGAACGCAGTATCTCAAGATTGCCGCACGATTTAATTGAATAGCAAATGATGGGGTTCAGCGGCGAAAATGCCTGGGCAATACGCTCGTAGTGCGTAAGCAGCGTGGCCTTGCTGTAAATATAGGTGGGTGTGCCGACATGACGTACGATGTCTTCCACGGGAACAGCTTCGCACAGCAACCTGCCGTCTTTATAACAAAAATGATCCATATCGTTCACCTGTTTGCGCCGCGTTGGCCATGAGCAACCCCGTGCCCTGCGGTCCGGCGGTTACATAAACTTTTCGAGATAGGCCAGTGCCTGCCGCGCAGCTTCCTCAGCGGTTGTTTCGTAGGGGTAAAGCTCCACAGTCAGCCAGCCGGCATAGTTTATATCGCCCAAGGCCTTAAAAATGCCCGCAAAATCCATGGCACCCTTGCCCGGTATCAGATGCTGATGCACCCGGTCGCCGCGGATGTCTTCAATGTGCACGTGGGCAATAATGTCGCGGCACTCCAGCAGCACGCGAGCGGGATCTTCTTCAACACAAAAAAAATGCCCGAGATCGCAATTCATTTTAAGGTTGGGGTGCGCAGCTATGTTCAAAAACTCGCGGCACTCCGTACTGGTTTGAATAACAAGCCCCGGCTCAGGCTCAACCATCAGCGTTATGCCATGACTCTGCGCCAGCGGCAACACTTCATGCAAGCCCGCCGCATAGCGGTCAAGGGCGGTTGAACGATCCAGCGTTCCGAGCGGGCCGCCGGGCTGCAGCGAAATGGTTTTACCGCCCAGCGCGGCGGTCATTTCAATACACTGGCGGGTATGGGCGATGCGCTGCTGGCGTTTGGCGGCGTCGTCTTCAATCCAGGTTGGATGGTACGTATCGCCAACGGCAAAAAGGGTAAAAGCATTGACATTGGAAATGCCCAGTCGCAGTTTTTCTAGCTGGGCTTTTACCGCGCTGATGCGCTGGGCGGGCATGTGAGCCGGAAGGGCATGCGGCACATCGGCCATAATTTCAACGCCGGCGTAGCCCAATGCGCCAATGCTGTCAATGGCGGATTCAAGGGACGTTTTTTTGTATGCGTTGGTTGAAAACGCCAGTTTCATGCATCAACCACATCCACACCCATGGAGCGGGCCGAGCCGGCGATAATTTTTTCGGCGGCGGCCAGGTCCGGGGCGTTGAGGTCCTGCAGTTTCTCCTGGGCGATCTTTTTCAGTTGCGCCTTGGTCAGCTTGCCCACTTTGTTTTTGTTGGGTTCGCCGCTGCCCTTTTCCAGCGAGAGCGCATCTTTGATCATCACCGAGGCCGGCGGTGTCTTAATGACGAAATCAAAGGATTTGTCGCTGTACACGGTCACTTCAACGCCGACAACCTTACCCTTCAGGGCGCTGGTTGCCGCATTAAACTTGGTGATGAACTGGCCGGGGTTTACGCCATTGGCGCCCAGCACCGGGCCAATCGGGGGAGCCGGGGTTGCCGTGCCGCCGGGGGCCTGCATTTTGAACTTCTTGACTACTTCTTTGGCCTTGGCCATGTTCAATCCTCAACTACAAGTTTGGCTTAAAAAGCTTACATTTCTGCGGGCGTCGGCCACGCGGCCGGCCCAGCCTTGTATCTATTAAAGTCCGGCATCCGGCGGGCGGCGCGCCACGCGAACGTTGCGGCGACCATCGCCTTTGAGCTTTTGGCTCACATTGTGCCACCCCAAACGCAGGGCGACTCCCGCGCCCAAAATGGCCACAACCACCAATACCGACAAAACCACCACCGACAAAAAGATCGCACCGAGCACCACCAGCGGCAATGCCACACCGAATACCATCGCCAAGACCAGCCAGCGGGGCATCGTGCGACGTGGGTGGGCGCCATCGCCTGCCCCCAATCGCGGATTACCAAAATCGCCGTACACTACCTTGATCATCGCGTTTCACCTATGCGACTGCCCTGCTTGTGTCAAAGAACCGCATCCCGATTCCGAGACTCTGCGGCCCCTTCGGCCCGGCAATCTTACTGCACTTTCTCCAATTGCCAGTATTCGAGTTCAAGCGGCGTTGCCCGGCCGAAAATGGTCACAATAACGCGAACCACGCCCTTATCCGGGAAAATTTCGTCCACCGTGCCTTCAAAGTTCTCGAAGGGGCCTTCCTTGATTTTAACAGCATCACCCTTGGAAAACTCAACCTTCACAGCCGGGCCGGCGTCGGGCTTCTCCGCCTCGGCAAGAATCTTTTCCTGCTCTTTTTCGCTGATTGGCTCGGGCTTGTTCTTCTGCCCGATAAAATCGCCCACACCCTGCGTTTCGTGGAACAGGTAATGGGCCTTTTCTTTGATGGTTCCGTCTTTGTTGAGTACCATTTCAACAAACACATAACCCGGATAAAGCTTGTGCTCTGAAACCTTCTGTTGACCCGCTTTGACGCGCTTAACGCGTTCGCGCGGCACAAGCACCCGGCCGATGATTTCGCCAAGATTTTCGATCTTGACTTTCCGTTCCAAAGCATCGCGAACCTGGTCTTCGCGGTTGGAGGCGACGCGCAGAACAAACCATTGCATTGCCGGGTTTGTCACCGATTGCTCCGTTGCTGTGTTCGTTTCCATAATGCTGTCCATTCTCGACCATTACCGGCACTCGGCCGATGTTAACTCAACACGTGTATATACTTAAACAACCAAACAAATCCGCCGTCCACAACCCAGAGCATCAAAGCAAGCCCCAAGACCATCATGATGACCAGTTTGGTGGCGTTGACCACCGTTCGGGCGGCCGGCCACGCGACTTTGCGCATCTCGCTCTCGGTAAGAATCATAAAATCGGCAAACCGGCGGTTGTTGACCGCCCAGTAGGCCAACAGCCCACCAAGTACCGCCAGCACCAACGATAAAATCGCCTTGGCATACGATGGCCATGGGTAAACAATCGAATGATCCACCCATTGAATGCCCAGCAAAACCAGCAGGCCAATGCCGACAACCGTGCCCAACCGCACAAACTTGCCCTGCCCCTTTTTATAAATTCCAAACGCTGCCACGGTACATCCTTACAAAACTCGTTGGTCGCCGCCGGGCCGTAAATCCCATAAACGCACCGCCGACGCCAGCCGTCGCGCCATGCCTTTACGAGCCTGCCAAGCCGGGCACTGCCGCGGAACACAGCAGGCAGGAGTCGAACCTGCAACCCCCGGTTTTGGAGACCGGTGCTCTGCCAATTGAGCTACTGCTGTAGGCAAATTCCATTGTGCCATAAAACCGCAACAAACCCAAATTGCCAAACCGACTCACTTACCCTTTTTAATTTTGTGGTCGGTATGCTTGCGCAAACGGGGCGAAAACTTCCGAATCAGCTTTTTGGTATCCATTTCCTTTGGATTTATGCTGATGCGATAGTTCAGGTCCTGCGTTTCGGTGCATTGCAGCCAGGCCCATTCTCTTGCCATGACGTTTCTCCAAACTTTAAGCCCGGCGGCAACCCGCCGAGGCCTTGCGTAAAGCCACCCACGCGACATGCGCACGTGGCGTCCGCTAATCATGTAGCCACGCCGGACACTCACAATTGATGGCGCCGGCGTGGCTACTTGAGTTCACTAAAATAACTCGCGGCACTCAGGCGATGATCTTGGTAACCACGCCTGCGCCAACCGTGCGACCACCCTCGCGGATGGCAAACCGCACGCCCTGCTCCATCGCAATGGGGCAGTCGCCGAGGTCAACGTTAATTTTCACGTTGTCACCCGGCATCACCATTTCCGCCCCGCTGGTAAGGTCCAGCGAACCGGTTACGTCGGTGGTGCGGAAGTAAAACTGCGGACGATACCCCTTGAAGAAGGCCGTATGACGACCGCCCTCTTCCTTGGTCAGGACGTAAATTTCCGCTTCGAACTTGGTGTGCGGCGTAATCGAGCCGGGCTTCGCAAGCACCTGACCACGTTCGAGTTCTTCTTTTTCGACGCCGCGGAGCAGCAAGCCCACGTTGTCGCCGGGAATGGCCGAGTCCAGAGTTTTCTGGAACATTTCCACGCCGGTTACGATGGTCTTCTTGGAGTCCTTTTTCAGGCCGACGATTTCGAGTTCATCGCCAACCTTTACCGTGCCACGTTCCACACGCCCGGTACCTACCGTGCCACGACCCTTGATCGAGAACACGTCTTCCACCGGCATAAGGAAGGGCTTATCGGTTTCGCGTACCGGTTCGGGGATGTAGGTATCCAGCGCTTCGACCAACTTCATGATTGGCTCGATCGCCTTCGCATCGGTCGGGTTCTTAAGAGCGTTGACCGCAGCGCCGCGGATGATCGGAATCTCGTCACCCGGGAACTTGTACTTGTTAAGCAGCTCCCGGATTTCGAGTTCCACGAGTTCCAACAGCTCGGGGTCATCCACGAGGTCAACCTTGTTGAGGAACACCACAATACGCGGAACGTTTACCTGGCGGGCCAGAAGCACGTGCTCGCGCGTTTGCGGCATCGGGCCGTCGGCGGCCGACACCACCAGAATAGCGCCGTCCATCTGGGCGGCACCGGTGATCATGTTTTTAACGAAGTCGGCGTGGCCGGGGCAGTCAATGTGGGCATAGTGCCGATTGGCCGACTCGTATTCCACGTGCGACACCGCAATGGTCACGATTTTGGATGGATCGCGACGTCCCTGCTTTTCGGAAGCCTTCGCAACCGAATCGTACGAAACGGCCTGCGCCAAGCCCTGCGCCGCCAACACCGTAGTGAGGGCCGCGGTCAGGGTGGTCTTGCCGTGGTCAATGTGCCCGATAGTGCCTACGTTTACGTGAGGCTTCTTGCGTTCAAATACGCCCTTTGCCATGAATGGTAACCTCCTGAGGTTATTAAAAGTTATAGCTGCGAGCCATTGTGGATCGCAAAAACGCCATACAAAATTCTTCCCGCATGCCCGAGACACGCGTCTCGGCAGCACTTGTGTCGCCCAAGCTGCTGAAGGGACTTGAACCCTTGACCTCGTCCTTACCAAGGACGTGCTCTACCAGCTGAGCTACAGCAGCGGCGTGGCCAGTTTCGCGCCATCCTGCCACCGGCGCAGCGCTTATGCAGCGCCGGCGCGGCCTCGCGGGACGAAACAGTGTAACGGCTATCGCTCGCTACTGCAACGGTCGCAGGGCCAACCAAAAGGCCGCTGCTCGGCCGACCGCCCCAAACCTACGGCCGCACCGCCGGCCGCACCGCAAGCTACGCTCTCTTTCCCGGCCAAGGGTGGATTACGGGACTCGAACCCGCGACCCCGAGGACCACAACCTCGTGCTCTGCCAACTGAGCTAAACCCACCGCATGTCAAGACCTTTTAGTTTAGAATGCGCACGCCACGGCGTCAAATTACCCCGACAGCCGGGTGCATGGGCACCGCCACTACCTTGCGCCTTAAACCGTAGAAGATTGCATCAAAATCCCGGCAACTCACCAACATCTGCCACCGTCGCTGCTAAAGCAGCGCCTTACAAAAAACATCCCTATCACTCCCTCGCTGGTCACTCCCTCGCTGGCCAGCACGCCAGCCCAATCCAAGCGAGTCATTTCCACCTGCCGCCAGCCGCTCATGGAGGCTCGCCGGGCCAGTGAACAGGCCCCGCAGGCACTCGCTGCGCCACCGGAGTACCAAACGCAACGTTCATGTACCAATGCAAAATGGGATGGCCCACCAGCAACACCATAATGGCCGCCATGCTAAGCCAGGGGCCATACGGCAGTACCCGAATACGATGCGACAACATGCAAACAAGTGTCCATGCGAGCGCAAAAAACGGCGCCATAAAAAACGCCAGCACCACCAGCTTGGCGCCAACAACCGCTCCAACCGCCGCCATCAGGTGCACATCACCCAAACCCATGGCCACGCGCCCCATCGCCAGCGTCCCCAATATCCGCGTGAGCCACACCAGCAGCCCACCCACCTCCAGCCCCAGCAGTGCGCCCGCAAGCCGATCAAGCCATTCCGTCGTTGGTAGCGGCAGCGGCACCAGGGCCGCGGCAATCGCCAGCGTTACCGGCACCAATAAAAACAGCAGCTCCTTACCCGCCTCACGCCGAGCGTCCGGCGACTCGCTTTCTTGCTCAACTATTTGGGTTACAGTGTCCGCCTGTTCCCGCTGCGGCAAAACAGCCACTAAAAATATCAATATAGCTGCCAATAAAGTTGCGGCCGCCGCCCAAAGCCCGGCAAATCGCCACCAAGCAGCCGCAGCCAGCAGGAGCAAGACCCCCACTGCCGCCAAGGCCAGCTTGTTGCGCCTCGCAGATAAGTACGCAGGCGGGCCGCCCTCAACCAGGTCTGCCGCCATCGGGTTGCCTTCCGGGCCATTCGTCTTTGTCGTTGGAGGCTCCGCTCCCAGCGGTGAATGCTCGGCGTCAAAACTTCGCGGCAGCAACTTAAAATGCAGCAGCACCAGAGAAAGCACCACCCCCAGCGCCCCACCCAATGCCATGCGCCCCCACGGACCCGCCACACTCACCTGCGGCAACATGGGTTGTCGGCCAAACACGCACCACACCAGTGCGGCCGCCATCAGCACGTTGGTAAGCACCAGCGGAATCTCAAACCAGTCGGCATCTATCGCAGACGCCGCCAGCAACACCACCACATACAACAAATGCAGGGCCAGCGTTGGCCCGCCGTGCGCCAGGCCAACAAACCCCCGTTGCGTCAGCGCCGTGTGGTAGTACGCCAGGTACAAGCTTAAAAACATCAGCCCCGCAGCCAATTCCACCAGCGGGTATCGCAGCGAAATCGGCTCGCGGCAATGGGCACAGCGGCCACGCAGCATAAACCAGCCGACCATGGGAATATTGTGATACGGTTTGATGCCCTGTTTGCAGTTCGGACAATGTGAGGGTGGCCAGCTCAGCGTAAGCGGCCCGCTTCGCCCGCCAAAGCTCACCGGCTGCCCACGAAATAGCAGCCGCCACGCCACCACATTAAGAAAGCTGCCGACGCAACTGCCCAGCAGAAATAAAAACAAGCCGATCAAGCTCGGTGGAAAGTCCAACGTCATGGGCGTATTAAACCCGGCAGGCCTTGGCGCGTCCAACGCTCATGCGCATCCTGGGGCAATTACCGCCTCAAACCGCGCGTTTTTAGCTCACGCAGACAAGCGGACCTGCCGCCCTCGTCGGCGAACCGGCTTTTCGAAATCGCTTGATATTTTTTCGCCCGGGCCAAGAGTTGACCAAACCGCCAAAATATTGATAATAAAACTCAGTTTATGAGGTGTTTTGTGCGGACAACTATAGTCAACCCTGTGTTGCCTGTATGGCCTGGTCGCGGTGCGACTCTGGCCGCTGTCCGCGCTGGCATTATAGCGGCGCCAACCATAACACCCGCCTTAATTGGTTAGGACACCTGCCGCTGAAACATTCGCCCAGTTGCCCTGCCGATGGCGGGGCATTTTTGTTTAGGCTGCCCGCAGCGCCGCTCCTCTAACCAAGCGGCATCGCAGGCCGAGCCTTATGGCGGAACCTCTACTTTACTTAGCAACAAGGTGACAACCATGAACCAGTCCAATCGCTATGTGCAAATGTACGATACCACCCTGCGCGATGGCAGCCAGGGCGAGGGAATATCCTTTTCAGTACAAGATAAGCTCCTCATCGCCCGCCGACTCGATGATCTCGGCGTAGATTTTATCGAGGGCGGCTACCCGCTCTCCAATCCCAAAGACGCCCAATTTTTTCAGGATGCGAGCCAGCTCAACCTGCAGCACGCCAAACTCGTCGCCTTCGGCATGACGCGACGCAAAGCCATTGCCGCCAAAGATGATGTCGGCCTTAACGCCCTGCGCGACGCCCACACCGAATATGTAACCATTGTCGGCAAAACCTGGGACCTCCACGCCACCGAGGTTCTCGGCGTCTCGCTGCAAGAAAACCTCGACATGATTTTCGACAGCGTCCGCTACCTCACACAGCTTGGCTGCAAAGTCATTTATGATGCGGAGCATTTTTTTGATGGCTCACGGGCCAACCTCGCCTATGGCCTCAAAACCATCAAAGCCGCCGACGACGCGGGCGCTGTGCTCGTTTGCCTTTGCGACACCAACGGCGGATCGCTGCCGGAGCAGGTGGCCGAACTGGTGCGGCAGGCCAAAGATGCTGTTTCTTGCCCGGTGGGCATACACACCCACAACGACAGCGGCCTCGCCGTCGCCAACTCACTCGCCGCCGTCGAAGCCGGCGCTGCCCAGGTGCAGGGAACCATCAATGGCTTTGGCGAACGCTGCGGCAATGTAGACATCACAACGGTCATCGCCAACCTGCGGCTCAAAATGGGATACGAATGTTTGCCGCCCGATGCCCTGGCCAAACTCACCGAGGTTTCGCGTTACGTTTACGAGGTGGCCAACATCAACCTTGCCAACAACCAGCCCTTTGTTGGCATGAGCGCCTTTGCCCATAAGGGCGGCATGCACGTGCATGCGGTCAACAAGCTCGCAAGCACCTACGAACACATAAACCCGGAACTCGTCGGCAATTCCCGGCGAATATTGGTATCGGAACTCTCGGGCATGTCGAACATCGCCGCACGCATGGGCAAAAAATTCAACATCGAGCACAACCGCGCAGCCCTTAAGCAAACACTCGACGAGCTGACCGCTCTCGAAGCCCAAGGCTATCAGTTTGAAGCCGCCGAAGCATCCTTTGAATTGCTGCTGCGACGGCAAATTGGACGCTACCGCCAATTTTTTGACCTCGCCAGCTACAATTGCCGGGTTGAACGCAAGGCCGATGGCCCTGCCGTTACCACCGCCGATGTCGCCATCACCATCGCCGGCACGCAGGTAAAATCGTCCGCCACCGGCGACGGCCCCATCAACGCACTCGATGCCGCCCTGCGCCAGGCGCTTGTGCCGCGATTCCCGGCGGTTGCCCAATTGCACCTTGTGGATTACAAGGTACGCGTGGTAAACGCGCGGGCCGAATCGGCGGCAAAGGTTCGCGTTGTAGTGGAGTTTAAGTCGCCGGAAGGTGTTTTTGGAACCGTAGGTGTCTCAGAAAACATCATCGAGGCCAGTTGGCAGGCGTTGGTTGACGCCCTCGAATACCGACTGATTCACGATGCCGAAGACCGTGAACTGCCCAACAACGCCCTTGCTGCCGCCCCCGCGCCATAGCACCGATGCGGCAACCTGCGACCCGATACCGCCACCGCGGGTCGCGCCGCCATCGGCCCGAACGCGGCCGCTCCCATGACTATGTTTTTACGAGGAAACCGTGAGTTCAGAACTCGCCCCGCAATACGACCCAAAACAGGTAGAAGCCGCCATTTATGCCCGTTGGCAAAGCGCCGAGGCTTTTCATGCCAAGCCCGACGACCGCCCGCCGCAGCGCCGTTTCAGCGTCGTTATTCCTCCCCCCAACGTCACTGGTGCTCTCCATTTGGGCCATGCCATCAACGGCACCATTCAAGATGTGCTTGTCCGCTATCATCGTATGCACGGCGATAACACGCTCTGGATGCCCGGCATAGATCACGCCGGCATTGCCACCCAGGCCGTGGTTGAAAAAACCATCTTCGAAAAAGAAAAGAAATCGCGCCACGACCTCGGCCGCGAAGAACTCGTAAGCCGCATCTGGCAATGGAAAGAGCAGTTCGGCAATCGCATCCTTAACCAGCTTCAATCCATCGGTGTTTCATGCGATTGGTCCCGCTCTCGCTTTACACTTGATGACCTGTGCGCCCGAGCCGTTCGCGAGGCCTTTTTTAAGCTCTTTAAGGGCGGCCTGATTTTTCGCGGCCTCCGGCTGGTAAACTGGGACACCCACCTGCAAACCGCCGTCGCCGATGACGAAATTTACCACGAAACAGTCAAAGGCCAGCTCACCAGCATCAAATACCCCGTGGTAGACCGCCAACAAGGTGATCCCGAATATCTAATTGTCGCCACCACCCGGCCCGAAACCATGCTCGGCGACACCGCCGTCGCCGTACACCCCGAAGATGAGCGCTACAAACATCTGATAGGTCGTCAGGTTGAAGTGCCGCTGGTCGGACGCAAGATCCCAATCATCGGCGATGGCCTTTTGGTAGACCCCAAGTTTGGTACCGGCGTCGTCAAGGTAACGCCCGCCCACGACCCCAACGACTACGCCACTGGCCAGCGCCACAATTTGCCGCAGATTAACCTGCTCACATCCGATGGCCGAGTCAACAGCAATGGCCAGGGAACATTTGGCAATCGTGCGTTTAGCTACCAAGGCCTGAAGTTTGCCTCCGAGGCCCGCAAACGTGTATCAGAAGACCTTGAAGCCCTTGGCCTTATTGCCGAAGTCAAACCCCACGAACACGAAGTAGGCCACAGCGACCGCAGCAAAACGCCCATCGAGCCGTACCTGAGCGAACAATGGTTTGTGCGCATGGGCGACGTGCCCGGCGGCATCACACTGGCCGACGATTCCAAAGCCAGCGGCCTCGCACAGGCTGCCATTGACGCCGTGACCAGCGGCCGCGTTAAAATCACGCCTGAACGCTATGCCAAAAGCTATATAGACTGGCTCTCGCAAAAGCGTGACTGGTGCATCAGCCGCCAGTTGTGGTGGGGCCATCGGATACCGGTGTGGCGGTATGGCCAGCCGGGCCAATCGACAATCGTTGAACAGATGAAGTCGTACCTCACAAGCCACGACGTCAAATTGGATAACGACCTGTTGCTCCGCGGCGACGCTGGCGCAATGCAACTCATCGCGGTAACGCGCACCCAGGCAGCGGAACAATCCATGGATGCTTTGGAGGCGACCGGCCTTCTCGCACCAATTTCGCAGCCAACCGGAGGCCGCGACCCCGATGTCCTCGACACCTGGTTTTCTTCCGCGCTCTGGCCCCTCTCAACACTCGGCTGGCCCGCTGGCGGCACAAGCGATCAGCCGCAGGATCAGCTCCTCAATTATTTTTACCCCACGAGCGTACTGTCCACCGCCCGCGAAATTCTCTCGCTCTGGGTAGCACGCATGGTTATGTTCGGCCTCTACCTTCATGGCGATGTCCCGTTTAAGCAGGTTTATATTCATGCCGTCATTCAGGATGGCAACGGCCGACCCATGAAAAAATCGCTCGGCAACGGCGTAGACCCGGTAGACATCGTCGAAAGCCACGGTGCCGACGCCCTCCGCTACACGCTCGCCAGCATGGCCACCGAAACTCAGGATATCCGCCTGCCGGTCGTCAAAGACAAAACCACCGGCAAAAACTCCAGTCCTCGTTTTGACATCGGCCGCAACTTCGCCAACAAAATATGGAATGCCTCACGCTTCATTCTCTCCAGCATCACCGATTTAACGCCCCCCACCGCCGCCCAGGTTCAGGCCATTGCCAAAAGCGGCGAACTCAGCGACCGCTGGATCATCAGCCGCTGCAACCAAACCGCCGCCGCCAGCGCCAAACTCATCGGCGAGTTTAAGTTTGCCGAACTCACGGCCGGGCTGTACCAGTTTTTCTGGAATGATCTGTGCGACTGGTACCTCGAAATTGCCAAAGCCCGCATCAAAGACCAAAACCCCCAGGTGCGCATTGTGCTGCTGTTTGTGCTTCGTCAGGCGCTGGCAATGCTGCATCCGGTCATGCCCTTTGTCACCGAAGCCCTCTGGGAAAAAGTTGCACCCGACGCCGGTATGTTAATTACCAGCCCCTACCCGCAGGCAAACTCCCTGCTCGACAACCCCGCCGCAGAAGCCGACATGCGCCACCTGCAGGATGTCGTACGCAGCATTCGCGACATTCGCAATCAATACAACATTGACCTCAAACGCCAACTTGCCGTTACCGTGCAAACCGCCGACGCGGCTGGCGGCATCATCAGCGACAATCGCCGGCTTATTGAAGCGCTCGCCACCGCCACCCTTGCCGACATCGGCCCCGCGGTTAAAAAGCCCGCCAACGCCGCATCGGCTATTCTGCCCCAGGCGCAGGTGTTTGTGGCCGATGTGGTGGACCGCGATGCCGAAAAGTTAAAACTGCTTAAACGCCGGGACGAACTGAATAAATTTTTGGCCGCTAACCGCGCCAAACTCTCCAACGAAACTTTTGTGAGCAAAGCCCCGGCTCATATCGTACAGGGGCTTAAGGATCAAACCACCCAGCAGGAGCACGAACTCCTCGCCGTAGAAAAAGGCCTTGCCGAGTTATGATGCCCTTTGTTGCGGGCACCGCGGCAAGCCCCATACGATGCTTTTTTTGGAGCCATCATGCGCGATCAACGGTTAGATAAACTCGCTTCGGTATTGGTAAATTATTCCGCCGGCGTTAAGCCCGGCGACCTCGTTCGCATTTCCGGCGAAGCCGTCGGCCTGCCGCTCGCTGAGGCCATTTACGAGCATGTACTTGTCGCCGGCGGCAACCCCTTCGTCAGCCTGCTCTCCGACGCCATGGAAGAGGCCTTTTATCGTGTCGCCAGCCAGCAGCAGCTTGAATATGTCTCGCCCATCAGCCAGTTTATTGTTGAAAACATCAATGTCTCCATTGGCCTCTGGGCCGACGAAAACACCAAAAGCATGACGCATGTAGACCCCAAAAAACAGGCCGCCGCCGCCCAGGCCCGCAAACCCATTAGCCGACGATTCTTAGAGCGGGCCGCTAAAGGCGAGCTGCGCTGGGTTGGTACGCAATTCCCCACCCAGGCCAGCGCCCAGGATGCCGAAATGTCCCTGCGCGAATATGAAGACTTCGTCTTTAGCGGCGGCCTCCTGCATCTCCCCGACCCCGTCGCCGCATGGAAGCGCATCAGCGAAACCCAGCAGCGACTCGTAGACTTTTTGGACCACGCCAAAGAGGTGCGCGTCGTCGGCCGCGACACCGACCTGCGCCTCGGAGTGCAGGGCCGCAAATGGATCAACTGCTGCGGTCACGAAAACTTCCCCGATGGCGAAGTATTCACCGGCCCCATCGAAGATGCCGTCAATGGCCGCATCCGCTACAGCTTTCCGGCGGTGCACCATGGCCGCGAGTGTCATGATATTGAACTGGTCTTTAAAAATGGCAAAGTCGTTGATGCCAAGGCAAGCAAAGGCCAAGACTTTCTGCTCGCCATGATTGAACAAGATGTCGGCGCCAAAACGCTCGGCGAGTTTGCCATCGGCACCAATTTCTCCATTCAGCAGTACACCAAAAACACCCTCTTTGACGAAAAAATCGGCGGCACCTGCCACGCGGCACTCGGCGCTGCCTACCCCGAAACCGGCGGAAAAAACGACAGCGGCCTCCACTGGGACATGGTTTGCGACCTTCGCCACCCCGGCTGCCGTATAGAAGTGGACGGCCAAACCATTCTCGAAGCTGGCCGCTTTGTGCGGCCCGAATGGCCCAAGCCCGACTGACAACGCCTCAGCCGCCGCAAACTCGGCGCCGGCAGCCATCCTTAACCTTGTGGAGATACCACGCGTGAAACACCGCCCCCTTGCCCTGCTCCTGCTTTTAACCGCCAGCCTGCTTATCGCCGGTTGCCATCGTCACGCCACCGCCCCAGCGGCCCTCGTGCACACGATGAATATTTCCGCCGTTAAACACCCCATCACCAACCCCAAAAGGTTTGTGCGCGTCACCACAACTCCCGACGGCTTGGTGCTGCAGGATGTTGCCATCGGCAGCGGCCCCAAACCAAAACCCGGCGACTTAATCTCGCTGAGTTATGTGGGTTGGCTGGCCAGCGGCAAAGAGTTTGACTCTTCCACCACCGAAAAACAGCCCCTGGTTTTCACCCTCGGCGAAGGCGATATTCTCGCCGGGCTTAATCAGGCTGTTAGCGGCATGCGACTCAATGGCGTAAGGCAAATCATCATTCCAGCGCAACTGGCCTACGGCAAAAAAGGCGATCCAAAATCAGGCATTCCAGCCAATGCCCAGCTTACCTTTCTGGTTCACTTGCTGTCCGTAACTCCGGCGCTTGCCGCCGTGGGCCATGTCGCCGGCTTTACCGATGTGCCCACCACCAAAGGACTGCGTTCTTTTGTCATGGGCAATCAGCCCTTGGCCAATCTCAACCCAACGCAGGCCGGCCCCGTCACCGATCCCAAAAAGTTTGTTGATGTTCAAAAGAGGCCCGACGGCCTGATTATTCAAGACCTTGTCGTCGGCAAAGGCCCGTTGGTGCTCCAGGGCGATCTGGTAACCGCCAACTACGTAGGCTGGTTGTCTACCGGGCAGATGTTCGATTCATCAGCCAAGCATCATACGCCGCTGGTGTTTAAGCTCGGCGGCCACAGCGTGATCGAAGGTTGGGAACAGGGCGTGGCGGGCATGCACGTCGGTGGCATCCGCCAGTTGATTATTCCGCCGGCACTCGCCTACGGCGCCGCCGGCGCTCCCATGGCAGGCATCGGCCCCAACGCCACCCTCACCTTTCGCCTGCATGTGCTCTCGGCGCAGCATTAAAATCCGCCACAACGCGGCAACGCCCGCCGAGTTCTCATGCACGCGGAAACAGCGCAGCCCCGGCCTCCCAGCCCCGACATGATTGCCGGTGTGCCCCCGTCGTCGTCTCCGCTCGCTCTGGGCGAACTTGTCGCCTCGCTGGGCGAAGATTTTTTTGACGCCGACATCGAGGCGACTAACGGGTCAAAGCTTGGCGCTCCCAACCGAAAAATCATGCCCTTTGCAAAAGCCAACGGCCTGCAGCGCTTGCAGACCGCTTGTTACGGCGACCAAACTCGTCTTGTAAAAAGCCGGCTGCCCGCTCACCCCGGCCATGTTTGAAATTGCTGCAATATCTCCGGCAAGCGCTTGATGCCGCGCTTTTTCGCAAGGTGTACATAATGGTACATGCTGCGACGATAGTGCCGCTCGACGCGATGATCTACCGCGATGTCCCAGCGTCGCATTTCATTAAAGGCCCATTGCCAGACATGATATTCTTCGAGGCACCGAGGCCTGAACTTGCGAAAGCCTATCGCATGGTGCCCCACTTCGTGCATAAAAATGCACGCGCTCACCGGCGAACGCGGCTTGGGGGATGAAATCATTCGCTTCACCTCGCCGTTGCTGTAGTGCAACTCATACGCCACACCGCGCATCGAGCTGCGCCATTTACGAATAGATATCTGGTAGCGATCCTTCATGGTCGCCACAAGCTCATCATAAAACGCCCGATGATTCCGCGACATCGGCCGCCGCACCGTGCGGCGAGCCCGCACCGCCGCTTTGGTTCTTATCGCGCCGGCCACCGGCAGCAGCAACCGCGATTCTATAGATGTTATTTCAACACCAGGCTGGTTTAACTCGGCTTGAGACATAAACAACCCTGACTCCGCCACAAATAACACCATTTATTATCGGCTTAACACGATGCTAACTTGCATTTTTTGCTTTGCACTTCGGCGGCGCCACAGACCGCTCGCCCCCGGTGCGCAATCTCGAACTGAAACTGCGTTCTGGCAGGCACACCCCTGTGGTGCAAATAGCCGCGGTCATCATAATTTCAATCGCATCGCCCGCCAGAAACCCGCCCGGCGGCACAGTAATACCCAGTCGCCACGTCAAATCGCCCGCATACCCCAGCATCTGATCGTCCGGCGATGATGGCGCTGCTGACGGTAAACCCGCCAGTTCGGCACGAACCTCCAGCGGCCGAGCCGAGTCGCCATTTACCCAAGCCGCAAACGCAATGCGTCCCGAGTCGGCTGCGTAAAACTGCGGCGGCAGTTTAAGCCCTGCCAAACATTGGAGTGTTGTGCCGCCCGCTGCGCTTGCCAGCGGCTCGCTTGTCCAGGCTTCAAACACAGCGTCGGCTGATTGCAGCGCTCGCGCCGAGGCGCTCTCCAGCGAAACCACCACCGAGAGCATACTGGCAAAATGCTCGGGGCGCTGCGCTATGAGCGATGCAAAGGCCGCCAGTGCCGCCTGCGCGGCCGCTAGATACTGCTCGTTGCCCGTCTGCCGCTGCAGCATCACAAGCCCCCAAATAGCCCAGGCATTGGCCGAAGGCACAGCATTGTCGGCTCCGGTTTTTATGCGGGCAAACAACGCATCGTGCTCGCTGGAGCTTAAATAAAATCCGCCCTGCTCGGCATCGGCAAAGTTCCGAATCATGCGGTCGGCCAAATCGGTCGCGGCCGCGAGGTAGCGCGGCGTGCTGGGCGCAGCACCGGTCACAGACTCCTCACCCTGCCCCAGCGCCGCAAGCGCCACAATAAAAAAGGCGTAGTCTTCTAAAAATGCCGGTATATCGGCGACATGGCCGCTGCAGCTTACGCGCAGCAGCCCGCTGGAATCACTGCGATGATGCCGCAGGATATAATCCGCCGCACGGCGGGCGGCCTGTAGGTAACGCGGCTCATCCAACAGCTTGCCCGCAACCGCCAAAGAATAAATCATCAGGGCGTTCCAACCGGTCAGCACCTTAGCGTCGGTTCCCGGCCTGGGCCGCGCGCTGCGCACCTGCCGCAGCGTTTTAATGATGCCCTCCAGCCGCCGCTCTATGACCGCAACAGCCACGCCACGCCCGGCGGCAAGCTGTGCCATGCTGCGCCGCATGGTTAAAACATTTGTCCCTTCCCAGTTGCCCGGTTCGGTTATACCAAACGCGTCCGCAGCCAATTGTGCATCGCCTTTATCAGGCAGGCTCCGGCGCAACTCGTCCATGCTCCATACATAAAACCGGCCCTCATGCCCCTCGCTGTCGGCATCAAGCGAACTGTAAAAGCCGCCCTCGCCTGCGGTCATTTCATCGAGCCAAAAGTCAAAAGTCCGGCGGGCCACCGCGGCATAATCAGGCCGCTGCAATTGCACCGCCGCCCGCGCATAGGCCAAACCGAGCTGGGCATTGTCGTAGAGCATTTTTTCAAAGTGCGGCACAAGCCAGGCTTCATCGGTGCTGTAGCGCGCAAAGCCCCCGGCAAGCTGGTCGAAGATGCCGCCCATCATCATCCCATCAAGCGTTTTAACCAACATCTGCCGGGCAAGGGCGATTTTTTCGTCGGGCAGTTTTATACCACCACCATCGCCGACAGCCGCACTGGCCGACGGCGAACGTTCCCCCGGCAAAATGTCCAGCCACAGGTTCAGCAACTGGCTGGGAGGAAACTTGGGCGCTCCGCGTCGGCCACCCTGGGCATCGTCAAAGGTCTCAACACAGCGATCAATCATGTGGGTTAAACACGCTGCGGCATCCAACGGGCCGGCCTGCTCCCCCTGCTGCGCGGCATGCGCCCTGCAGGCTGCGGCAATTTTCCCGGCTTGCTGCAGCACCTCGGTTCGCTGATTTTGCCAGGCATCCGCCAAGGCCCTTATGACGCGCGTAAAGCTGGGCCGCCCGTAGCCATCCATCGGCGGAAAATAAGTGCCGGCATAAAACGGTTCGAGGTCCGGCGTAAGCCAAACGCTCATGGGCCAACCGCCGCTACCGGTAACAAGCTGCGTGGCCAGCATATAAAGTTCGTCCAGGTCCGGCCGCTCCTCGCGGTCCACCTTAATGTTGATAAAGCTCTCATTAAGCAGGGCCGCAACCTGCGGGTCTTCAAACGATTCATGCGCCATCACATGGCACCAATGACACGCGGCATAACCGATCGAAAGAAAAATCGGCTTGTTGTGCTGCCGTGCCTCGGCCAACGCTTCGCTGTTCCAGATGTGCCAGTCCACGGGGTTGTGCGCGTGCTGTCGCAGGTAAGGGCTTGTTGCATGAATTAAGCGATTAGGTTTCGCCGCTGAAGTTGTCATTGCCAAATCCATAAGGAGATTGTATCGGGTGCGTGCCGCCATCATTGCCCGTGCGTCGCTGTGTTATTTTGCTTCGGCCATCTGCCGATCTTGCCGCGCCAACTGCCCGCAGGCAGCGGCAATTTCGCGGCCGCGGCTTTTGCGAACATGGGCGTTTACATGCAGTTGCCGCAGTATGTTTTGAAATGTCAGCATCGTCGTGCCCGCGGGCCGCTTGAAACTCAGCTCGGGCACTTCGTTGTAATAAATAAGATTAACATTGGCTCGCAGACGCCGCGATACCGCCGCAAGTTCCCGCGCATGCTCCGGCAGCGTATTAACGCCATCGAGCATAATATACTCCAATGTTACCTCACGGCCCGTCTTATCAAAGTAATACTTGCCCGCCTGAACCAGTTCATCAACCCCGATGCCCTTGGCCCATGGAATAATTTCGCGACGCAGCGCGTCGTTGGGTGCATGGAGGCTTATGGCCAGCGTTACCGGCAGGCCCACATCGGCAAGTTTGCGTATTTGCGGCGGCAGGCCCACCGTGCTTACCGTTATTTTGCGAGCACTGATGTTAAATGCCCATGGCGCCATGAGCACGCGAATAGCGGCTACCGCAGCGTCGAAGTTTGCCAGCGGTTCGCCCATGCCCATAAACACAACATTGGTAAGCCGGCGCTCGGCAGGCAGCATTTGGCTCAGCCGCAACGCCTGCTCAATGATTTCGTCGGCGGCCAGATTGCGCTTCAGCCCGGCAAGGCCGCTGGCACAGAATGCGCACCCTACGGGGCAGCCAACCTGTGTTGAAAGACACGCCGTACGGCGATGTTTAACAATGGTGCGGCCATAATCGTCCGCATCATCGTCATCACATGGAATCATGACTGTTTCGGTCAGGCCTCCATCGCGCCACCGAACCAGCAGCTTTTGCGTACCGTCGGTTGCCGTCAACTGCCGCACCTGCTCACCCGAATAAATGCGAAAGTTCTCCGCAAGCCAGGTGCGATCTCCCGCAGAAAGATTTGTCATTTGGGCAAAATCGGTTTTTCTTTTCTGGTACAGCCATTCGACAATTTGTCTGCCCCGAAACGCCGGCATGCCGCTGGGCGCAAGCAATGCGTTAATGCCTGACACGTCTACGGCCAAAAGACTCTGTTTTTCAGGCCCCTCGCTGCTGTCTTGGAATCGGGCCGCCAAGCCGCCCGTACTATCGCCTTGAGATGCTGTCATTAACGAAAGTATACCATCACGGCATTAGCATAACCAACGTCGCATAAACCGTCTGCTCGCCTGGAAAACAAACCTGCCGTATGCCCCGCTCACCACACCCAGGCGCATCGCCCGCGTCGCGGCTCATTGCATTGTCCGGGCTATTGCCCGGGGCAGGCCCCCGCCCTTGAGCGGCTAAACTCTACGCCCACCAAAGGCCATAAGTGCCAGACCGGTGATTCCCAGCGCTATGCCGCCGAAGATGTAAAGGGCCGTCTGCCGCGTAAAACGGCCAAACAGCATGTGCTTCGCCTGATCTACCAAGGAATGAGATGCGTTCAGACCATAAACGAGCAGCGCTATGCCAACCACCAGGCACACCAATCCAATAATTCTTTGTGTAGTCATCATTAATGAACTCCAATCAAACTTCGCCTTTGGGGCCTTGGGTGCCGCAGCGCCCATGCCCGCAACCGTTGACTTGCTCGCGCGTTATCTGCGACCACGGAAACCGGTAACCAGTGAAATGACAAAAATCACAAGAAACAGAAAAAACAGGACTTTGGCAATTTCCTGCGCCAGCCCCGCAACACCAAAAAAGCCAAAAAAGCCGGCAATAAGCGCTACAATCAGAAACATAATCGCCCAATAAAGCATTGTTAACCCCTTTCAAAAGGCTTGCGAAGGTGTTGCCGCCGTGCGGCAGCTCCCCGATCAACTTATTATAGCCCGGTTACATCCAATAGTAAATATGTTTTTATAACTAAATCTTCTTGTATGTACCGATTAGGCTCCTCACAGTCCCTCTCCACAGCCTGGCAAAGCCCGGCAACCTGCAAAAAACACCCCACCTGCCCAAAATCGCCCCGGGGGCTGCCCCCAAGAGCGCCCAAAAACCGCCCAGCAAGCCCAAAAGCCGCATCGCGCACCCGTATTAACGCCCTGAATACTCTTTCCAGGCAGCGCGCGGGCGTACCTGCGGACTAGACTCCGTTGGACGCCAAAGTGAATAAATTGGCTGCCCCAGCCATATTTGCCCTACAACAAATCCGCGGGCCGCCCGTCTTTACGCGACCACCAAACATCAGCGCTGGCTCATTGAGCCATAACTGTTTATGATGTGTTTTATGAATGCGCACCCGGCGGTGCGACGTAGACAGGAAGTATCTATGCCTTTGTTCGATTCCCGTGGCAACAGTATTTTGCCTATTCCCACACAACTCGATCGCATGGCTCCGATGACGGCCGACCGGCCCGCATTTGCAACCCGCAATGCCATGGAGTACCAGCGCTGGCGGCAAATGACCGTTGACGAAATGCTGCTGGAAAATCGGGTGGTGTTTTTAATCGGCGAAATTAATGATGCCTCCGCCACCAACGTCATCATGCGACTGCTGTACCTCCAATCGCTGCGTAAGGATCAGGACATCAACCTTTACATTAATTCGCCCGGCGGAGCCGTAGACGACACCCTGGCCATCTACGACACCATGAAGTTCTTGACCTGCGACGTTGCCACCTTCTGCGTAGGCCAGGCCATGAGTGGCGGCGCGGTGGTACTCGCTGCCGGTGCTAAAGGCAAGCGATATGCTCTGCCTCACGCCAAAGTCATGATTCACCAGCCGTTTGGTGGAATCTATGGCCAGGCGGCGGACATTGCCATTCAGGCGGAAGAAATCCTTAAAACCAAGGAAACTCTTACCGACCTGCTTGCACGCCTCACCGGCCAACCACGCGAACGCATCGCCGAAGATCAGGAGCGCGACAAATACTTTGACGCCCAGGAGGCTAAGGCTTACGGCTTGGTGGATGAGGTACTGGAAGAATCCAACCTGGCAAAGAAGGATGAAATCGCCAAGGCACAGCAAAGCAAGCCGGCTTGATGGCCTCCGATGGGTCTTGGCGCAGCTACCCTTGGCGCAGCCGCCAGTGGAGCTTGGAGCCTTTCCATCGCAGGAGGGCTTGACGTGATTGTTGCCATTGATGCCCGCCCGCTCGTTACCCGGCATATTGCCGGGGCAGAGCAGCATGCGCGCAATATTGTCGCAGCTTGGGCCTCCATGGATACCCCCCACCGCTTTGTGCTCATGTTAAACCCCCAATGGCAAAATATGCCTGATTACGACCCCGGACTTATTCAGCAGCTTCCGCAGGACCTTTTCACCATTTACATTCCCGTGCCCGGACGAATTGGCCGCCTGCTGCCCCGGCATGCCTCGCTGGTGCGCGTTGCCGGAAAACTTGCCGGCAACGACATCAACCTTTTCCATAGTTTTACCGCCGAACTGCCAGCGCGGGCGGCCATGCCCATGGTTCATACCATTCATGATCTGGCCTGCGAGCTTGATCCACACGTGCGCCGCTCCATCGAAGGAGCCGAGAGCCGCCGAATTCATCGCCAAGGCATCCGAAGGGCCTCAAGCACCATTGCGGTATCCACGCAGACCCGAAACGATGTCTTGGGCGTCTATCGGCTCTCGCCCGCCAAGGTGCACCTTATTTTTAATGGCATTAATCCGGTGTTTGTACCCCAACAAGACCGCGCACTGCAGCAGCAACTTCATGCGGCATGGCCACTCGAAAACCGCTATGTGCTGCTGGTAGGCTCTGATATTCCACGACGTAACTATGCCCGCGTTTGGCAGGCAATACAAAGAGTTTGGACGAGTGACCCAACTCTGCGGTTGGTGCTGGCCGGTCGCAACGTATGGACTCGAAGCGAGCTCTTTAAGCGGGCACACGCCAGCGGCCTGGCAGAGCGCGTAACCTTTATTCAGTCGCCGACCGATGCCGAACTCGCCCAGCTTTATCGTGACGCTCTTATTACCTGCTGCGGATCAAGTTTTGAGGGCTTTGGACTTTCCGTGCTGGAAGCCATGGCCTGCGGTTGCCCGGTCGCCTGCAGCGATATGAGCAGCCTGCGGGAAGTAGCCGACGATGCCCCTCTATACTTTACCCACGATGATGTGGACTCCATTGCCGAGGCCATTACGTCGCTCGCCGAAGACTCCGAATATCGCCGCCAACTCAGGCAGCGCGGCCTTGCCCGCGCCAGCCGCTTCACATGGGCGGCAGCAGCCCAGCGACTCCTCGGCATCCTCGAGCAGGTGGCCGAGTTCGACCGCCACGCCCGCTCAACGTAAACCCCGTCCACATAAGCCCGCAATCCTGCCAATGACCGCACCGAGATTAGCAATACCCACCGCCAGTGGCCCATTTGCTTGCGTTTATCGTGACTGTTCGCCACCGGCCGTGACCGGGCAGGCCGGACTCCCTACCCAAAAGCGCGAGTCTGGTGCTCTGTCATACCCCTGTACAACAGGCCAACCGTGAACAAGTGCCAAACCTCTAATATCTTTTTTTAGAAACGCATCACCTTATACCCCAACCCCTATAGCGGCAGGGCAGCGTCCCGCTCTCCATCAGCGCCGCAATCAAAGCGCTACTGCACCGCCCTTGAACTCTCTCCTGCTCTGGCGGTCCGCAGGCCGCGCACCGCCCCGGCAAAAAAATGCCCCCTGCCGGTGGAATGGCAGGGGGCGGTGAGAAAATGGGGCGTTGGATGAAGCTTGGTTAAGACTGCTTGTACCGCGCGCAACGCTTCACAGCGGTTGGCAGTATTCCTTATTAATGGTGGTCGAACTTCATAGCTGCTCGCAGTTGCCCTATGGCCTGCTTGGTGAGGTCAACGGCTTGCTCACGGTGCCCACCAAAATCATGGGCGCCATGCGAGAGCACCTTGACCGCTCGCCTGAGCAGATGCATGCCACGACGAATAACACTGTGGTGCTCGCGGCCATGATGGCCTGGGTTTCCGCCATTCACTTGCGCCTGCGCTGTCGTGCTCGGAGCATTAACCAGCGTGCCAACGGCAAATGCCACCGCCAGAGACGCCGCCATGCCTACTACCACAAACGACTTTTTGATGCGGGTCATAAAAACCACTCCTAAAAACCCCCGATGTGCGATGGCCAACACAGTCACCGCTTAATATCCGCCACGCCTTGGCAACCCTCACGGGTTAGCAAGCCGGCTGAACACGCCCACAGCGGCGTATCACGGCCGAAACCTACCGAGCCGCTGGTTTACGGCTCGCCAAGCACCACGAAGCAGCACTGAAAAAGTTGCACGGCGGCTTTTTGGAGGGCATTTCACGCTGGCTTTGGCATCTGTTTCGACGAGATTTATCAACGCTTTATCGCAACATTATATGCCTCCCGGCGTTTTACCTCTAAACATACACCCACCGCCTTGTCAGGCCGCGCCAGGCCGACGGGCACATTACCGCCCTTGTAAGGTTGTGCGGGCGACTTATTTTAACTTAAGCCACTGAGGTGCATTATTTCGAGCATTACAACCAGTCACAACCTCCCGGCCGCCCCGGCTGCCGCCGCACCACAGGCAAATCCTGCGCCGCCGCCGCTTTTTCCATCGGCTATTGAAGACCATCCCCGCCGCTGGCTGGCATACCCTCTGCTGGCCGTTGTTATCGGGCTGCTTGCCGTCGCCCTGGGCCGGCTTTATCAGCCCAGCAACTGGGGGGTAGATCAAAATGGCTACATGGTTACCGCCCGCATGCTCACCCAGCATCACCGCCTTTACTTTACCCCGCACAACCCCTGGCAGTTTGCCGGACGCATGATGATTCAAACTCCGGACGGCCGCATTTTTGCCAAATACCCCCCGGGGATGGGTCTCCTTGCCGCCATGCTGCGTCTGCTGGGCGGCGCCAAAGCCATGTACCTGGTAGACCCCATCTGTACGGTGCTGGCGTGCCTTGTGAGCTTCTTTTTATTTCGCCAGGCGCTGGGCAACTTTATGTCGCTGATGGGAGTTATCTGGCTCGCGTGCAACCCAGTAACGCTTACCTACGCCAACGATGCCAACTCCCATGGGGCGGCACTCTGCTTTACCGTCATCGGCTTTTGGGCACTTTTAAGCTGGTGGCGCCGCGGAGGATCGCTTCGCGCTGCAATAGCCGGCCTCTCGCTCGGCTTTTGCACCTGGATCCGCTACACCGAGTTTTTATGGATTTTGCCCCTCATGGTCGTGCTGCTTATGCAGTGCCGCACACAGCGTAGGCCGCTGCGCGAGTATGCCTTGGCTATCGGCGGATTTTGCCTGCCTGTGGGTATTCTGGCGGGCATTCAATGGCTATCTTTTGGTGCCCCCTGGAAGACTGGCTACTCCTTCTGTAAGGAGCAAACCGGTTTTAGCTGGCACTACTTTATAGGTGACCCCGCCGGCCTGCCACCCCGGCAAGGAAACTGGCAAACCGTCATGGAACAGTTTTCTAACCTCGGACTGTTTTTACTGTTTCCGTTGGCCATTGTGGGCATGATCCGATTGTTTTTCAGCCACGCCAAATTTGCCCTGGTGCTCGCGTGCTGGGTGGTGCCCAGCGCGGTGGTATATATGTTTTATTACTGGGCGCCGACCAATGTAGACACCACAGGTTACCTGCGCTTTTTCCTGGATATTTTTCCGGCGCTTATTTTGATTGCCCTTTGGATGCTTGATCTGGCAATGGGCCGCGACCGCGTTATTACCGCCATCACCGTTGGGGTCCTGACCCTGCTGGGAGCCGGGTACAACCTCTACACCATGAGTCCCCGATTGCTGCAGGCGTTTGGCTCCAAACTCACGCTCAGCAGCATCACCCAAACGGTTGAATCCACAGTACCCAAAGGGTCCGTGGTGTTTGGCGATGAACAATTATGCAACTACCTTAATGCCATCGGTGGCTATCACCTTTACTCCATCAACCTATTTGATCCGGGGGCTTTTAAATTTTTTCAGGGTGAGATTGACGTGCCCGGTCCGCACGGCCTGCAGGTGGCTCGCGCCCGCACATACCGTAACCTGGTGGGATACAAAGATTCCGCCGGCCAGTGGCAGCCGCTACCCTTCTATCGCCTCCGTTTGCAGGAAATAAAACGTGTGGATGCGGCCTTGGCCAAAGGACGCAAGGTCGTATTTGTGCTCCGCACGCGCGAACTGCGGCAATATGTGCCCATCGAACCGAGAGAGCTTACCACACGCACCATTGCCACCATTGATGCGCAAGGCCCCGGTAACAGCATGCATCCGCTCTGGATGGCCTGGTTCAAACCCACCGGCCGCCTGGTTCGCCGCTGGCAGCGCCTGCAGGCCCGCCAAAATCTTGTTGACCAATGGGCCATTGTACAGATCAGCCCCGCCCATCCTGGCGGCCGCAAGGTGCAAACATCAGCCGTTACCAAGTAAACTCTAATCACTCGCGGCCCTGAGGATCGGGTGCCAGTGGCAGTCGCGCCCGAGTACCCCACAGCAGTGGCCGACCTTGTGGCGCAGGCTTCGATCGTGCTTAAGCCTCCCCTTCGTGAACGGCCACCAAACCGGTAGCATCCTCTTTCTTGAACAAGCAGTTCGCCGCCAGCCCATCCAAACGCACGACTCCCGTCATGCCCCCTGCACAACCCGCAGCGTCCCGCTGCAGTTGGCGACAAGCCCCCAATTAACCTACACTATTAAAAACAGCCGTACCGGCTAGGAGCCCAGCTCGCTTCCGGTGGATTTTATGGAGGTTTACCATGCACCGCATTACCATTCTCACCAAGCCCAACTGCCCAGCCTGCGATGCCGCCTGCAAAGTAGTTGATCTGGTACTCTCGCGCCACATGATCGCCCTGATCGAGCGTATAGACATCACCACCGATGCCGACCTGTTGGCAAAATATCAGAACGATGTGCCGGTCGTGCTGGTTGACGGGCAAGAAAAGTTCCGCGGAACCGTAGACCCCGAGAAGCTTGCCCGCTGCTTTTTTGATGAGTTTGGCGAAAGGCTTGTGGCATTCAATTAACCTGCCGCCCCGTTATTTTGGAACCTGCTATGCCCGAATCGGAATCACCCATTGAGCGTCCAAAGTGCTCGCTGACCATTCGCGTGCGTTACGTCGAATGCGACCCAATGGGCTACCTGCACCATTCCAACTACCTGCCCTACTTCGAAATGGGTCGCACCGAGCTATTGCGGCAAAGCGGCGCCAACTACCGCGATCTGGAAGAACAGGGCTTCTTTTTTGTTGTGGCAAAAATTGCCGTCAACTTTCGCCGCCCGGCACGCTACGATGATCCGCTTGAACTGATCACGCGCATCACCCGCCAAACGCATGTACGAATAGATCACGCCTACGAACTCTACCATCAGGAGTCGCGCCTTTTGCTCGCCACCGCTGAAACCACCATCGCCTGCGTAGACCACCAGGGAAAAATCACCGCCATTCCCGAATCGCTGGGAGCAAAACGAATTTAATCGCAGCAGCGATGCATATCACGTCCGCAAGAAGTTTCGCCAAGTCCTGAACGTACGCTCCACCGGCTACGATTGCATCGCAGTTCGCCGCAGCCGTCTGCTCCGCTCTCCACGCCGGCTATATGAGCGTTTAGCAGCGCGACAACGCAAACCGGCTTTGCCTGCAATAAAGGCACAGGCAAGGCACCCGGCAGCCCCTGTCAGCCACCGCTCGGAAGTTGCGGCCGTTTGGAGCGCCACGGCCGTTTTTGGGCAAAATTCAAAACTTGCAGTAGCGGCAGCATTGAGGTAAATTATGTGGCTCCAAGCGTCCCGCAAACGGGGGCGTAGCTCAATTGGTTAGAGCATCGGATTGTCGATCCGAAGGTTGCGGGTTCGAGCCCCGTCGCCCTCGCTTGGTTTGTTGACCCGCCTTAACAACCTCAATTTTCGCAGTTAGCCGAAGTAGAAGTCTCACGTCCAGGTCCGGGGTATACCAGACGCAATGAAAGAACTCCGGATATCCGTTGAAGAACGGGGGCGACTCGTTGCGCTGCACAGGGTTACAGGTAACGATGTGACGGTAATTGCAACTGCGGAGCTGATAGCTGATGAAAATGTCAGTTTGTCGGGCGCGTCGGCTCTGTAAGCGTTCTAAGGCTCAAGCAGCGCCGCCGGGCTGATTGACAGGTGACGCCGGGCCATTGAACGTTCCAATCGGCTTTACAGTTTTTTTACAGGCAAGACCTCCATTTTTACAGCATTTTTAGACGCAGACTCCTAATATCGCCAGCAGAGTTGGCGCAAGCTATAGAGGAGTTGCCATGGATGTTTTGTGCCTCGGAATTATTTTGACTCTGGCCCTCGCCACGTGGGCGCTGGCCAAACTGTGTGAATTTTTAGGAGATCGCTGATGACTGTCATGTACTGGATCGGCTTGGTGCTTGCAGGAGCCCTTTTGATTTACTTAATTGTTGCGATGCTTTTTCCGGAGAAATTCTGATGCCTGCCATAGCCTGGATTCAAATGCTTGTGTTTCTGCTGGTGCTTATGGCCCTGGTCAAACCCTTGGGAGCTTTTATGGCCCGGGTGTATGAAGGCCGGCCCTGCGGTTTGAATAAGCCGCTGGGATGGTTGGAGCGGCTGACATATCGGGCGGCGGGCGTTAAACCCAATCAGCCGATGTCATGGAAGACGTATGCGCTGGCACTGCTGCTCTTTAACGCATTGGGCGGATTGGTGGTGTATAGCTTGCAGCGTCTGCAAGGCTCGCTGCCGCTAAATCCGGAGCATCTTGGCGCCGTACCCCCCTATTTGGCGTTAAATACAGCCATCAGTTTTATCAGCAATACCAATTGGCAAAGCTATAACGGCGAAACAACATTAAGTTACTTAACGCAAATGCTGGGGCTGACCGTGCAGAACTTCGTCTCCGCGGCCACCGGTATGGCGGTGCTGGTGGCATTGATCCGTGGAATCCGGGGCAAACAGGCTGATAACATCGGCAACTTCTGGGTAGATCTGGTTCGCAGCACACTTTATATTCTCCTGCCTCTGTCTTTTATTCTGGCATTGATTCTCGTGTCTCAGGGTGTGGTGCAAACGCTTTCGCCGTATAAAACCGTTGCGCTGCTGCAGCCTGTAAGCTATGTACAATCCACAACAAATGCGGCGGGCCAAACCATAAATAAGACGGTTTGGGTCAAACAGCAGGTATTGCCCTTAGGCCCCGCAGCCTCGCAGATCGCCATAAAGCAGCTTGGCACAAATGGGGGTGGGTTTTTTGGCGTCAATTCAGCACATCCATTTGAGAATCCCAATGCGCTAAGCAACCTGCTGGAGATGCTGGCCATTCTTCTAATACCGGCCGCACTCTGTTACACCTTTGGTTGCATGGTGGGTGACACACGGCAGGGATGGGCCATTCTTGCGACGATGATGATCATATTTGTTCCGCTGATGGTCGGTTGCGTGTGGGCCGAACATGCCGGCAATCCAACAATCGCGGCATCAGGCGTGAATCAGACCCCATCGGCGCTGATGTCCGGCGGCAATATGGAGGGTAAGGAGACACGCTTCGGCGTTACCGATTCTGCCATTTGGGCCAGCGCTACCACCGCCGCTTCCAACGGATCTGTAAATTCTATGCTCGATTCTTATACGCCATTGGGTGGCCTGGTACCGATGTGGCTGATGGAACTGGGCGAAGTCATTTTTGGCGGCGTGGGGTCTGGTCTTTATGGTATGTTGATGTTTGTCATTGTCGCGGTATTTATCGCCGGTCTGATGGTAGGTCGCACACCGGAATACATGGGTAAAAAGATCGAAGCCTTCGAGATGAAAATGGCGACCATTTGCGTGCTCGTGCCGCCGGCACTGGTATTGGCATCCGCGGCTATTGCATGTGTTACCGTGATGGGAACAAGCGCCTTGGGCAACCCCGGCGAGCACGGCTTTTCAGAAATTCTGTACTGGGCGAGTTCCACAGGCAATAACAACGGCAGCGCATTTGCAGGACTGAGCACCAACACGCCATTTTACAACTTGGTGGGTGGTGTTGTCATGTGGATATCACGCTATTTTCTGATCATTCCAACGCTGGCGTTGGCGGGTGCGCTGGCCCGCAAAAAGAGAGTTCCCATTTCCAGTGGCACGCTGCCAACCCATGATGTGCTCTTTACCTGTTGGCTGGTTGCCACGGTGGTTCTCATCGGGGCGTTGACGTTTCTGCCCGCTTTGGCATCAGGGCCCATTGTGGAATATCTGCATCTATGGCGATGACCCAAAGCCTATTGGATTTTGCCTTGATCTTTTCGAGGAGTTGCAATCACCATGGCTGCGAAATCAACATCTCTATTCAATAGAGCCATTGCCCGGCGAGCCATTGCAGAGTCATTTAAAAAGCTCGATCCCCGAATTCAATTTCGTAATCCGGTGATGTTTGTTGTTTATATTGGCAGCATTCTGACCAGCGGCTTATTTATTCAGGCTCTCTTCGGGCATGGTGAGGCCTCGCCTGGATTTATTCTGGCCATCAGCCTCTGGCTCTGGTTTACGGTGATATTCGCCAATTTTGCTGAAGCCATGGCCGAAGGCCGCGGCAAAGCGCAAGCCGACACCCTGCGCCGCGCCCGGCGCGATACTATGGCAACAAAACTCGCCGAAGCCCGACGCGATGCAACGGCGGAAACGGTTTCGGCCACCACACTGCGCAAGGGAGACTTCATTCTGGTGGAGGCCGGAGGCATCATTCCCGCCGACGGAGAAGTTATCGAGGGAGTTGCCTCCGTGGATGAATCGGCGATTACCGGAGAGTCTGCCCCGGTTATTCGAGAATCCGGTGGTGACCGCTCGAGCGTGACGGGTGGCACGCGCGTACTTTCCGACTGGCTGGTTATTTGCGTGGGATGCAACCCAGGTGAAACTTTTCTGGATCGCATGATTGCGATGGTAGAAGGGGCCAAGCGCCGGAAAACTCCCAATGAAATCGCGCTGAACATACTGCTGGCCAAGCTGACAATTATATTTCTTTTAGCCACCGTCACGCTGCTGCCATTTTCGATTTATGCGGTCCATGCTACCGGTCATGGAGCGCCCATCTCGGTAACTGTCCTGGTGGCACTGCTGGTTTGCCTGATTCCCACCACTATTGGCGGTTTGCTCTCGGCCATTGGCATCGCCGGCATGGATCGGATGATCCAGAAAAATGTGATTGCGACATCAGGTCGTGCTGTGGAAGCGGCAGGCAACGTGGATGTCCTGTTATTGGATAAAACTGGAACGATCACCCTGGGCAATCGGCAGGCGGTCAATTTTATTGCCGCCGAAGGCGTAACGGTAGAGCAACTGGCCGATGCGGCGCAGCTTTCGTCTATTGCAGATGAGACACCGGAAGGCCGCAGTATTGCGGTGTTGGCCAAGGAGCGCTATCAGCTTCGCGAACGGCAATTAAGTTCACTTCAGGCGCAATTCATTCCATTTACGGCACAAACTCGGATGAGCGGTGTAGATATCGTGGGCCACAACATTCGTAAAGGTGCAGCCGATGCTATTGCTGCGTATGTATCCGAACTTGGGGGTGACTTTTCCAGTTCCATCAGAGCGGCCGTAGACGAAATATCGCGCCGCGGTGGCACCCCTCTGGCTGTGGCGGATGGCATGAAAGTATTGGGTGTTATAGAGCTGAAAGATATTGTCAAAGGCGGTATCAAAGAGCGCTTTGCTGAATTACGCCGTATGGGCATCAAAACGGTGATGATTACCGGAGACAACCCCTTAACTGCCGCCGCGATCGCCGCCGAAGCGGGCGTGGATGATTTTCTCGCCGAGGCCACACCCGAAACCAAACTCAAACTCATTCGCGAATATCAGCAGGGTGGGCGACTGGTCGCGATGACTGGTGACGGAACCAATGATGCCCCTGCGCTGGCTCAGGCTGATGTGGCCGTAGCCATGAACTCCGGCACGCAGGCCGCGAAAGAAGCCGGCAACATGGTAGACCTTGATTCCAACCCCACCAAACTCATTGAAGTCATCGAAACGGGCAAACAACTGCTGATGACGCGCGGTTCCCTGACTACTTTTTCGGTTGCCAATGATGTGAGTAAATATTTCGCCATTATCCCCGCGATATTTGCGGGCATCTATCCGGCGATGGGACGGCTGAACATTATGCACCTTGCTACGCCGCAGAGCGCCATTATGTCGGCGGTTATTTTTAATGCTCTGATCATCATTGTCCTGGTCCCACTGGCGCTGCGCGGTGTAAAATACAAGCCCATGCCCGCCGGCAAATTGCTTTTGCAGAATGTTCTTCTTTATGGCGTCGGCGGCCTGATTGTGCCATTCATCGGAATCAAACTTATTGACATGGCTCTGGTGGCCATGCATCTGGCCTAAGACCCGCGTGTTGAAAGGAATAATCTATATGTGGCCACAGATTCGTCCGGCAATTGTGGTGTTTGTTATCTTATCGGCCATCACGGGACTCGCATATCCTCTGCTGGTTACCGGAATTGCCGCCGTGGCTTTTCCGTGGCGGGCCAATGGCAGCGTCGTAACCAATGATACGGGCAAAGCCGTGGGTTCACGCCTGATTGGCCAATATTTTTCTGAGCCTGGGTATTTCTGGCCGCGTCCCTCGGCAACATCGCCCGTCCCCTACACCTCCTATAGTGGCACGCCGGCCAGTTGTGCAACAGGCTCGAATTCAGGGCCGACGAATCCCGCTCTATTTGCCGCGGTAAAACGCCGCGTAGCCCGGCTCAGGGCGGCCAATCCCACGGAAAAGGGGCCGGTTCCGGTGGATCTTGTAACCTCCAGCGCCAGCGGGTTAGATCCCGACATCAGCGCGGCGGCGGCTTATTACCAGGTGGCCCGCGTGGCCAAGGCTCGTGGTTTACCCGCGACGGAAGTACGGCAGTTGGTTGAGCATTTCTGTCGGGGACGACTTGGGGGTGTACTGGGCTCTCCGCATGTAAATGTCCTGATGCTCAATTTGGCCCTCGATCGGTTATCATCGCACAAGACTCCCCGGGGATAATTCATGGTAAGTACACATGACCCACAGCGGCCCGATCCTGATGCCCTGCTGCTTCAAATAAAAAAGCAGGAAGAATCGCAGCGCCGCGGCAAGCTGAAGATATTTTTTGGCGCTTCGGCCGGGGTCGGAAAAACCTACGCCATGCTGGAAGATGCGCGAAAGCGAGCCATGGATGGCGTACGCGTTCTGGTAGGCTACGCCGAACCACATATTCGCCCGGAAACCGAAGCGCTGCTTTTGGGCATGGATATTCTTGCCTATAAAATAATTGAGTACAATGGAACAACACTCAAGGAATTTGATCTTGATGCGGCCATCGAGAAGGCTCCGGAGTTAATATTAGTTGATGAACTGGCGCATACTAACGCCCCCGGCATGCGGCATACCAAACGCTGGCAGGATGTGGCGGAGCTTCTTGCTGCGGGGATAGATGTATATACAACGCTCAATGTACAGCATCTCGAATCGGTCAATGATATTGTGGAGCGGGCCACCGGCGTAAAGGTGAAAGAGACACTTCCCGATTCGGTCTTTCAGAGCGCTGATGAAGTACAACTGGTGGACTTGCCGCCAGAAAAGCTCATCGAACGCCTCGAAGAGGGAAAGATTTACGCGCCTGATCGGGCCGCCGCCGCGTTGCGGCACTTTTTCAGTATGGGCAATCTGCTTGCCCTGCGCGAACTCGCATTGCGCCGCACCGCCGATCGTATCAATCAGGATATAGACACGCTGCGTCAGGGGCACGCGGCCGCCAAGGCTTCGGCCGTATCGGAACGCATCATGGTGTGCGTGGGGCCGAGTCCATTTTCGGCCAACCTGGTGCGCACCGCCGCGCGGATGGCCGCCGCCTGGAAAGCCCCGTGGATTGCCGTATATGTTGAAGTACAAACGTCTTCCGGTCTTTCCGAAGCCGCTCGGCAACGTGTCACGCGCACTCTGAACCTGGCTGAGCAACTGGGTGGCGAGGTCGTGACACTGGCGGGCGTTAGTGCGGACGTGGAAATTATAGCTTATGCACAGCGAAGGCACGTGGCACGCATCATTGTCGGCAAACCCGCGGTACGAGGCTGGCGCCGCTGGCTGCACCGTTCATTTGTGGACAGACTGATTCAACGCAGCGGAGATATCAATCTTGAACTGATTCGTGAAGATGCGGATCGCACATCTACCGCGCCGCTGCGGTCTGAGACTGAAAGATGGGACCTGCGCGGATTAACCTGGGCCTTTGCCATTGCAGGGTTTAACACCGCACTGGGTATTATTCTGTGCCATGTTCTGGGGTTGTCGAACATCAATGTGATCATGTTTTACCTGTTGGGGGTAATATGGATATCCGCCCGCTACAGCCGCTTTGTCGGGACCATGACCGCCGTTGTCAGTGTTGCACTATTCGATTTTACCGTGGTGCCCCCCTATTATTCGTTTGCTGTTTCCGATACGCAATATTTACTGACCTTTGCCGCCATGATGGCGACGGGCATTTACATCAGCATGCTGGCGACTCGCCTGCGCAGGCAGGAACTGCTGGCGCGATCGCGCCAGCAGCATGTCGAAATGCTTCTTAAATCGAGCCGCGAGCTTATTGTCTGTTCCGATCACAAAACATTACTGAAGGTTTCAGTCGAGCATGTGGCTGAATTCTTCGCATCCCCGGCAGGTGTGATACTTCTGGGGCCGGCAGGGCGGCCTGTCGTGGCGCATGCGTCGCCCGATTTAGTGCTTGATGATAAAGAACTTGGTGTAGCCGATTGGGTTATTCGACATGGCGAAAAGGCCGGCGCGGGCACATCCACGTTACCCTCGGCGCGAGCCATTTACTTGCCGCTCAAAGGTGTTCGATCAACTCTGGGCGCACTGTGCCTGATTCCTGCGACATCGGCACAACTCACTTATCCCGAACAGATGCGCACGGTAGAATCTTTTGCTGCACAAATGGCCATGGCTTTTGAAAGGATCATGCTTTCAGAGGAATCACAACGCGCCTGGGAGCAAACCGAACGCGAGGTACTCCGCAACACATTGCTGTCGGCGGTATCGCACGATTTGCGAACGCCGCTGGCGGCCATTACCGGTGCCGCCACCAGCCTGCTGCAGGCAGGCGACGTTCTTACTGCCGAAATCCGGGAATATCTTCTGCACACGATTGCGCAGGAATCCATGCGTATGGAACGCCTGATCGGCAAATTACTCGATATGACGCGGCTGGAGGCCGGTGAAACTCGAGTCGCACGGGAACTATTTGATGTGGGAGAGGTGATTGTTTCAGCGGTAGATCGCTGGCGTCAGAATGACCAGCATCGCGCCTTTAAACTCGACATTGCCGACTCTCTGCCGCAGGTGTCAGGTGATCCACTGCTGATTGAGCAGGTACTTTCTAATCTCATTGAGAATGCGATGGAACATGCTCCGAGCGAATCTCCCATCGAAATTCAGGCGATGACGCGCGGTTCCATGGTGCTGATTCGGGTGATGGACCGCGGCCCCGGCCTGCCACCGCATGATACCCAACGTATTTTTGAGAAATTCTTTCGCGGCGGAGCCAATGCATCGCGCTCGGCTGGGCTGGGGCTTGGCCTGGCAATCTGTCGAGCGATTATGCAGTTGCATCAGGGCTCCATCAGCGCCCGAAACCGCGATGGTGGTGGCGCGGAATTTCAGGTATTGCTGCCCACACTTACAGGTTGACGACCTGGATCGCGGAGGTTTTGATTTATTTTATGGCCAATGCAGCTGCAGTGATTCTGGTGGTGGAAGACGACCCTCCCATTGGGCGGTTTTTACGGGCGGCGCTGGATGCCAATGGATACCGCGTTCTTGAGGCGGCCACCTGCGCCAAAGCCATGATGTTGTTTAATCAAATGGCTCCGGATGCGGTCATCCTCGATTTGGGCATGCCGGATTGCGACGGCATGGAAGTGGTGCGTCATATTCGAAGGCTTGCGGGCACTCCAATACTGATCGTATCGGCACGTGGGCATGAACGAGGAAAAATCGAGGCTCTTGATGCGGGTGCCGACGATTATCTCACCAAGCCATTTGGCATCGGCGAGCTCTTGGCGCGTTTGCGCGTTGCCCTGCGTCGTCCGATACGAATGGACGAGCCAAGCGAGGGCATGGTGACGGTCGGAGATATCACCGTGAAGCCCGACTCCCGTGAAGTAACCGTGGCCGGGCGGCAGGTGCACCTGACACCGCATGAATATCGCCTGCTGATGGTGTTGTTGCGTCATGCTGGTAAGGTTCTGACCCACAAACAACTGCTTAAAGAGGTATGGGGCGTGGGTTACGGGTTTGAAACGCACTATGTGCGTATTTATATGAACCAGCTTAGAAAGAAAATTGAGCCTGCCCCATCGCAGCCACGCTATATCTATACAGAGATTGGCGTTGGCTACCGCTTTAATGCCGAGGATTGACGCGACGGAGCAAGCAGCCCGATGGCTATGACTTGCGATTGCGATCAAAGGCGGATTGCGGCTGACCGCTGACGCCAAAACTGCTACTGCCCCAGCATGGTGACCGCTTTGCGGGCATAGGGCGACTCGGGATATTGTTTTGCCAGCAGATGCAGCACTTTGGCGGCATCGGTGCTGTCGCCGCCGAGTTTGAGCGCCTCGGACGCCCGGTACAACAGCTCGGCGGCGTAAAACGAGTTTGGCTCGGCCAACACATATTGTTGGGCAATTTTAGCGGCCACGAGGGGTCGGCCTTGGCGCTCCAGCAGTTTCAGCCGCAGCAGACGCGTATAGCCCTTAAGGATGGCTCGCGGGTAGGCGCCCTCCCATTGGTAGATGAGTTCACGCGCGGTATCAAAATGGCCGCTGATGATATAGCTCTCAATATTGCGGGCCCACACGCCCTGCTGAATTTCCTGCTGGCGATACGATTGACTGCCGCCACTGCCGGCTTCTTTGGCATATGCCGCGGCGGCTTTGCCATCGCCCAAGGCCACGGCGGCATACGTTAATGCCGCCAGCGCGGCGTGTCGCGCAGCGGCGTTGTGCTGGTACTGTTTTAAAAATGCCCTGGCCTTTTGCAATGCAGCCTGTGCGCTTTGGGTGTAGTTGCACGCCACTACGACATAACGGTTTATGAGATCAGCGCGGGTTTTAGCGTCCAACTGCTTATGCGAGGCGGCGAGGTAAATATCGGCGGCGGCATCATACTTGTCGGTTGCCAACAGGGCTTGGGCAAGCATATTGGCCGTCTTAAGGACGCGCCGAGGAGAAGCCGTCGCCGTGGACTCAGCCCACGCGGTGCCCCACGCGGTAAGACCCGGATAGGCGTTGTACCGCCGAAAAAACTCCACGCCGCGCAGTAGGCTCGTGGCATCTAAATATTGCAGATTGTAGGTCTTGAGTATGGCCGCCACCACCGCGGGCGGGTCCGCCGGCGGATACGGAAAACCCTGAACCATCTCCGGTTGAATCTTAATTTTACGACTGGTAATAAACCGGCGTCCTGCCTGCACCACCGTCATGCCAATAGAGTAAATGCCCGGCCGCATAAACTCGTGGTCTACGCGCAGCCCCCAAGCCGTTTGACCATCAGAAAACGACCATTTGACCCGCGGGGAAAACGTTGCCGGCACCGCTGCTGTAAAGGTATACCGCTGAAAGTAATGCGTTGGCGGGACAAAAATTTGTGCCTGCGGTTTAAGCGTAAAGTCAGCCGCGTAAGAAGCGCCAACTTGCTGCAACCGCCCCACCGTCGCCTGCGCCACCGGAGCAAACGCCACTGCCGGCACCGGCTCAAAGCGTGTTACGCCCGGCGGTATCCAGTCGAGGGCGATGCCCGCATGGCCGCCAAAATTAATTTGCCCCGCCTGCAGCCGATGCCACCCCGCCTTCAGATACACATTGTGTTTAAACCGCACGCGGCCCCACATTCCGCCGCCCCAATGTTTGGTTAAAACATTGCGTCCATCGAGGTTGACGTAACCGCGATCGTTGCAGTCGAAGGCAAATATGTACGAGCCGGCCTTGGTAATGTGCAGCCATGCATGAAACCACAGCATATCGTGGCCATGAAAACCACGTGGATCGAAACCCAGAAAAATGTTGTCGGCAAAATAGGAGCAGATTTCATGCGCACGTTCAAAACACTGCTGCATGGCACGCCAGGACTGCGTATTGCCGCCGCCAAAATGAAAAACCTGCAGCCAAACGCCGCGGTCTATTTTAAGCGCTGGCGGCAGAGCGCCCGGCTGCGGATTGCCCCACCATGCGTAGTACGTTCCGCTGCTGGGGGCTAAAAAAGCCACGCGAACCAGGTCGTCATGCTCGGACAACCGCATGATGCGCATGGGCATAACCAATCGGCCGCTGTTGGTAATGCGCAGGTCTGCTCCGTTGGGGAGCCGATGCTGGTCGGTATAAAACTGGGCCCAGGCAATACTCTGCCCGGGAGCATTGGATGGAATTACCTGCACCTGAAGGGGCCGACGAAAAGTCCACTGCGGCCCAAGCACTGCGGCCAGGGATGGCGCGACAGAAAGGCAGAGAATAACGGCTGCAACAATAGCACCGAGCAGCCGCGGCAAGAGACGTTGATTTCGCATGAGCAAGAACATCCTTTTGTCTGTTTTGGCTTACACCACGAGCACGCGGATGGCATAAGCTCGCCGATAGGCCGACGAGTAATTACGCGAGCGGCAAGCGCTACGGCCGCTCGCGATGCCATGCGATTATACGCGCGGAGGCGATAACGCATGACACCCAACGCACCTAAGGACCCACGCAGGACCACTTTCAAGGTTGCCTCGGTCACCAGACTCGCCCATTTAGATAACGCACAAAATGGAGCGTTATTTAGCCGCAATATCTGGTGATGGCACGCAGGAGCACCCTCGCAACGCCGGGAGGCGAGCTTTCCTGCGGGCCATCGCCGGGTTCGCTCGCCGCTTACCTCAGTGGCATTGGCCTAAAATGCTCGCAGGGACGTCGGCAGTCTAAGCGAGAAGAATCGCTACTGGCTCGGCCGCACTGCAAGTACTATATTCTTTCTTACTAATTTATTTGCTTATAAAGTCGGCATTAGGTTACTTATCAAGCATTTTAGATTACTGTTTATTCGTATTTATAAAAATACTTATGCTGTGCTAACTCTATTCTCTTGCAATCTTAACGCAGCCCGCTATTATCGAGCTTTGATGGTGTCGCTTATTTGGCGTTATCGCACCCTGTAAGCCGATAATGTTTAGTAAGCGAATAGTGAGCGAATGATGAAGGCTCGGTTCGCTCGGCGGGCAGATGGAGTCTCGTGACACAAACGGTGTATGCGGACTCGATACTGAGTAAGAACCCAACAGGGCAGTTAGGAACCTGATGGAACGGGTAATTGAGGTATGACCTCGTGGTTTAGGCCATGCATTGCAAGGCCAGCTTAACGGGCTGCCTTATTTGAAGCTAAATAATCGCTTCATTTGGCGCAGGGTTTACCTAAGCAGCCGCAGGCGTAGCGGCGTAAAAGTAGAACCGAGGATGTTGTAAGGTTCTGGCACGGCTTGGCGGAGTAATGCAACGGGCGTTGCAGCAGAGGCGAGACCGGGTACATGGCAGCGGAACAGCTCGAATGCCAACGCCGGTCTTTGAGGAAATGCTGATGTTCAGCGGGAAACGAAAAAATTGGCCACTTAGCGCAGCGGCGGCAATGATCGCCCTGTCGGTGGGCGTGGCTTACGCCATCGCACCGGCAGCGCAAGATGCCAACATTGACCTCGCACCACCACAGCCCGTGATGCCCGGTCAAACGCCCCGCGCCACATCGCGCAATTGGCATTTTTCAACCCAGTTTTCGTTTACCAACAGCTACTGGTTTCGCTATCAAAATCGCGAGCCTAATCGGCTCAATATTCAAAACACCAGCAGGCTTACATTCGATTTTCATCGCTGGGGTTCGCTCTATATAGAATCCGTCGAAAATTACGCCTACGGCGCCCGCCGGCCTTATGTCAGCTTTTATGGCGACCATGGCATTGGCGAAGGCCCCGCTCCCACAAGCAACCTGACCGAAATTGATCCTACCATTGGCTATCACTACAACGTGTGCAGTTTTGTGGGCGTTGACGTCGGCTGGAGCGACTACATCACACCCATTGACGGCATTAAGGTTTCGCCGGCGCCGGGCGCGGCTGTTGTTGGCTATGGCTCGCACGGTAAGGTAGATTCTCAGGAAGCTTTTATACGCCTTCAACTTAACGATCACAAACTTCTTGGCCCGCTGCACGTAAACCCTTATGTATATGTTGGCTTTGATTACAACGGAAGTTACTATGCCGGCGCGGGACAGTACTACGAAATCGGCATTGGGCGGCATTTTGTTGTGCCCAACACCGGCGGGCTTGATGTGCATCCGTTTGCCAGCATGTCGTTCATCGGCAGCGAAGGCCGGCTGGATCGTAACCTCACGAGCACGCGGGATGGCTACCTGGGCACTACGGTCGGCGTAGGTACAACCTACCCGCTCAACCATCTGCTGCACCTGTCGGCCCACTGCGGCAGCTACTACGTCGGTGGTTTTGTGGATGGGGTGTTTACCGGCAATCGGTACGCGGAGCCGACCGGAACCAGCCGCACCGCCGTTTTATTCGGCGGCGATATCGGCATGAAGTATTGAGTTGGCACAGCGCCGGGATGGCGCAGGTGGGCGAGAGGCCGAATCAGAAACGAGTTCGGCTCATGAATTGTGTTCATGGGCTGAAGGTTTGTCCGGCCTGGTGAAGCCGGACGAGTGGAGCATCTTTTATAAGGAGCTATTTATGCGTCACCGTCACTCCAAGGTTTCCCTTGCCCTGGCGGCCCTAATGGCCACCGCGGGCGTTGCCGCGGCTGCGAGTCCGTCGGCACCCACCGTCAGCCTCGACGACAGCGCCACGCAGGCGCAACCACAAGCGATGCCGCAGTCGCAGTCGCTGCCGGCACTGTCGTATGGCCTGAGCAAGGTTCCCACCGGCAACGGCGGCAACCTGTATCAGGACATGCAGAACTGGGGCATCAACATCTCCGGCTTTATTGACGCTGGCTATACCGCCAACTTCGATCATCAGGCCGGAAGCAACATTGGTGGCCGCGTTTTCGATCAGGAAAACGGCAATCACCTGCAGCTTGACCAGATTGATGTTTCAATCTCCAAAGCCATTGACTTCTCCAACGCTAATTTCCGCAAGCGCGGTTGGGATGTCGGCGGCAAGGTTGAAGTGCTGTACGGCATGGATGGCGACCTCATTCATTCCAACGGCATGAACTTTTACCACGGCAATAACTATTACCAGAACGGTCAAAACCCGTTCAAGCCCATTAATCAGTTTGACGTGGTGCAGGCGTATGCAACCTTCGCCGTTCCAATGTTTGACACCGGCGGTTTGAAGATCAAGGCTGGTAAGTTCGTCACCCCATTTGGCGATGAAACCATCAATCCGACCACCAATCCGTTCTATTCGCACAGCTACGAATTCGGTTTTGGTATCCCCTTCACCCAGACGGGCATTTTGGCGATATTCTCGCCCAACAGCGACTGGACGTTCTCCGCCGGGGTTACCCGCGGCTGGAACAACACCCTTACCAAAACCAACGACACCTTGGCGGATTTCCTTGGCGGCATCAACTGGACGCCTCAAGAAAAGCGTTTCCAAGGCCTCACCGCCACGCTAAATTATAGCCTTGGCGCGCAAGACCCAAGCTACTATCCCAACGACCTTGATGGCGATTTGGATGGTTCCGGCCTGCGTTCTGGTGATAACTCACATTACCGTTCAGTAACGGAAGTTATCCTCACCTACACGCCGCCGAAGATGAGCCAGCTCACGCTGACCTCCGACAGCCTGTGGGGTTACGATGGCGCCAGCGACATCATCATTCCAACCGGCGTCAGCCCTGGCACGGGGACGGTGTCCTACGGCCCAGCGAACTACTACGCCGAAGAAGCGGTGGCGTCTTACAAGCTCAACAGCTATGTAACGCTCAATGGCCGCGCCGAGTGGTACCACGACGGCCACAGCGGCACGACCTACGCCATTGTAGGCCGCACGGTCAACCTCTCGGAGTTCACCATTGGCGCAACCATTACGCCGTTCCCCAACTCCTCTTGGGGTAAGTACCTCAAGCTGCGGCCCGAACTGCGGCAGGACTACGCCGATCATCCGATATTCCAGACCGGCGGCGGCAGCGGCAGCACGGCCAAGCGGTATCAGACGACCGCGGCTATGGATGTCATTTACTCGTTCTAACCGAACGAGCCAGATGACGCCAAAAGCGTAAACCGCAAGGGCGGGGCAACTTGGTTGCCCCGCCCTTTTTGTTGTCACAAAATTGCATCAACGAGTGCACGGCACGGCCTGCGGGCTGCAGGTGGAGAGCCACGCACCTACCGCCGAAGCAAAATCTCGTCAGAAATACAAGAGGTTGCAGCTGGGTTATGCAGAGCCGGTCAGAGTAACGCCGAGCCGATCGGACCCTTCAGGTTAAGCAGTTCGTCGAGCACCAGTGCCACCGCGCCCATCAGCGTTGCCCGCATACCAAACGCCGCCGGCATGATGCGAACCCCGCGGGCGCTTCGCTCGAGCGCATGCTTTCGGACCGAATCTTCAATGATTGAATACATCTGCGAACCAGCCTGAGCCATGCCGCCGCCGATGATAACGGCCTCAGGATTTAGAATATTAATCATGGTGGCCACGCCCAAGCCTATGTACCCGGCGGCACGGTTAAAAATCTCTGCAGCGCCGACATCGCCGCCCTGTGCGGCTGCCGCAACAAGTTCGGCAGTGACGCGATCGGGCTTGCCTTGGCACAATTCCCAAAGGACTCCACGCCCCGCTTTGGCAACCAGCGCAGCGCCATCACTCGCAACGGCATAGCCGGAGGCTACCGCTTCAAGGCAACCATAATTGCCGCACTTGCACTGCCGCCGACCTGTGGTGTCAACGCAGAGATGCCCCAATTCACCGGCCAGGCCGCGAGATCCGTAAATTGGCCGCCCATGGTCTACGGTCGCAGCGCCAATGCCATAGCCCAGGTTCATGCACACAAAATTTTCGACGTGGCGGCCAATGCCGTACCGGAGTTCGCCCATGGCCATCACACGCGTCACGTTATCACAACTGATCGGCAGTTTGATGCGCGGCGAAAGCGCGGCAAACACGTCCGCATCATTCCAGCGAAAATCAGGCGAAAACTCAACCAACCGCTTCTGATGATTCACAAGGCCCGCCAAAGCAATGCCAACGCCATGAATCTTGCGGCCTGCGGCGGCAGGATGTGATTGCAGAGACTGAATCATGCGGGCCACAACCGCCATCACATCCAGAAACTCCCGGTTCGTCGGTGTGGGCTCGGCCAACTCCGCCTGCGATTCCGCCCGCAAATTGACCAAGGTGCCGCGAATTTGCGTTGCCCCCACATCCAAGCCAATCACCAGTGATTGGTTTTCACTGATGGCCACATGAATGGGTGGCCGGCCGCCTGACGATCGCACTTTGCCCACATCCATCAACAGTTTTTCGCGATGAATCAGGCTTTGCGCTACACGTGTAACTGTTGCCGGGCTTAGACCAGAATCACGGGCGATTTGCGCCCGCGATATCGGCTGGCGTCGCCAGACCAGGTTGAGAACCTGCACCTTGTTAAGACGATTGATCTCGGCTGCGTCCGCTCCGCCGGGTGGAACCGATCCATCCGTAGTTTTTATCGTGCCGTAAGGGACCTGTTTGACAGTATCCTCTCCTCGATAGGCTGCAGTCACTAACTTTTTCATACCAGCGCTCCTGATAAAGATACCTGCCGCCGATTAAAATGCTCATCGGTAGCTTCAAACTATAACGCACTTACTTTCAGCAGACAAGTCGAAGCGCCATTTATCATGAATTACGGCATTCGATGAAACAAAGTCTATTAGTTAGTGCGAGCAACTGCAGGACCGGGCAATATGCTTCAAGGCTGACTGCGCTTTGGCAGCAAACCGCCTTTGGCCGCTTGCATGTCATTACCTTCAATGTTTACTCGCGAACCGGACGCCGCTTATGCGCCAAAAGCCAGAGGCGATGATTTCATGACCACAACGCTGTCGCGGACAGTTTATCTCTGGGAGCTTGACTACTGTGACCTCTTTTACAGGCGCGATTCTTTATAAATGCTATTTGCGGTTTTTGTTGACGCAAGATAGCATGCATCAGCATGCCGCCTGACGCGATGAAGTCTTGTGATTCTGTTAGCCGATGGATACGCTCTACGCATGCTTCTGCTTAAAAAACATCTTGTTGACCTGGTAAAAGCAGGTAAAAAACGCCAGACCATTCGCTTTTGGAGCCACGCCATCGTTAAGCCGGGGCAGGTATCGTTTACCCCGGGTTTGGGACGAATGAAGATTTTGTCCATTGAAGAACTCTCAGGCCTCCATGCGCTTGACGAAGCTGACGCCCAAGCCGATGGCTTCGAGAGCCTTGCGGAACTGCTGGCCGAACTGAAGCGCAATTATCCAGTGGTGCCGCCGGGCAAGCGACTGTTCCGGATTAAATTCCAATGGCCCATTGTCCAAGAATTATCGCCAGCGCGTTTGGCAAAGGCAAAGCCGTCTGCCACCATTCGGCCGAAGGCGAGAAAGAAGACGCCTGGGCACGTGGCTGCCTCCACGCCTGCGCTAAACAATAGCCCCGCAGATGAATTACCCGAACGATTGCCCGTCGGCGATAAACTTAAACTCAAAGCCGTCATCCTGTCCAAACTGGCCCAGTTGAGCCACATGCAATAAATTCAAAAGTCAGCGATCGCGACCGATCGGCTGATGCTGTTGGTGTGGAGTCAACACGGGGGGTCGGCAATTCAGTCAAGGGGATATCGCGGCTCCGATAACCGCCAATAAAATATTGTTTTCGAAGCATGCAACTTCCTGCAACTTTTGGCCGCTGGGGCGTGTTACTGCTGATGGAGTCAGTCGAGCAAATGCGCGAAGGCCGTCGGCACCCAATGGAGCAACACATGGCAGGCAATAAGTTTGGTAAACGCTGGCCGCAATGGGCCAGTTGGGCTGCAATGGCCGTGGTGGCGATTTCGCTTGGAGGCTGCGCCCCACGGCGTGTGGTAGTTGTACGGCCCGCACCTCCGCCACCACAATATGAGGTGATTCCAGCTCCGCCATACGCAGGCGCAGTCTGGATTCGCGGCCACTGGGCCTGGCGCGCAGGACGGTATTTATGGATTGGCGGCTATTATGTTCATGCCGCACCGGGTGGTGTTTGGGTGCCGGGCCATTGGCAGCGGACATGGCGCGGCTGGCGTTGGATTCCCGGTCATTACCGACCCGTGTAGCCGCCTCTTAAATCAAGACCTGATAGACATTGCAGGCGAACTTCTGCCGGACGGCCCATAAAACCACTAAATGCCCTCTGCTGTGGGCATCATTATCTTTTGGCCACCGCACTTACTTTCCGATCACTTTTTCGCTGCAGGATTGGCGGTCGGGCGTCCGATGAAGACTCCAGCAGCGTGCATCACATCGCTGCAGAACGACGACGGAAACATTCAGGTTCAGTTTCGAGCATCCGTCGGTGTGGTTTGTGCAATGGTTGTATTGACAAGCAGGGTCGCAGTGTTTGGCGGCCCTGGGAGCAAGGCGTAGTTGCCGAGATGCTCCGGTAAATCAGGAGGTAGAGAGAGATGAACAGCAAGAACTTTTCTTTGGCGGAAGCAGCCGTGGTGGCGATTGTCGTGCTGATGCTGGGCGTGCTCCTGGTGCCCATCATTTCGCGGATGCGCCAGGCCTCCGAAAGCACGGCGTGCCAAGGCAACCTCAGGCAACTCGGCGCACTGACACTGTCCTATACGTCTACCAATGGCGGCCTGCTGCCAGCGCTGCGTACCTCATACGGCGTGCGGTGGAGCGACGCGCTGGTGGACTTCAAGCTTGGTTTGCCAGCACAGGTTCCCGGCGCTCTTGCCGGCCAGTCGCGGCAAACCGCCGAACAACAATATGCATTGCTGCTTCGCTGCCCGGCCAGCGCCATGAAGGTTCAAAGCAACTTTGGCTGCACGTATGCGGCCAATCCAAACGCTTTTGGATCCAGTCACAACCCCGGCCTGATCGGCATGATTCAGCGTCCGAGCGAAATTATCGCCTTGGGCGATGCCAATCAGAACGCACAAGGAAACGCAGCGTGCGCCTTCAGTTGGGCACTGCGGCAGCGTAAGTACATGATGCCCGACCCCAGCCGCAGGCTGCCAGTGGATGGTCGCCTCGCCGCCGGCAATCACGACGGCGGGCCAGTCATCGGCAAAGGTGATTCAGGCCTGCGTTACCGGCACTATTCCAATGGCCCCACAAGCGGCGCGGCCAACGTGCTATTCTTTGACGGGCATGTAGACGCCATGTACTTCGGCGGCGTACGCGAAATGAACATTGTCACAGCGTATTGATATGACACGAGCCAAACACGCCAGACGGTTTAACAGTGCTGCGGCGGTCAGGCGTCGCTTTGTGGGCAGAGTTTGGGGCCTTTACATCAGCGGCTGCGGAGGCATTGTTAGCACCGCCAAACGACGACATGATACGGGCGGCGCCATCACCGAAAGCCGCTGATAATGCTTGGGAAGATCAGTCCAACCGGCAACCCTTTCTTTGGTGCTTTGCAATCACAAGGTTTGTTTGATCAGACGAAGCAAAATAACGGCATCAAAAGGCAGACACAGTTCATCGAAGCGGCCTGGGCGTTACTTTAGAGCGGCTCCTCTCCGGACGATGCCGCGCCGCCTGAGTCGGCGCTGCGGGTTGCTTCATCTTTGGCGTACAGGTCTCGCATGTGCTGGCACACACGCACAAAATCAGTTCGGTCCTGGTGGCTTAGCCCGCGCAAAATATAAAGCGATCGCTCCAATCGTCCCTGCTTAAATGTCTCGTAGACGGTGCGGCCGGCTGCGGTAAGCGTGACATCAATTTTTCGCTTGTCTTTGGGGTTAAGGGCGCAGGCGATGAGTGGTCGAGGAAAGCCGCCTTCAAGCGAGCGAATAATGCGCGACATCTGCGCGGGTATCACGCCAAGATAGCGCTGCAGTTCACCCACCGTCTGCCTGTCCTGCCGAATCAGCGAGTCGAGTGTCAGAAACTGCGACTCCGAAAGCTCGGTTTCAGTATCGGATGCACGCACGGCCAGACGCTGGCGCCAAGCCATTTTGGTTAGCTCAAAAATTTCGTTGGCCATTCGGGTAAGCGATTCAGAACTCTCGGGTATCAACTGGGCCATCATTTTAGCTCCGCAATTCAAAATTTACGACACGTTATTAGTTTACGATTGTAAATCAAATGGCAGATAGTGCAAATACGCTTTTTGCCAAAGACCGCCTTAACCAGAAGAACCAGTGACGAAGGAGGCCAGCGGTCGTTATGCCGTTGGCGCATTCGCCAAGATGCCGCAGCATGCCGCGACCACCCGCTGCCACATATACCAGCAGCCTTCATCTTACAGCAGAACAATTGCCTACTTATTAGTCAATTGACACCCACAGTCCACCCCTGCCCGAATATGATCAGGAATGGCGAAAGTCACGCAAAATAGGCCTATTTAAGGATATTTTTCCATCCATTTCCCTATTTTTTAAGTCCATGCCTATTTGTTGGCATAGGTTTTGTTTATGTAGCAGCGATGCTCGGCTTTTAGGCGGATGCCGCAAGCATTGGCCCATTGGGCCTTCACTCCAGAGAGTCGGTGCCGTGGCCACGGCAACCAGCAACTGGAGGAAAATATCCGCCAGGTTTTTGGGCAAAGTCCCAAGCACAGTCGCGTGGGCGTGTTTGTGCGAACTTTTTTTAAGGAGGCGTATCTTATGCCAACACCGTGGAAGATGTTTTGGGCCATCCGGCCCCGCAAATGCCTGATAGGTATTTGCGCTATCGCAACCATGCTGATGTTTGTGGCTGCTCCGGCATGGGGCCAGGCAGCCACCGCTCCGGTAGCAGCCCCCGTCGCTGCTGCCACACAAGCTGCTGCCACAGCCCCGGCGGTGCCGGCGGTTGCGCCCATTGATACCGGTGCAACGTCGTGGATGCTTGCGTCCACTGCTCTGGTGATGATCATGATGCCCGGCCTCGCACTCTACTACGGCGGTATTGTCCGTAAGAAGAATTTCCTGGCAACCATGATGACCTCCTATGCTGCTCTTGGCGTGATTAGCTTGCAATGGTTCCTTGGCGGCTACTCTCTCGCTTTCGGCACAAGTCACCTTCACGGATTCATCGGCTGGGACAACAGTCGCATGTTTCTTTTGAATTTGTCGCAGCGCACCACAACGGCATTTGCTCCCGGCGGGCAAAACATTCCCGAAGCCGTCTACTCCATGTTCCAGCTTATGTTTGCCATTATCACCCCGGCCCTCATTGCCGGCTCGGTGGCCGAACGCATGAAGTTCAGCGCATGGGTGGCATTTATTTTCCTCTGGGCATACTTTGTTTACGACCCCCTGGCTCACGCCGTATGGAGCCCCGATGGCAACGGCTGGATGACCAACATCGGCACGCTGCTTGGCTCGACCGGTGGAGCTGTAGACTTTGCCGGTGGAACGGTCGTGCATATTTCGTCCGGTGTGTCGGGTCTGATTTTATGTCTGTTCCTCGGACGCCGCCTTGGCTTCCCCAGACATGTCATTCAGCCCAACTCGCTGGGCCTTACTCTTACCGGTGCTGGTTTGCTCTGGTTTGGCTGGTATGGCTTTAACGCTGGTTCGGCCAATGGGTCCAACTACCTGGCTTGCATCGCCTTTACCAACACCACCATCGCCACCGCTTTGGGCGGCCTGGGCTGGATTACCGCCGAATGGCTCCACCACCGGCGGTCCACTACCTTGGGCATCGCTTCGGGTTTTGTCGCCGGCCTTGTCGCCATTACCCCCGCATGCGGTTACGTTACAATCTGGTCGGCTCCGATCATCGGCGTGCTCGCTGGCATCGTCTGCTACTGGGGTGCTCAAATCAAAACCATCTTTGGTTACGATGACGCCCTCGATGCCTTTGGCGTACACGCAGTCGGCGGATTCTTGGGCGCACTGCTCACCGGCGTGTTTGCCAGTGCCGCGCTCAACGGTCACGGCGGCCCCAACGGCCTGGTCGAAGGCAACCCCATTCAGGTGCTGTGGCAGTTCCTCGCCGCGAGCAATGCCGTAATTTACTCGGCAGTTGTAACCGCCATCATTGCCATCGTACTCGATAAAACCATCGGTCTTCGCGTGTCGGAGTCGGTGGAAATCGAAGGCCTCGACATCGGCATACATGGCGAAAATGGCTGGGATGTGGGCACGCTGCCCGAACCCGCCATCACGCTGCCGGGAGCCGCTTAACTTTGGTCTGTTCTGGGCGGAGCCGCTCGCTGCGGCGCCGGCTCCGCCCTTTGTTTCCTCAACCTTTGACTTATTTTGGAGAAGATTATGAAGTTAATTGTCGCCATCATTCAACCTCATCGGCTTGAAGCTGTTAAGCAAGCCCTTATAGAGGTTGAAGTATTTCGACTCACCGTAAGCGATGTGCAGGGCTACGGCCGCCAGAAAGGCCACACCGAGTATTTTCGGGGCCAGGCCATGCAGGTGAATCTCATTCGCAAGGTCCGCCTTGAAATTGCCGTCAACGATAACTTTCTGCAACCCACCATCAACGCCGTTCTCAAGGGCGCCCGCACGGGTACCGGCCCCAAAGGCAATGTGGGTGATGGTAAAATTTTCGTAATGCCACTCGAAAACGTAGTGCGCATCAGCGATGGCACCATAGGTGGCGAGGCAATATAGCAGCGACACCGCCTTTGAGACGGTTGTCTCGAAGCCCTGCTTCACATTACTAGTTTACATCTCACCAAGCCGACGTGCTTTGAGCACGTCGGCTTTTTGTGCATAAAATATACGCTTTTTTAAGGCGGCATCTGCATAATTTTTAGGATTATCAATACATTTAGCCTGATAAAAGGGCCGAAACTCGCCGCATAGCAATTTTTATAAACACAGCACACCTTGAAATGCTCAATATATAAGCTATAACGTTGCCGGAAATGAGCGATGTCGGCAGTAACACGCCCTTGGCGAGCCTGCGCGGCAGCGTTGGTAGGAGCCTTTTTCATGCAATGTGTTTTTACGAGGGCCAATGCCCTTAAGCGGCGATTGGCACTTGGCGGTTGTACCTTCGCCGGCGCAGCGGTCGTACTGCTCGGAACGACATGTCAGGCAGCAGCCCAGGCACCAATTTCATCGGGGGCGCCAAAGCTGGCAACAACGCTGGCCGCCGCAGCGCAAGCACATGTTGCGCCCAGCCCCGGTGCCACCGCCTGGATGATGGTTTCGGCCGCACTGGTAATGGTCATGATGCGCGGCCTGGCGCTATTTTATGGCGGCATTGTCCGTAAAAAGAACCTCCTCGCCATCATGATGACCTCCTATTCCGCACTGGCCATCATTACATTGCAATGGTTTTTGGGCGGCTATGCCCTGGCTTTTGGCACCAGCCACCTCCACGGCTTTATTGGCTGGGATACCGCCCGGCTGTTTTTTAATAACTTGGCCAACCGCGCCACCCATGCCACCGTCTTTGCGCCTGGCGGGCAGGTTATTCCCGAAGGCGCCTACTGCATGTTTCAACTCATGTTTGCCATCATTACACCGGCGCTTATTGCCGGCTCCGTGGCGGAGAGAATGAAATTCAGCGCCTGGATCGCATTTTTGGTGCTATGGGCTTTTTTGGTTTACGACCCGCTCGCGCACGCAATCTGGAGTCCCGATGGACAGGGTTGGATCGCCAATATTGGCCACCTGTTCGGAGCCAAGGGAGGCTGCATAGACTTTGCCGGCGGCACAGTCGTTGAAATTCCATCCGGCGTCTCAGGCTTGGTACTCTGCTGGTTTGTCGGAAAGCGGCTCGGCTATCCGCGGCACGTTATTCAACCTAATTCGCTTGGCCTTACACTCACCGGCGCCGGCCTGCTCTGGTTTGGCTGGTACGGTTTTAATGTAGGCTCGGCCTACGGCTCCAATACGCTCGCGTGCGTTACGTTCATTAACTCTACCTTGGCCGCAGCACTCGGAGGCCTCGGCTGGATGATGGCCGAATACATTCATCACCGCCGCCCCACCACGCTGGGCATTGCCACTGGATTTATCGCGGGATTGGTAGGCATCACGCCCGCATGCGGATTTGTGACCATCTGGGCGGCACCCATCATCGGCCTGCTTGCGGGCGTGGTGTGCTATTGGGGTTCGCAAATTAAGTCGCTGTTTGGCTACGACGACTCGCTGGATGTTTTTAGCGTGCATGCCATGGGCGGATTCTTAGGACTGCTGCTGACGGGTGTATTTGCCAGTGCGGCCGTCAACGGGCATGGTGGCCCCAACGGCCTGCTGCTGGGCAACCCGCTGCAACTGCTGTGGCAATTACTTGGTGCGGTCAACGCCGTGGCATACGCCGCCGTTGGCACCGCCATCATTGCCATCGTCATTGATAAAACAATCGGCCTGCGCGTGCCGGAGGCGGTCGAGCTTGAAGGCCTGGATGTGGGCATCCATGGCGAAAACGGCTGGGATGTGGGCACGCTGCCCGAACCGGCCATTTCGCTGCCGAGCAATGCGGCATAAGCAGCCACCACGGTATATAATAGGCATTATGCGACAGGTAGCGCCGCCCATGGCGGGGACACATTTTCTGGAGCAAAAACATGAAATGGATTATCGCAATCATTCAACCCTACCGGCTCGAAGCGGTTAAGCAGGCCCTCATAGATGTTGAGGTATTTCGCCTCACTGTAAGCGATGTGCAGGGCTATGGCCGCCAAAAAGGTCATACCGAATACTTCCGTGGCCAGCCCATGCAGGTCAACCTCATTCGAAAGGTTCGCCTCGACATTGCCGTCAACGATAATTTTGTAAAGCCCACGATTGACGCCATTCTCAAAGGCGCCCGCACAGGTACGGGGCCTAAGGGCAATGTGGGGGATGGCAAGATTTTCGTGCTGCCACTGGAAAACGTGGTGCGCATCAGCGATGGCACCATGGGCGGCGAGGCGATATAGGCCTCACGGCCGCGTAAATAGCGCCGCAATGACCCCCACTTGCCCCGGGCAGGCTCTCACTCCGGCCTCAAGCCCAAAGCAAGCAAAAAGCACTGGTCACTTGAGGCAATAATAAATTAAAGTGGCAGCGTCAGAGCCGGCAGGTCCAGCCGCCAAACGTGTAATGGTCTTTATTTGACCGAATTACGAACGCGCGCCACATATTGTGCAAGCGGTGAGTTCTAAAAATTGCCCACTGCAAAGGTACTGTTCTTTGGGTACAGCATTCCTGAATCGCCTGGAACTCAAACCGAGTTCCGGCCAGCAATGAGCACCTTGTGTTTTGATTATCACTTACGGGCGAGAAATCCCATTTTTTTCAGCCAGCGGGCGCAGTCGCCAGTCCATGCGTCTGAATCTTGGCCGGGACGACCCAATCCAAAGCCGTGGCCGCCAACGTTAAACAGCTTAAAATCGCAGGGGACACCCGCCTTGCGCATCGCGGCGGCAAAGCGAATACTGTTTTGAATTGGAACGATATTATCATCCCGGGCGCACGTTATAAATGTGGGTGGCGTTGTCGCGTTTACCTGAAGTTCGCTGGAAAAATAGAGCACTTCACTGTGGGGCGCATGCCTGCCCAACAGATTCCGCCGCGAACCCATATGAGCAATGGACCGCTTCATTGAAATAACCGGGTAACCCAAAACTAAAAAGTCAGGGCGCGTGCTGAACCGGTTGAGTGGATCGGCGGCATTGGGATTGGCCGGCAACCAGTGCGTTCCCGCCATGGATGCCAAATGCCCTCCTGCCGAAAAGCCCATGACGCCGATGCGGTGCGGATCAATGTGCCACTGTTGCGCATGCGCACGAATAATTTGTACCGCACGCCGCACATCCTGCAGCGGCCACGGCACGCCACTCGGCGGGAGTTTACCCTGCGGCAGACGGTACTTTAGCACAAATGCCGCAACGCCCAGCTTATTCATCCATGCGGCGGGACCATACCCTTCCCACTGCATGACCTCTACGGCATAGCCACCACCAGGGCAAATAACAACGGCGGCGCCATTGGCCCTGGCCGCGGGCGCGGGAAAGTACTGCAACGTGGGCCACGCATAACTGGCCACGGTCTGCTTAGCCTTTGCAACCTTCAAATTCGGAAAAACGGGTATGACTTGCGCTGTTGGCGCAGGCGGCTTGGCTACTGCCACCGCGCTGGAGCCTGCCGACAGCACACCAGCCAGCAGCAACATAATCCACCGGCACAAATGACGCTTCGCAACCATAAACTTCTCCTAGAACATTAACTCAACACCAGGCCCGGCCGCGACCTTTGCCCGCCTAACCATCAATGCGCAGCGGGGCTTCCCCCAAATACTCTCTCCCGGCAAACGCCTGTACCGCGTGATTGCCGGGTTTTTCCACGCGTACCCCGCCGAATACAAAAACCGATTGTTGTGGCAGTGAAGCGTCTAAAAGCGGAGCCGAAGGCATGGGCTTGGAGGCCGTGATTACCTTGCCATCCGGATCAATTAATCGTACCTCCAACGGTGTCTGGGCCGAGCCACCCAGCCATGCAACATAGACGCTGAACTGCGGCATCGCCGCCGGAAAGGCCGTCATGCGTATGGCATGAAAAATGCCAATAATATTCAGTGAGCTTAATCGCTCGCTGTGCGCTACGACATCGCACATCAGCAGCGCCTGAAGGCTTACAGATTTAGCGTCAGCGACCATTGCGGGCTTCCTCTATTGGCATGAAACCAGTACTTATAACGAGCCAGCGAGCAAGCAGCCCGGCCAACCACCCGACGCGGCCAACTGCAACCGGCCGACCACAATCGTGCGCGGCCATACTCACTTACAGTACGGCACAAAGGTTTTACCCGCAATATCATAGTGCGTAAAGCCGTCAACCCTGTCGCCGAGCCGCCCAAAATACCGTACGCCAAAAGAGGCAAGGCGGTGCGATCGCCTTGACCATAAGCAGAGCCGCCCGCTAAAAGAAAAGCGGAGCGCTGCAACGTGCCGCAGCGCTCCGCCAAATGATATTACGTCAGATAGAACCCGCTGCCGGGCTGACATCAGGTACCCATGTCGTGGCTGGCCAGATACTTGACCTGCTCGGCCGTGAGCTTGTCTATGTTGATGCCCATGCTTTCGAGCTTGAGGGCCGCAACCCATTCGTCAATTTCCAGCGGCACATCGTGCACATGCTTACCCAGCTTAGCCTTGTTTTTAATGGCCCATTCGGTGGCCAGGGCCTGTACCGCAAAGCTCATGTCCATGACCGAAGCCGGGTGGCCGTGTGCGGCGGCAAGGTTAATCAGGCGGCCTTCACCCAACACTTGAATGCGCCGGCCATTGGCGAGCGTGTATTCGTCCACAAACTCGCGGACATGTTTGCGGATGGATTTGGCTTTTTTCTCAAGCGTGTCGAGGTCGAGTTCAACGTTAAAGTGGCCGGAGTTGCACACCAGAGCGTTGTCTTTCATAACGTCAAAGTGTTCCTGGCGAATCACATGCATGTTGCCCGTAACCGTAATGAACACATCGCCGATTTTGGCCGCCTCGCTCATGGGCATAACCCAAAAGCCATCCATGGTAGCTTCAATGGCGCGAATTGGATTGATCTCCGTAACGATGGTGTTGGCGCCAAGGCCCCGTACGCGTGACGCCACGCCTTTGCCGCACCAGCCGTAGCCGCAGACCACAACCTTTTTGCCGGCAATCAGGTGATCGGTCGCGCGAATGACGCCATCAATGGTGCTTTGGCCGGTGCCATAACGATTGTCGAAAAAGTGTTTGCACTGGGCGTCGTTAACCGCCACCACCGGAAACTTCAGGATGTTGGCTTTTTCCATAGCGCGCAGGCGAATAACGCCTGTGGTGGTTTCTTCCATGGAGGCCACAATGTTGTCCGCAAGGTCGCTGCGGGTGGAGTGCAGGAGGCTTACCAGGTCAGCGCCATCATCCATGGTGACGTTGGGCTTGATGTCCAATGCGGTGTTCATGTGCCGGTAGTAGGTATCGCGGTCTTCGCCTTTGATGGCGTAAACCGAAATGCCGAAGTCCGCTACCAGCGATGCGGCATTGTCATCCTGGGTTGAAAGCGGGTTGCTGGCGCAGAGAGCGAGTTCCGCTCCACCGGCCTGCAGGGCGCGGGCCAGGTTGGCCGTTTCGGTGGTGATGTGCAGGCACGCCGCCATGCGGTAGCCGGCCAGCGGCTTTTCTTTGGCGAAGCGTTCGCGCACCATGCGCAGCACGGGCATGTCCTTGTCGGCCCATTCAATGCGCTTTTTTCCCTCTTTCGCAAGCGAAAGATCCTTCACGTCGTGCTTTACAGCCATGAGATATTCCCTTTCCGGCTCAATAAGCCATTTGTACGCTGCCACCCGGCTAGTTGGCGGCTGGCGCTGAAACAACAGCGGGCGAACGTATCGCCCGCAACACAAACAAATCAGGTACGGTTATGCCGGCCTCGGGCGAACGGGCTGCCCTTGCCGGCAGCGTGTGCCAGCGAGCGCCGTCAAAGCCGCTTCCGGCCAGTTGAAGCATCAGATCCGCCGGGTCAAAACCCATGCGGCGATGCCCCATTTTTTCGCGAAACATGGTTATTTTGTGCGGCAAAAGGTCCACCACCAGCAGCAGGCCGCCGGGCTTGAGTGCCCGGTGCATTTCAGCCAGGGCTACGCCCATGTCCGCAACATGATGAAGCACCAACAGTACCAGCGCCACATCCAGCGTTTGCTCCGCGATGGGCAAATGCTCCAGCGAGCCTTGTGCAAGTTCCGCGTTTTCAAGTTTGAGATCTGCCACCCGGCGGCGGGCCGCCTTGAGCATGGCAACGGATGGCTCAATGGCGATCACCTTGGCCACATGCGGGCACAATAGCGGCAGCATGGCCCCGGTGCCGGCGCCAAGGTCACCGACCACCCACTGCGGGTTAAGCACCGCGAGCATGGCTTCAAGCTGAAAGGTCTCGCCAAACCAGCGACGGCGTATGTTGTCCCAATCGGGAGCCAGCGCGCTGAAGATGCCATCCGGCCCGTCATAACGTCGTTCCAGCACGCGTGCCAGCCGGCGGGCATCGGTCTGCATTTGCGGGTCGTTTTTTATAAACTCACCGGCCAACGCTCGCAGTTGCTTAAGCGAACCGCGAGCCGCAGCGTCGCTTAGCCGATACAACGACGAGGTACCCTCGCGCTGCGTGGCGGTAAGGCCGGCATCGGCCAGCGCTTTAATGTGTCGGCTGACGGTGGACTGCGGCAATTTGAGCGCTGCGGCGAGTTCGCCCACGCGCAGGCCTGACTGGGCGGCCTGCTCCAAAAGACGTATGATGCGCAGTCGCATGGGGTCGGCAAGTGTTCGCAGCAGCTCGGCCCATTGGGCGGTGGCGGGTTTGGCGCCGGCAGAATTGTCTGGCAATAATCCGTTCATCCGGATATAATGATAGTGTAACTTGCCGCGGCAGGCAAGCGACTGGGGCACAGCCCCCTGTTTGCAATGAGGCTTTATGTATCCGCTTAAGTTCCATCCGGTGTTTCAGGAACGCATCTGGGGTGGCCGCAACCTCGTTGTGGTCCTCGGCCGCCCTGTGCCCGCCTCTCTTCGCAGCCGCAACGTCGGCGAATCGTGGGAACTTGCCGATTTACCCCCCGGTTCGGTCGGCAGCGACTCAGCCGGAGCCGCCAGCGACGGCAGCCTTTCGAGCACCATTGGCAACGGCCCTTTGCAGGGGCAGCCGCTGCGCAGGGTGCTTAGCGAGCAAGGCGAAGAAATTTTTGGACCTGCCCAAGCTCCCACCACAGGCTATTTTCCGCTGCTTATAAAGTTTTTGGATGCGCGCCGAGACCTTTCGGTGCAGGTACACCCCGATGCCGCCTATGTTAAAAGCCATCCCGCAGCGCATCTTAAGAGTGAAGCATGGTATGTACTTGCCGCCGAGCCGGGCGCAAAAATATACAAGGGCGTTAAACCCGGAGTGGATGCCGCAAGCTTTAAAGCCGCTCTGGCCGATGGCTCTGTCGCCAATTTGCTCCAAAGCATTGCCGTCAAACCCGGCGACTGCCATTACCTCGCGTCGGGCACGGTGCACGCATTGGGCGCTGGCGTATTGGTGGCCGAAGTGCAAACCCCAAGCGACACCACCTTTCGCGTGTTTGATTGGAACCGCCTCGGTTCGGATGGCACGCCGCGCAAACTTCACGTGGCCGAGGCGTTGGAGGTTATCAACTTTGGCGCCCCGGCCGCCGCGCTGCCGCCGCCCGCCGCAACCGCCGACAAGCATTGGCAGAACACACCGCTGGTGCATTGCGAATATTTTACACTTCAGCGACGGTCGCTGGCGTCCGGGGTACAACCACTGCCCACAGGCCGAGCTTTGGTCTGGATTGTGCTCGCCGGACAGGCGCTGCTGCAGGGCGACAATCAGCCCATCACCGCCATCGCCCCCGGTGAAACGGTGCTGCTGCCCGCCAAACTCAACAATCCACGCGTCAATGTCGTAAGTCCGCTGGTCATTTTGGAGGCTGCGTTGCCTCATTAACGCTGCGGTATTTACCGGGCTGATAGGGCGTTTACACAACATCATTAATTATGAACATCAGATTGCAAAAATTCATGGCCGACTGCGGCATCGCCTCCCGCCGCAAGTGCGAGGAGCTTATTACGCAGGGGCAGGTGCGCGTCAATGGCGAAATCAAAACCACTTTACCCGTTCTTATTGATCCAGATAGCGATCAAATAACTGTCGGCGAACAAGTGCTCGAACCCATTAAGCAGGAAACGCACGCCTATTACCTGCTGCACAAACCCAAGGGCGTACTGGTAACAAACCACGACCCCGCGGACCGAAAAACCGTGGGCGAGCTTATGACCGGCATCACCGAGAGAGTCTTTCCTGTCGGCCGGCTCGACATGGACGCGCGCGGGTTGCTGATGATGACCAACGATGGAGAGCTGGCGCACCGTTTGACGCATCCACGTTATGGCGTCGAAAAAACGTATGTGGTGCGCGTGGATGGACGCATGGGAGCCGATGCTATCGAGCGCCTTCGCAAGGGCGTATGGCTTGGACCCGAGCAGGGCACCGGGCCGGGCGTTAAAAGTGAAGGCTTTCGCCTGCGATTGCTGGCCCGCGACCGCCACGACACCGTGCTGGAAGTGCGACTCGTTGAACGTAAAAACCGCGAAATCCGCCGCGTACTGGCCCGCACGGGCCATAAAGTTCGCGATCTTTTTCGCGTGGCCATGGCCGAAAAAATCACACTTAAAGGCCTTGAGCCGGGCCAATTCCGCCGGCTTACCGAGCAGGAAGTAGCATGGCTGCGCAAGGCGACATCCGCCGATTTTCATGAGCAAAAACGAGCCGCAACACAGACATGGTTTGAAAACAAAGAAATGGCCAAGGAGCGCCGCCGCATCGCAGCCGAGGCCGGACAGCGCCGCAGCACCCCCGACCGCCCCGCTGCCGGCCGCACGCCGATTGCGCCCGTTGCACCGGGTAAACCACGGGCCAGCACCAAGCGTCGTTTTTCTCCAGCGCCGCCAGCGATGGATCGCAAGTTCGGGCCGGGCGCAAGGCGGCTGCCCCAAGGTAAGTTTGGCCGCGGGCCTGGCGGTTTTGGCAAACACAACCCGAGGCCGGGCCGCTGATTCAACCGAGTGTAAAACATGATGGATATTAACAACTACATTCTAAATACCGCATTTGATCGCCCCATGGCCCAGCATCCATTTTTAGATATGCTGCGCCAGCGCGTGATGGTGTTTGATGGCGGTCTGGGAACGCAGATTTTTGAAGCCGACCTGCAACTCTCTGATTTCTGGAACCTCGAAAACTGTCCCGAAGTTCTGGTGCTGAGCCGACCTGATGTTATTGAAGATATTCACACGCGGTACTATGCCGCTGGCTCTGATACGGTTGAAACCGATACGTTTGGCGCCAGCAAAATTGTGCTGGCCGAGTTTGGCCTGCAGGACCGCTGCCGCGAAATTAATCGCACCGCCGCCGAGCTTGCGCGTAAAGCCGCGGATAAGTTTTCTACTCCGAAACGACCGCGTTTTGTCGCCGGCTCCATAGGGCCGGGCACCAAGGCAATCACGCTGGGCAACACCACATTTGACATCATGCTCGATAGCTATCAGGAGCAGATGCGCGGCCTGCTCGATGGCAATGTTGACGCAATCCTTATTGAAACCTGCTTTGACCTGCTGCAGGCCAAGGTGGCCGTGATCGCAGCGCTCGACATCATGCGCGAACGTAACCATCGTGTACCCATCATGGTGCAGGTAACCATGGAAACGGTAGGCACCATGCTGCTCGGCACCGAAATGAGCAGCGTTATCACAACCCTCGAAGCCCTGCCGGTGGATGTGCTGGGCATGAACTGCGCCACCGGGCCGGAACTTATGCGGCCGCATGTGGAAACACTCAGCCGCGAAAGCACGCGCTATCTCTCGGTACAGCCCAACGCGGGCCTGCCGGTGCTGCATGATGGCAAAACGCATTTTCCGCTTAGCCCCGAAGAACTCGCCAAAGCGCATCGGGAGTTTGTCACCACTTTTGGAGTCAACATCGTCGGCGGCTGCTGCGGTACCACGCCCAAACACATCGCCGCCGTCGCCGAGGCCGTAGCGGGCCTCACCCCGGCTTCGCGCGGTATGTTTGCTGCTGCCACCGTTGCTGGCACCTCGGCGGTGTCTTCGCTTTATGCCTCGGTGCCGGCGCGCCAGGATAATTCCATACTTATTATTGGCGAACGCACCAATACCAATGGCTCCAAAAAGTTCCGCGACTGCCTCCTGGCTCAAGACTGGGACCAACTGGTGTCCATTGGCCGCGAGCAGGTTAAAGAAGGCTCGCACGTGGTGGATGTTTGCGTTGACTATGTTGGCCGCAATGGCGTACCCGACATGCACGAAGTGGTACGGCGCTTCGCCAAAGAAGTAACCGCCCCGCTGATGATTGATTCCACCCAGCTTGATGTTATTGAAGCCGGCCTGCAGGTGGCGCCGGGCAAGTGCATTGTCAATTCCATCAACCTTGAGGATGGCGAAGAAAAGCTCGCCAAAATGGCCGGCTTACTCAAGCGATACGGTGCGGCCGTTGTCGCCGGAACCATTGACGAAGACAAGGTTGAAGCCATGGGCAAAACCGCCGACCGCAAGGTGGCCATCGCCCGCCGGCTCTACGAGCTTTTGGTTAAAAAGTACGGCATACCTGAAACCGACATCTACTTTGACCCACTGATATTCCCCATCGTCACCGGACAGGACGAAGTGCGCCGCCTGGCGCTCGAAACCATTGAGGGCATCCGCCGCATCAGCGCCGAGTTTCCCAATTGCCATACCACACTGGGCCTCTCCAATGTTTCGTTTGGCTTAAAGCCCTATGCGCGGCTGGTGATCAACAGCGCGTTTTTTAACGAGTGCGTGAAAGCCGGCCTGACCTCGGCCATTGTGCATGCCAGCAAAATATTGCCCCAGAATAAAATTGAACCCGAACATTACCAATGGGCGATGGACCTTATTTACGATCGCGCCACCGCCGACTACAACCCGCTGGGGCTGTTAAGCACGCTGGGCGCTCCCGCCCGCGAAGCCGACACCACCGAGCAGTTGCCGCTGGAAGAAAAACTCAAACGCCACATTATTGATGGCGACAAACAAAAGCTTCCCGCACATCTCGATGAGGCACTGCAGAAATACCCCCCGCTGGACATCATCAACGACCACCTGCTCGCCGGCATGAAAGTGGTTGGTGAATTATTCGGCAGTGGACAAATGCAGCTCCCGTTTGTGCTCCAAAGCGCCGAGGTCATGAAAACTGCTGTCGCCTACCTGCAGCCATTTATGCCCAAGGCTCAGGGCCAAAGCCGCGGCGTCATGGTGCTGGCCACGGTAAAAGGCGATGTACACGACATTGGCAAGAATCTCGTGGATATCATTCTGTCGAACAATGGCTTTACAGTGCATAACCTGGGCATTAAGCAGCCGATTGCCAATGTTATTGAAGCCGCCAAACAGCACAACGCCCATGCCATTGGCCTCTCGGGCTTGCTGGTAAAGTCCACCCTTGTCATGCGCGACGACCTGCAGGAACTCAACCGCCTGGGCATTAGCGTACCGGTTATCCTTGGCGGCGCAGCGCTGACGCGCAAATATGTTGAAAAAGACCTTCGAGCCATTTATCAGGGGCCGCTGTTCTTTGGCAAAGACGCCTTTGAAGGCCTCAAGGTCATGGATCATATAACAACCGGCCGCATGGAACAGATTCTCGCCGAAACCGGCGAATCGCCCGACCGCATCGGTACCTTGTGCAAAGGCGGCGCTGTGGCCGTGGTCGAGCCGCCGCCGGTTACAACCGGCCCGCAACCCGATGCCTTTGCGGTTTCAGACATTCGCCATGACAACGTCATTCCGCCGGCGCCCTTTCTAGGCTCGCGCGTGGTGAAGGATATTCCCGTGGATGCGGTGTTCCCTTACATAGACGAAGTGGCGCTGTTTAGAGGGCAGTGGCAGTTCAAATCGGGCAATATGCCGCGCGACGAGTTTCGCAAGTTTACCGAGTCGCATGTGCGGCCCATTTATGAACGCATTAAACAAAAGTGCCGCGACCTGAAGCTGCTGCATCCGCAGATTGTTTATGGGTACTTCAGGTGCAACAGCGATAAAAATGACCTGATTATTTACGAAGAAGATGGCAAGACCGAACGCCTGCGTTTTCATTTTCCGCGCCAGCCCGACAAAAAACGCTGGTGCCTGAGCGACTTTTTCCTGCCGAAAGAGACCGGCCGCACCGATGTTGTGGCCATGCAGGTGGCCACCGCCGGCGCCGATGTCGCCGCGTACGAAAAGGAATTGTTTCATAGCGGCGACTTTACCGAATACCTGTACATTCATGGCATGGGTGTGCAGATTGCCGAGGCTTTGGCCGAAATGTGGCACAAACGCGTGCGTCAGGAATGGGGCCTTGCCACCAACGATGGCCCCACGATGCGCGACCTCTTTGCCTGCCACTTTACCGGCTGCCGCTACAGCTTTGGCTACCCGGCGTGCCCCAATCTTGAAGATGAGGACAACCTCTTTGCCCTGCTCGAGCCATCGCGCATCGGCTGCACGCTTTCCGACAGCCACATGATTCAACCCGAACAAAGCACCTCCGCCCTGATCTGCCACCACCCGCAGGCACGGTATTTTAATGTGTGATGGCGTGGCTCGCTTGGCGCGCATAATGGTCGCACATGCTTGCAGCTTGGCCACGACGTTCGCCAAGGCTTCGAGGCGACACTGCGGTCCGTGCCGCAACCCGGCGGTACAATGACGGCTCTGCAAGACTCAAAAAAGATGATTAAACACTTCACGATTATGATTGCGAAGACGTTCCGCAAATTCGTTCACATAAAACATGTCGGGGAGAAGTCGCTGCGCCCGTACACTAATCTTAAAATCCGGGCTCTTTGGATCTAGGCTAAAAATAACCAGCCCAATGCCAAATAGCATGCAAAGCGATTCGAGTCGGCTCTGGTCTTCGTCAGAAATGGCGCTGGTCATTGCGATGTAGCTTTTTGCAGAGAACAAACGATACGCCACGGCCTGCCCAAACGCAGTAATGGATTGCTGCGGATCGGTTTTGATCTCCGCCGAGACAATTTCCATGGAAAATTTTATTAAATCATTTGCCGTCGGCTTGTAAACACCAACCACATCGGGAGTGCCCCATTTATTTTTGAGCCCCGCACCACCGAGCGGCGCAACTGCCGTTACTTCATCTAAATCATTCTTAAGCCATTCGGCAAAAGGCTCATAAAAATCGGCCTCGGATATTTTTCCACCGACTTTTGACCGGATGATTCCTCCACCTCAAATGATATGGCCACGCCTGCCGCAGGCTGAAAGAGCCCGCGGCTTGGCTTGCTGATCTCTTTAGGGAACCGAGTCGCTAAATCCCAGACCGCCCCGTTAATCGTGTTGATCGGCGTTTCAGGGCTCTCGCCCGAAATCTGCTTTACCAATTCGGAGTACCGAATGCCTCCGGACCTTTCGGAAATTATCTTTCGAGCCCTTTCAGATATCTGCTTCGTGTTCAGCTTCGACATACCATCACCCCTGTCAACATACTATCGATCGTGCTTTATGAAAGTATCATAATGCCGTGTAACCGCGGCGTCACTGGGAACAAGGCTTAGCGCCCTGCTGCCTTTGGGGTGTTTGCTGCAAGGTATGAGTTCTGGGGTCCCCAAACGACAGGACAACCGCTTTACGAAAACTGACGCAGCGCCGCTGGCGTAACAGGATACCAGTCGGGATAAGGATTGCCCATAAACAAGTAAAATCATGCAATGTGGCCAGTTTCGCCTAATTGCGGACTTGCGGCAATGGCGCAATGGCTATTCACCAAAAAAATGATGGCAAACTTACGCCATACGCTTATACTTTAAAATTATGAATGCCGCTGAGCAAATTGTCGATCAGTACCTGCAGCTATGCTTGCGCTGCTTTACCATAGCTGACGTCAAGGTGGTTCGTGGCAACAACCGACAGCTAGATTTGCTGGCAATAAATCCGAAACAGAACACCCAATACCACATCGAGGTCAGTGTGACGCACGATTTGGGTTTTGCCCCCGATGCGAATAAACTTTATGCGGAATTCGATCGCAAGTTCCGCGGAGTACCGCCCGCCCGTGATGGCCACAAAACAGACCATTCCAAGGGCAAGAACTATCTGGCCAATATCGAGCAAACCTATAAACAGGCAGGCCTCGAACCCAGTAAAATTAAACGCGTTTATTGTTGCTGGTTCGCCAAAGAGGGCGCGGGTTCGATAGACACCGAGCGCTACTTTAAGGATACCGGACTAAAAATAGAAATCTGGAGCCTGCGGGATGACATATTGCCGGATTTACTGGAAACAATTGGCACGACAAATTATGACCACCCCATCCTGCGAACGTTGAGCTTGCTTAAACAGCACAACAAGCAGAACAAAAAAACGCGGGAACAAGAATGAATTATATGCGAAACACGCTTGGTCCCCGACTGCGGCTGCTAACCGTGCCCATGATCGCGTTGACTCTGGCGCTTTGGACCGGCGTTGCGCCTGCCGCGCAAACAATTCCGGTTACCCCAAGCAAGTCTACCAAAGCAACCAACAACCGCGCCGCGGCTTATGTCCTCCAAAACCAGTTGCAACAACTCATGGCCAAGGCCGGATACTGGCGGCAAATTGTCCGCAAGCCCAATGGACAGTTACGCCACGAATACCTCATTCCCGGAGCAAGCTATTTCGAACTATTTGACTGGGACACATACTTTATGGGTGTTGCCCTCAGCTATGCCCACCACGGTAAAGCCCTGGAAGGTTCGGTGCGGGATTTTCTCCATTTTACGAACTGTCGCTGGGCTTACCGAGGCTACACTCCCCGCGCAATAGATGGACAACAATTATGGGCCTTGCCCGAAATGTGCAAGCCCTTCCTGGCCCAAATGGCTCTGCGTGCCAGCCTGACGATGCACCACGTGGCATGGCTCAAACCTTATTATAAGCGTCTTGCCGACACGCTTTGGTACTGGCACAGCGCCCGAAGCGCCCCCGACGGCCTGTTCACTTGGTTCGATGGCGTTGAAAGCGGCGTGGACAATAATCCAGCCGTATCCAGTGCACCGGCTGATCGTACCGAGGGTGTGGACCTGGCGTGTTACATATACCGCGAGTATCTGGCTATGGCCGATCTGGCGGTTCTTTTGCACAAGCCCGCCGATGTCCAGCGCTATCAACAACTGGCAGGGCAACTCAAGCATCTGATTCAAACACGGCTCTGGGACGCCCGCGCCGGCACGTTTTACAACCGCGACAGCCGCACCGGCCAATTCATCCGCGTGCCGGAATGGACCAACCTTGTGCCCCTATGGGCACACGTGGCAACCCCGCAGCAGGCGCACAGTCTTATTACACGCTATGTGCTTAACCCACATCAATTCTGGACGCCTTTTGGCATCCGCAGCTTGGCGCCGAACACCCCTTGGTATCATCCCGTTCATGGTTACTGGCAAGGTCCCATCTGGATCGTCAGCGACTATATGGTGATGCACGGATTACTCAACTACGGCTACACCGCAGCAGCCCAGCGCCTGGCCACGAACACAGTTGCCACGTTGCTGGCTGATATCAAAAAAACCGGCGGCCTGCACGAAACCTACAACCCCAACACCGGCCAAGGTCAGAACCAAGGCTCCTTCAAAAGCTGGGATCTGCTGGGAGCCTACATGGTTCAAGAGGCCTATACCGGGCATGATGCCGCCGGCATTCGCGCACAGCCACTGCCAGAACATTAAAAACGTTTACATTCGCCGTTTTTTTTTCGCAGAGGCTGCTTAAAAGAAAAGCATTTCAGCGTTGTCCTCCTTGCAAATAATGACGCTGTTTTTGCGATATAACGCATTCGCAAGGCCGTGCCATGCGGCCTGGACGCTGCTGGCTTACGACGAGTGTCTCTTGTGCCAGACGGCTTGGATACGCACAACAATCAGATACACCAGCAGCAGTATATTGACAGTAAAAATTCCAATATGTACGGGTGAGGGCTTTTTAAAAAGTTCATAAACCTCCCAAGGAATAAATAGAGCTGTCTCGATAATGATGACATATTCGGCCCAGACTTTTTTCAGGGCCAGCCCGACCCCCTCAACGATATAAATCACTCCGTAGAAAAAAGTTCCCAGCGCCAAATACTTCATGGTTTGCGCGTTAATGAGGTGGAGTTTAGCCACCAGGTCATCAAAAATATAATTCTGTGAATCAATGCGAAAGTAGGCCGCCCAGTGGCTAAAAAGTCCCGCCACATCTGCCTTTCTAAACACCAGAGCCGTTACGCCGGTGGCAATCAGCATCGTGGCCTGCAATAGCTTAAATATTGCAATGGCCAGGAGATAGCGGTTATGGCCTCCGGTCTCTTTTTTGGGAGCAGCCGGGGGCGTCGAGACCGGTAGGGTCGGAGTTGGTCCGACTGTCATGTCAGAACGCATTAAATGCTCCAAGACGGGCGATCGCCGCAACCATCCAAGCAATCGAACCTACGATAGAGGTTAGAGTAAATGACCGGTCGGTACAAGGCTTGATGCTGTGTTGTACCCAGGCGGGCAGCACACTTGTCCACTCGATTGGTGCGGTAGCTCACATTGGCAAGCAAATGCTGTCATCACATTTTGGTAGCGCTTTTTGGGCCAAGCCGTGTCAAAACCGGTCATCGCCCGTCGCGTTGGGTTGCGGCCCGTCGGCCAAGAAAGTGCCTATGGATAAAGGTTCAAGTCACGTTTTGACGCCCGCTGTCGCCTCGGGGCAAAACCTGTCAAAACACTGGGGGACTAGGATTCGAACCTAGACAAGCAGAGTCAGAGTCTGCTGTGCTACCGTTACACCATCCCCCAAAAATGGGAAACCATAGTTTACTGCATGCTTTGCGGTACAGGCAAGTTCCTGAAACGCCAAAGTTCGCAAAAAAGCGAACGCCCCCTATCGCTAAATCTCGCAACCTGCCAAATCAGGCCTCTGGCCCAATAGAGAACCATCGGCTTGCAGCCCCGATTACCACCACCAGTCGCGGGCTAACCACAGCGTCTCCAACTACGCGGGGTGGGGCAACCAACGCAAATCTGCTCGCCGCTCGCCGCACAAAGGCCTCGGCAGTACCAAGTCGAATAGCCTGCTTGCAATACATCGCGGCCTCAATTAGTATGTTTGTTATGTAACAAACATACAACGGCCTACGCTACACAAAAGGACACCCTTATGAAGCCACCACCTGCCGATTATGAAAATCCAACCGCGATAGATCGTGCCGAACTGCTGGAATTTGGCCGAGTCATTCGCCACAAGCGAGAATTGCTCAAACTTACTCTGGACCAATTGAGCGCCGCCGCCGGCATATCCAAGCCCTATCTGTCTAATATCGAGACCGGCTCGGCCCCGGGCCTGCCATCACCGGCCAAACTTTCCGCCATTGAAACGTCGCTGCAACTGCCGCCGGGCCAACTTGCCAAACAGGCGGATTGGCTGCGTACACCCCGATCCATCCGGCAATTGATAGCACCAGCGGGCAACGCGACGGCGACAATGGCGGCCCAAGCGGCACGCCACGACACGATGAAGACTCAAGTACCCCGACGAAGCGACGGCGCCATTAACCTTGACGCCCTGCTCTACGCCGCCACCGAGCCAAATTTAACGCGGCAAACCACGACCGAGCAGCCTGTTGCAATGCAACGTGTGCCCCTGATCAATCGCGTGCCCGCAGGCAACCCGGCGGAGTTTACCGATCTTGATTATCCAGCCGGCATCGCCGACGGCGACGTACCCGCGCCAGCCAGTACCGACGAGCCTGGCCCTGGGGCGGTCGGGGCGACAAACAAACCGGCCAACGACATGTTTGCCCTTCGAATACAGGGCGATTCAATGGAGCCGCACTACCATCACGGCGATATCATCGTGCTCTCGGCAACCCAAACGCCCAAGAATGGCGATGATTGTCTTGTGCGGTTTGATGAGATGCGCAACTTCTCAACAACCTTTAAGCGCATCTATTTTGAACCCGCCGAGTCGCAACAAACCCCCACCCATGTGCGACTCGAACCACTCAACCCCAAACACCGCAATCGGCTGATAGACCTGCAGCATGTAAGCGGAATATTTCCGGCAATTTGGAAAATTACGCCCGCCGCCAGTCAACTCTCCGCAACCCACACATCAGGCGAGGAGGCTTCGCCTGCGCCCGCGCCATCAGGCTCGCCGGCGAAGAGTGCCCGTCGCCGCACACGCAAGCCAGCCAACACACCGCCGTCGCGGCAACCGGTTGCCGCACAAGTTGAATCACCCACGTCGCCCGCAATTGAGCCGAAGCGAGCGGCCATATTTCCGATCGAACTCGACTGAAGCCCGCA
>JABEVB010000024.1 GCA_013044165.1 Phycisphaerales bacterium
CGATTTTACTCCAGGTGCGTGGACTCCCTATTCGCACCGATTATTGATGTCGCAGGAGAATCTCGTCGCCAAGCGACCGTACACCAAAGGTGCTTACCACCGTACGCAGATGTTGCAGCATCACGTGATGCCGCCCGTTAAGGTTGCGCCGTTTTAGGCCTGCCCCACCGCAGCGACGAATGCCTGCATCGCGGCGACGTCTTTTTCGCCGGGGATCGCGGCCTCTATGCCGCTGGCAACATCCACGCCCCACGGCCGGGCTGTGGCCACGGCTGCGGCAACATTGCCGGCGCTGAGGCCGCCGGCCAGAATAATCGGCGGCAGGCCGGTAAGCTCACCGTTTCGCCGCGCCTCGGCAATCCAGTGCCAGTTAAAGCTTTCGCCGGTGCCGCCGTGGCCCGCGGCAGAGAGGCTGTCGAGCAGAATTGCCGCGGGCGAAAAGCCCACCGCCGCCACGGTTTGCCGCAGCGCAGCGACTTGCCCGCGATTGGCGAGGCGAATAACGGGCCAAAACAAGCAGCCCTGCTTTACCAGAGCCTCAACGTCGGCTGCGGCGGTTTGCAGCGGCAAATTGTAAAGTTGAAAGGTGGTGATGCCCAGCATTTCAAACACCTGCCGCATGGTGGTTTCGCCGGTTTTGGGCGCGGCCGAAACCAATGCCACCGCCTGGCGCGGCGAACCGAGCGCCTCAATGACGGGCGCGGCGGCCGCAAGCGATAGTTGCCGCGGCCCGGCAAAAAAGTTCAGGCCGATGGCGTCTGCCCCGGCGGCAACGGCGGCAACGGCATCGGCAGGCCTGCGGAAGCCGCACATTTTAATGAAGACTCGCCTGGATGGATGGGGTTGGTTCATGGGGGCATTCTAACGCGGGGCGGCGTTCAATCAAAAAAGCGAAAGCGCACAATCTGCACAATGGCCGATACTGCGTCGCGCCAGCCGATTTTTTTACCCTCTTCATACGTGCGGCCGCTGTAGGCCACGCCCACTTCATAAATGCGGGCTTTGTGCCCGTTGATTCGCAGCCGGGCGAGCTTGGCGGTAAGCTCAGGTTCCACGCCAAAGCGCGGGCTTTTGATGCGTATTTGCGTGTAGACCGCCCGCGAAAACACTTTGTAGCAGACTTCCATATCGGTCAGGTTGAGGTTGGTGAGCATGTTGCTAAGCGTGGTGAGCATATTGTTGGCGACCTGGTGCCAGAAGTACATGACGCGGTGCGGCTCGCCGATAAAGCGGCTGCCGAAAACCGCATCAGCCTTGCCGGCCAGCAGCGGAGCGAGCAACTTGGTGTAATCGGCGGGGTCATATTCCAAATCGGCATCTTGAATGAGCAGCCAGTCGCCGCGAGCTTTGGCCCAGGCATCGCGCAGGGCAAAGCCTTTGCCTTCGTTGACTGTTTTATTAATCAGCACAAACTGCGCCTGCGGAAACTGCTCGGGCAGTCGCTGCATCACCTGCCAGGTGTTGTCGGTTGATGCGTCGTTGACCATGATAATTTCGCGATCCAGCCCGCCCGGCAGCGGCTGGTTCGCCACGGCCGCTACCACCATGGGCAAAAATTGTTCTTCGTTGTAGACCGGCATGAGTATAGAAAGCAGCTTGCCCGACGGCGACGCGCCTGCGGGTGGCTCTGCATGGCTTGCTGCATCCGACATAACAAAGCGTCTCCGAGTTTGCGAGTTTGCCGCGGGGCGCACGCACATCCGCCGCAGAAGCCCACAGCGGCATTGAACCCGAAAGCCAGCGCAACCGCAACGGCCATAACCCTGCATTTAAGCCAAACGAACCACCACCGAGGCAGTTGCGGGCGGGTTGTTTACATGCAACCGGGAGGAGAGTATCGGCAATGAGGCGGATGGCTTATAATGACCTGCGCAGTGCAGTGAAGTTGCACGACGAGGTCGCTATGAACACAATAAGCTCGCTGTTTTTCAATGACACGGGTGCAATGCAGACATCGAGCAACGCCTTAAAGAATAAGGTTCTGCCTTTCGACCGCGCGATCCATGAGTGGTACCGCTTTGTCCTCTCTTTTCCACCTCATCTGGTGCGCGAATACATGCAACGGTTTTCCATCGCTCCGGGGCACGTCGTACTGGACCCGTTTTGCGGTACCGGTACCACTCTGGTGGAATGCAAGAAACACGCTATAGCCGCGGTTGGCCTCGAGCCTAGCCCGATGGCTTTTCTAGCCAGCCGGGTTAAAACCAGCTGGAATTGCAGCCCCGACGCTTTGTGGGCAGTGGCGGAAGTTATAGCCCGAGAGGCCGAGCGGAGTTTCCGGCAGGAAGGCTTGTACGACGATATCGACCAACCTCTGTTTGAAGATCGCGCGAACGTCGAAGATTCAGGCGTCCGCATGAGCCTCAGCAATGATAAAATGGCGCTGCTACTCAAGGATTCGATAAGCCCGTTGCCGCTGCACAAAGCCTTGGTGCTCTCTGACCTTATCAACGGGCAACCCGATGGCCTTTTGCGGGACTATTGCCGCCTCGCTCTCGCCAAATCACTCGTGGCGGACATTGGCAACCTGCATTTCGGACCGGAAGTGGGAATTGGTCGGCCTAAAAAGGACGCGCCGGTAGTCCGCTCGTGGTTGGGGCATATTCGATTGATGGTTGACGACCTTAATGCCGCTAAGGCGGATGCCTCAACCAATGTGTATCAGGGCGACGCGCGCGATCCGTCGCGGTTCCTGCAGCCCTGCTCGGTAGACTTTGTCATCACGTCGCCGCCCTATCCTAATGAAAAGGACTATACGCGCACCACGCGGCTAGAATCCGTTATGCTCGGCCTCATCAACTCCCGTGATGAGTTGCGCACACTTAAGCGCATGCTCATGCGATCCAATACACGAAATGTATACAAAGGCGATGAGGATGGAAAATGGGTGCGGGACCACCATGAAATTCAAAGCATTATGCAGCAGATTGAGCAACGTCGGGTCGATCTGGGAAAAACCAGTGGCTTTGAGCGGATGTACGCCCGCGTGACAGAGCTCTATTTCGGTGGCATGATGCGGCACCTAGCCGAGCTTAGGCCAATTCTGCGACCCGGCGCCCAATTAGCCTATGTCGTGGGCGACCAGGCAAGTTTCTTGCGGGTAATGATACGCACCGGCTCGATTCTTGCCGACCTTGCCGAACGACTCGGATTTCAGGCCCAGAGGATTGATCTTTTTCGGACGCGACTTGCCACCGCGACGCAGCAACAGCTCCGTGAGGAGGTTGTCGTATTGCGATGGCCCGGAGAGAAATGTAATGGCTAAACGTGCCGAGCCAACCCCCATGCCGTCCAATGGCAAGAATAGCGCCTACTTGCGACTGATTGAAGCGATCTTCCTGGACCACTACCAGCCAGGTATGATACGAATCGAGTTCGCAAGAAGCGATATTACAAAAGCCGCTTCTGAATTGAAAATCGCCCTGCCGAAGAACTTGGGCGACCTCATTTACACTTTTCGTTATCGCCGCGATCTGCCGCGGGCAGTACTCGAACGGTGTCCATCGGGCAAAGTATGGATCATCCGCCCGACGGGCGCAGCCAAATACGCCTTTGAGCTTACCACGCCAGCCTTGTCCAACATCGAACCCAATCCTTCCCTTGTGCAGGTGAAGGTACCCAACGCAACGCCCGGAATCATCGAGATGTATGCGCTAAGCGATGAGCAGGCGCTGCTTGCCAAGCTCCGATATAATCGTTTAATCGATATTTTTACCGGTCTGACGTGCTACCAACTCCAAAGCCATCTCCGCACCACTGTGCCTAAGGTCGGCCAAGTGGAGACCGACGATCTATATGTAGGTCTCGATCGTCGCGGTTGCCAGTATGTTATACCCGTACAAGCTAAGGCTGGCCGCGACAGACTGAGTGTTATTCAAATAGAACAGGATTTCAAACTCTGTGCCGTCAAATTTCCTGACTTGATCTGCTTGCCGGTGGCTGCTCAGTTTTTTCATAGTGATACAATTGCGCTTTTTTCGTTCGCTCACGAGAATGGCTCACCACAAGACGAAGTTGCGGTAGCCTCGGAGCGCCACTATCACCTTGTTGAGCCAAGCGACCTTTCACCGCAAGAGTTACGCTCCTATTGCACTCGTGAGCCCACCGGTGGAGTTATATAGCAGCCGCCCTATCGGCTGGGTGCAACACCGGCTGCGCGTGCGTTGCGCATGCTTTTAGCGGAGCTTCAGTTTGTTGAGTTTAATTCGCCGCGCGTGGCAGCCGCAGCCACTTACGCCGACAATGCGACGGCGGGCGATGGTGTTAAGCAGCCACGCGGCTGGTTTGGCAAAGCGGTGAACCCAATCGCCAAGGCCGCGACTGGGGCCGGTGTATTGGGGGCATACCCGGCATACGCCGTGGCTGGGGCGGCCGCCGTAAAGGCCAAGCCGGCAGCAGCCGCCGCCCGCGATGCCACAATCGTGCCAGTGTCGGCAGTACGTTCGTAGCGTGCTCATGCAATCTCCACAGTGGGCCGCGGGTCGCACCCGCCGGTGCGGTTGTACACACCTGAAAAAGTGCCGCCGGTTTTGCTGCCCTGCCACACAATTTGCCCCGCGTTTTGGCCGGTTTGGCAGGTGAGAGTCAGGGTAAATACTCCGGTGCCGCTGTTATACGCCACGGTGGGCAGCCCGGGCGGGTTGAACTGCCACATGCGCTGATGGTTAAACGAACAGTCAAAACAAAATGGGTTGCTGCCGAAGGTGGCGCCGTTAAAACACTGCGCAGCAGAATATTGGCAGGTTGCAACATCAAAATACTGAAAAGTTCCGTCCCATACGCAGTCGCCGGCGATTGCCGCCATGCAGGTGCCGCAGCCGGCAAAGTAAGAATCGTCGTAATTAAGGATGGCGATAGCGCTGGGCGCCCCCACGCAAGGGTTGGTAGCGGTGGCGCAGCAGCACGCATCGCCGCTGCCGGCGAGAATAACGCGGCCCTGCGTATCAAGCGGGCGCTGGGCGGTGGCGCTTAGTTGTACATTTGGCCCGGGCATTGGGTGTTCCTGTTATGTGCATCAAGTGCAGGCGGTGGTGGCGGGTACCTCGCCGGCATCCCACAGGCGCAGCGTGTTGGCAGCATCAAAAAATGCCAGGCCGAAGCCGCTGTTGGTAAGCATCGAGCCATTGGGCCTTGGCCGCGCCAGCACGATGCCTGTGCCCAGCGTAACGCTGGCATCCATGGTTTTGAGGGTGTAAGTCCAGGTTGCCGCGGTGGTTTGGCTGCCATCGCTGCCGCCATCGCGCGTAATGTTGACCGCAAACACCGGTGCTGCGGCGGCTTGAATAAGGACAATGGCCCGATTGGCCGTTTCGCTGGTGCGGCCGACGCGCAGACCTATATGAAAGGAATTGAGCGGCAGCAAATGGCTGCCCGCATCGCCAGGCTCGCTGAGGTTAAGTACGAGGGCATTGTTGTTGCCGCTGTCGGCAAGGCCTTCGGGCAAACTCAAATTGGTGGCGGCAAGCGCGGCCGAATTGCCCGTAAAAATATGCCCACCATATTTGCCGCCGCCGGCTTCGTACGCGGTGAGTTTTACCACGGCCATGCGATTGCCCTGCGCCAGTGTCGGCGAGCGGACGATGGTTCCGCCGGGCAAATGCGTTACCGCTGTGCCGCTGGCTCCGAGCGTATTGGCATTGGCGTTAATTTGGCGCACCATGGCCGAAACCTGCTCGGCAATGCTGCGAAACGGTTCGCGGTCGGCGGCCCATTGAGGCAGGCGGCTTTGCATCGGTAGGCTCACTTTATGTTTGGAAAAGCCTGGTTGAAATCGGCCTGCGGAAACACGACAAAGCGGCTCCAGCCGTTGCCGCTGGTGACCGAGCCATCTGTGACAATGCTTGCGGCAATGCCGGTGGGAATGGTGCCATCATCATTTTTGAAGACGGCATATTGATCCCAGGTTTCGGGGTTGTAGGCAAAGCTGTAGGTGTTGCGATACCAGATGCCATCCTGCGTGCTGCCGCTGATGGGCAGGCAGAGCCATGTACGTGGCGGATAGTTGCGCCAGCTCGCCGAGTTAACCATGCCGGCATAGGTCAGGGTGAGGCTTTCGGGGTCTGCTGTTTCTAAAAAGTGAAACGAGAGGGTGGCATTGAGAATAAGCCGGTGCAAATCGGCGACAAGCGTCTGCGGCTGGCCGCCGGCGGGCGTGTACGTTACGGTGGCTAAATTGTTTCCGGCGTCATAGTGGCGCAGCACCTGTACCAGGCCGGCATTAAAACTTTTGAGATAGGTGCTGGGGTAGAGCGACCATTGGTATTGGCACAGCACATCAAAACAATCGGCACCGGCGCAGAGTGTTCGCACCGATTCTACAATGGCGTCGGGCCGATCGGGGTGTGGGGTGTTTACGCCGGGAATGGTAAAGCCCGTAACCGCATCGGTGGCGGTGGCAGCCATAATGGGCCGCAGCGTCGGCGAATAGGCCGCCAACCCGGTGACCTGAAACTTACGGGTAATTTTATACCCCAGATTGGTCCACTCTAGCGGAGCAGGCAGGAGGAGGTCTTCCTTAATGCTGATGGCCATACGCGGCTGATAGGCCGGGCATAAGGCGGTAAAGGCTACCGAGTGGGTTGAAGGGCGCTTTTAAGCGCATTGCGAAACGCTGTAAAACTTGGCATGTTAATCTTTTCGGGATCTACGTCGCCCGATTCGATTTTCTGACATGACCACTGGACAACATCCACAGCCAAATGGACAACATCCAGGGCCGAGGCAAGCTGGGCCAGCTCACCTTTCAGGGAGTTCGGCGAGGCATCGTTGCCTGAGCGATTTTCCAGTCCCGCGCAGTTCTGGTAGGGGTTAGCGCGAAGGGCGCACAGGAGCCACGCTTCTGATTTTGGCTTGGGCAACATGGCAACACCTGTGTCGAGCCGCTCTTGTGCAAAGCCATGGAGCATGGAATTATATTTATCTTGCCAATTGCCCCGGCCGGCGGAGGCGGTGCCATCCGCGTCGCGAAATAACACGGCTACGATGGCGTCGCCGTTATCGGCTTGATACCGTTTGGCGATTCTTGCAAGCGCCCGTGCGTTGTTAAAGAAGTATCCCGTTTCTTTTTTCTTTTTTAGCCCGGGGAGCCGGATGGATTTTTTGGCGGCGGGCATGCCCGCGGCCTCTTCGCCGAGACGGGCCTTGTGCACATATTCAAAATCGGCGTCTTCATTAAAGCCAAGTGACTCCCCCAGCTTGGTCGCCATCTTCGCCAAAAGCAGGGCCATTGGGCCGGGCTTAAAGCCACGGGCAGACTCAACGCCTAAGTCGGAGGCACCTTCGCCACTAAGAAACCACCGCATTTCAGGCCGCCTGCCCTGATGAGAGCTGCTGCGAAAGGGTTGTCAGATCGGTATCGGCAAATGCTTCGCCCGGCCCCATGACGGTAAGCTTTTCAGCCAGAGATGGAATTTCAAACAGCGGCTTTGCCTGGGTAAAGCCATGGGCATTTTTATACACGAACACCACCGACTCTTTTGCTGTGGCATCATCCAGGTAATTCAAGATCAGCGGGCTGTGGGTGGTGAGTACAACCTGTTTGGGCGAATCCTGCAGTTCCTTTAGAAGCATCTCTACAAGCTCAGGATTGATGCCATTTTCTATTTCATCAAATATGACCACCTCGTGCCTGCTGGCGAGTTCGGCCAGAACCGCGAGCAATCGCAATGTGCCGTCGTTGATATGGCTGGCGTCGGTGGCAAGCATGCCGGAGTTAAAGTGCTCTTCGATGCGCAGTTGTTTCCAGCCAGAGCGCAGCTTTTTGCTGTAGAGATGCCGCAATTGCGGATAAGCCCCTTGGAGCGATTCAACAAGGCCCCGCCGCTTATCTTCGCCCAGATCATGAATGAATGCCGCCAGATTTCTGCCGCCCAAACCCAGCGAGCCGTTAGCCTCGCGCACGCGCTGGCGGAGCCGCTCAGGCGTCAGCATTTCAAGCGTTTCAATGTCCCGGAGAAAATCTCTCAGGTGCAGCAACACTTTTGGCAGCTTTTCATCCACCAAAGCCGACAGAATCGAACCTTGATATTTGAACTCAATAGGTCGCAGCGCGGAGCGGTCACTCGAGTTTCCGTTGTTTTGGTAGGCGTATTGGTCGCTTTTGACTTCGAGGTACGTGATGTCATTCGACTCGATCTTTTCCTGAACGCACCGCAGCGATTTGTAGTCGAACCTGGCCGACCACGAAATTTCCTTACCAGAATCGTTGAACCGCAATGCAAACTCGACGGCCGACGTCTTCGCCAGTTTGCAAGGCAACTCCGCGGCCTTCCAGCCCCTTTCGTCGAGCCAGCCCGAAATATTGCCGCGAGCTTGTTGAGCGATAAAATCAAGAAATTGCAGTACGGTAGATTTGCCTGAGCCATTAAGCCCGGTAAGGCAGCAAAACTTTGGCACCTGCAAACGGAACTTATGCAGCGATTTAAAATTTTGAGCTTCTATCTCCGTTATTCGCACAGGATGCTCCATGGCGTTTGCATTTCCGCGATTTCCAAGGCATTGTAACCATTTGGCATAATACCTGCGGCGGCTTGTATCTGCCAATATTGGTCAACGGCCCAAACGGAGCAAACAGGGGAATAATGATCATTGCCGGTATAGATGAAGCAGGTTATGGGCCGCTGTTGGGGCCGCTGGTGGTTTCGGCAAGCGCGTTTGCCGTTGCCGAGCAGCTCAACGCGAGCGAGCCGCTCGCCTCGGCACCCTGCCTGTGGCGGCGGCTTAAACCGGCGGTCGTTGCAAAAGGCCCAAGCCGCGATGGGCGATTGGTGATTGCCGATTCCAAAGCTGTTACGCATCTGGCCGGCGGGCTGGCCTTGCTTGAACAGGCCGTGCTGAGCATGCTGCTTGTCGGCGGTGAAGCGACGCCACTTGAGGGTCTGCAACCCCAAGCTCTGCTGTCGCGACTCGGTTCTGCGGCAACGCTGCACGAGCATGTATGGTACGAACATGATGTCGGTACCTTGCCGCGGTTTTGTTCCGCCGAGGCTCCGACACTGGCAGGCAATTTGCTGCAATCGGTGATGCGGGCCACGCAGACGCAACTGGCATTTCTGGCGAGCCGCGTTGTTGGCGAAGGTGAGTACAACCGCATGGTGCAGGCCACCAACAACAAGGCTTCGGTATTGGTGTCGCTTACGCTGGGCCATCTTGACGTACTGATGCAGCGCTTCGCCCCGCAAGGTTTGCTGGTGGTTATAGACAAACAAGGCGGGCGCGGGCACTATCTGCATCTTCTGATGCAGGCGTTTGGGCAGGCACAGGTGCGGGTGCTGGAAGAATCGGCCGCATGCAGCGGCTATTTGCTTACGTTACCGACAGGCCGGGCCGCGGTGTACTTTCAGGAAAAAAGCGAAAAGCACTGCCTGGCGACCGCTTTGGCGAGCATGGTATGCAAATACCTGCGCGAGCTGTTTATGCATGCGTTTAACCGATGGTGGCAGGTTCATCGGCCTGAGGTCAAACCCACCGCAGGCTATTACCAGGACGCCATTCGCTGGCTTACGGAAATGGAGCCAACCATCGCTTCGCTGGGGATTGACCGCGGGATGCTCGTGCGCTGCCGCTGAAATCTGCCGCCGCCGTTGGCCCGCAGCCGGAGCGGCCAGCATCACTGGACGTGTCAGCGAAAGGGCCGGTGTTGTTTGGCATGGCGTCGCTTTTGCTGGTGTGTGGCTGTATTTCGACGCATTGGAATGACAAATATCCGCCAGTCATAGGTAAAAGACTTAGGTTTTCAGCTTAGGTTAAAGTCCTAAAAACAAATCAGCACAAGCTGTATATCGAAGCGCGGCAATATTCTGTTACCACCTGCTTGACGGGCAGTTAGCCTTTAGTCAATTGCTTCGCCCGTTGTGTTGACCGGCGCGGGGTTGTGAAAAGTTTCACAATGCCTTCTGGCGGTTCAGACGGATGAAAGGGCGTTGGTCCGGGCGATGGGCATTTTCAGAAAGGGACATTGCCATGAAACGCATTGCACGAAGTCATCTCCTCATCTCGTGGGCGGCGGCGTTGGCGCTCTTACCAGCCACAGCGGTCGTCGGCGCGGAGGCCGGCGCACCCCCAACGACGGCTGATTACCAGGCGCTGCAGCAGCATTATCAACAGGTGCAGCAGCAGCTTTCCAAATTGAGTTCGCAGGTCGGGAATATACGCCAACAGCAGGAAAACATTAATAAGCAAGAGTCGCTGATTAAACAGCAGCAGGCCGCTTTGGCCCAACAACAGGCGGCGCTCAAGGCCCAGCAGGCCCAGATGCAGGCCGCTGCCGCCAACGGCGAAAATTTAAGTCAGCAAGCCTCTGACAAGCTGGTCCAGCAAATCTACAACAAGGTTATGGCCGATACGCACGCCCAGACGCAGCATTGGAACAACATCGGAAAAACATTCAATTCGCTCTTTGCGCCGCGCACCAGCAAAACATTCGTATCGCCCATCGCACTGGAAAACCCCGATCACATGCGGCCCGATATGCATATGCAAATCGGCCAGTGGGACGATATGAAGTTTTACATGGGCTTCTGGACTGTCGGCCGGGTGCAAGCCATTCAACAGTGGAACGCCAATGCGTCGCTTGCCCCGTCGAGTAAGTATGGCGGCCTTAACCCGGGCTTTCAGGACCCGTTTGCCAACCTGTCGCTGTATGCAACCATTCCCGGCAAGTTTGACATGTTTGCCGATTTTTATGTAGCCAGCCGCCCTCACCCCAACACCATGTATGGTCACGAAGGTTACCTGGTGTTTAAGCAGATGCCGAATGTGTTCGGCGAGGGCAGCCCGCTCACCAACACGCTCGACGCCATCTTTAATTATGTAAATGTCAAGGTCGGCGCCTTTGACATTGACTTTGGCGACAACAACTATCATCGCTCCAACAACGCCTGGACCCAGAACAACCTGCTCATCGGCAACCCGCTGGTAGACCCCAACGTCGAAGAAATCGGCGGCGAAGTTTACAGCGTCAAAGGCCCGGTGTACTGGCTCTTTGGCGCAGGCAACGGCTTTACCACCGAGCACTTTGATTATGGCTCGCCCGGCAGCGTTCATGCCAAAATATGGGGCTTCCCAACCAAGGACTTGCGCTTAAGCGCGTCGGGTTATCTCGGCGATTTGTCGGGCGGTTCCGGCTATGAACAGTCGGACCTCTTTGCGGCGGGCCGCAGCGGCGGCGCTTATGCCGCGGTTTTTGGCGGCGGCGACGACCCCGGCCAAATTCAACCCCAGCATGGGAAAAATATCGTCGCGGTTCAGGGCGATATTACCTATCAACACTGGCCGTGGGAACTTTATTCTTTCGTCGGTTGGACACAAGACTCCAACACCAATGGCGATGCGGGCCCCGGCACGCCGGCCGAGCGCTGGCTTTACGGCTCGGCCGAAGCGGCTTATCACATTACTCCGGCATGGTACGTCGCGGCTCGCTACAGCTTTGCCTTCGCCCAATCCATCGCGGGCAACTCCACCAACGGCTGGGTAGACCGCATTCAGGTTGGCACCGGCTACTGGCTCACCCGCAGCGTGCTTACCAAGCTTGAATACGTACAGGAAGAGTATCGCAGCTTTGGCACGAACGTCGGTAATGTGGATGGTGTTGAAGCGTATTACGGCCCCGGCTTCCAAGGCGCTGTGGCTGAAGTTTCGTTTGGCTTTTAATGAGAGGTGTAAGATGAACGCACGTTTTACGCAAATAGTTACATCAGTGATTTCAGCATGGGGCGGCCGCGTGGGGGCGGCCGCCCGCCTTAGGCTCGGCGTGGCCGTGTGGCTGCTTGGCGGCCTGCTCGGAGCCGCATTGACTCATGCGGCAGTGCCAGCCGCCAATACAACCACTTACCTGCCGAGCGATGGCAGCAAGTTGGTAATTGATGGCACTTCGACATTGCACGATTGGACGGCCAAGAGC
>JABEVB010000162.1 GCA_013044165.1 Phycisphaerales bacterium
AAAACGACTCGTAAACGGTTCGATTGTGTGGCGATGAAGCGACGTGGCGCGGAACGCATTTATCGGCGATTGCGGGGTAAATCGTTGCAGGAGCAGGTAACTTATTGGAAAGAAAGAAGCGACGCTTTTCACCGTGAGCAGGTAAAGATTGTCGGGAAATAGCCGCGATGGGTATGAGTTGGTGGTTGCAGTATTCGAAACTTTGAAAACTAAACGCAAACTGCATCGGATGCGGTGCAAACAATTTCGTCGTCGCTCCGTGGCCTCGGCGGCTCTGCGCGAGGAATGCACTTGGGAAAGGATTTCTAACCGCGGAGGTCGCCGATTTTCGCAGAGGAACGAATGGAGCGGCCCGCAGCCGGTCAGCGATTACCTGTATCAAGGTATGACGCTGGATCAGGTAACAGGCCTGTATTACGCTCGCAATCGCAACTACAGCCCAAGCTTGGGTGTGTGGATTTCGCAAGATCCGGCTGGCTATGTGAATGGCGCCGATACGTATCAGTTTGTGGTAGGTCGCCCCACCGGATACGCCGACCCTTCTGGCTTAGATCTCGCCCCCGGAACTGAGATTTTGGCTTCCGGGGGCGTGGTACCGGGGCAAGTGGCCACTGCTTTCAATCCCGGTCCGGGCGGCCTCTACACTTCCACCGGTTCCCCCGGCACTGGATACGTCCCCTCGAGCGGCTCCGTGGGCGGTATGCCTAATCCTTCGAGCAGCGGTGAGTCATTCGGCCCAGTCGCCTCAAATGGTGGTGAGGTCGCCGCTGGGGAGGCTGGCGGCGGTTTGCTAGAAGGGGTGGGCGGAGCTGCCAATGCCGCGAAGCTCGGCTACCAGGTTGGCACTCAGGTGGTGCTCCCGTTCCTAAACTGGGCGCTCTTCGACATATCGCTTCCGCACACCATTACAAACGTGCCGCCAAACTTCCAAGCGCCGCCGGGTGAGCTGCCCTATGTGCGAAGGAAGGTTGATGTGGTCGAGTACGCAGTCACCAATGTGCAGGCGTGGCTGCTTGGGCAGGAGTCGACTTACCACCAAGAGAGGTACTACCGGAACGACACAACGCTGTTTTGGGCAGCCCATTGTCCGTCGCAGGCCGTTCGACTCACCAGTGCCACGGGACCAACCAACTCGGGCGGCCCGCTGCAGGTCACAGAGGCAACGACTTGGTACAGCGATGTCGTGACCACCGTCCAGCTTTTCGATTGGACCAGTGTCAAGACCTGGGGCGTTTCATGAGGCACGCCAAGAGTATTCTTGGCGTGCTCAAGAGCCGCGTTGGGGGGGCTGGCTCTCTCATCGGTGAAGTATTAGGCGTGCTCGTTGTTGACGCTTTTTATGCTGGGAATTACATCTCGACCACGACAGCCCGGAAGCCCGCTTGGGGGCTTCCGAACCCGCCGCAGTTTTCGCAGCCCGGGCTTGCGATGCCCCCGATGCCTGCGGTGCCGACTGTCCATGTCTGGTGGGTTGCGTGCTTCGCCGGTGTACTGATTCTGGATATCCTAGCAGGGTCGCTGGTGTATGCCGCGCTTCGGCGGACTTGGGGGGAGACGAGGATTCTTACGCAGACGCGCCGAGTGTTCTCCTCATTTTATTGGATCAGCGCTGCGGTCGTCCTGGTCTCGGGTACGAGCCGTCTCTCGTTTGCCGCAGGCAGTTCCGAAGGGTGGGGTGTGGCCGTACTGGCGATCGCATGCACGGCGGCATTGGTCTCATGCGCGAGGGGGGTTGGCCTTTGCCTGCGGCTTGGCGGTTTGGGGTACGCGACCTCCGGGCCGCCGCCGGCCACTCTGCGTTGGGGTTGGCTGGTATTGTTTACTGCAGCAAGGCTCGGAGTGTGCCTACTTGCCGCAGCCGCGGTCCTGCACGGGTAAAGCCATTTCAGCCCTAATGTGGTACCGGCTCGCGTGCCCCGTGCAGGAGTCGAAGTGTTGTGGTGATGAAAATAATAAAGCTGCCGGGTGGCGTGGCGTCTTGTTCTTTGGCTATAATGCTGATGTTACATTTGAGGCGAATTGATGGTTGCGGTTGATGACAAGTTGATTCGGCGGCGGAAGCGGATGATTGGCCGCGCGGTGGCGATTACCGGCAGGCATGAACCTGCCGGCTTGTCTTGCGGCTGCGGCTGCAGAGTCTTGGCGATAACGGCTTTCATTTGAGTCCTACGAAGGCTCCCACGCATGACCTGTTCGTTCGAGCAGATCATATTTTATCGGTTATTATTGGCTGTTTACTTGCCGGTATGATGCGGTTACATTTTCGGGTGGCAAGGTCTTGGTAAATGGCGACTTCGAGTTTGGAAATGCAGGCTATCGTGATGCGATTGAATGGTTTAAGAATGCCAACGAGCAATGGACGGTGTTTGCTGGCCCTGGCAGGCTTGGTTGCAGCATTGGCGGTAAGCATAACCGCCGGCGCTGCTGCAGCGCCCTTGCCAGCTGCGGGCGGCGCAGTGGTGAGTGTGAGCGCTGTCGCCCAGCCTTGGCGGGATGTGCATTTGTCGTTGTCGCGGGCGGGGCGAATAGAGAAAATACTCGTTCATCGCGGACAGACAGTGGCTGCGGGCCAAGTGCTGGCAGCGGAGTCGGACCGGCAGCAGCTTGTGCAGCAGCAAGTTGCGGCATTAGCGGCCAGGAGCACAAGTTAATGGCATTCAAGGCAGTCACGGGTTTTCACCGACGGATTGTGGTATCTGGATAGTTCCATGCCGTTCGGCGCCGCCAGCGGAAACTGTTATGACCATGCGCGATACTGCAAAGTGGTCACGGATCATTCAGCCAGTGGGACTACCGCTGCAGCGGTTCATTCGCCAATCAAGAAATTCTGCTTGCTGCCGCATTCCGGTGCCGCCGCCGATCACGCGCATGTGATGATGGCACCGTGGTTGGCATGAACTTGAGGTGCAGTTTTTGGATGTATCGGGCGCTGACGCGGTGGGCGTGCGCACAGAGTTTGCTGATGTCGCCGCGGAAACGGCGATCAAGATCCACACGCACACGCCGAACATCGTCGGTGGATGTCTGGTCGGCAGTCAGCGGTGGTACAGAAGCGTCAGGCATCGGCGTTCTCCCAAAGAAGGTCCGGGGTAACAATTTGCGGCGGGGCCATGCCGATCCGCAGGCATATTCTGGCCAAGTGTGCCCGCTTATTGATGTTGGCTAGATGTTTGACGTTCCAGCTCAACAGGTAGTCCATTGCGTGGACGGTGGCGGCGGCCACATGGATCGCGTCGCCCGACGTTGATGGTCCGGGCATCACTTTTTCCTTCACGAGGAGCTTGGCCAGGCCCTGCACCTCCGGCGACAGCTCGGCGATGTTCAATCCGTCCAACATTCTAAGCGCTGCGGGGCCGTTGTTAAAGCCTGGGGCGGACAACTCGGCGATAACTTCCTCCGATATGCACAATTGGAAACGTCGGCGATGGGCTTGCCACCACTGGCGGCTCGTGTCGCGCCAGACCGTGCTCTGCGGGTCGCTGCGGTCAGTTACACAGGCGCTGAAAAAGCTGGTCTCGACATAAATACTAATCATGGCACCATGGTAGCACCAGCGGCCCGACCTTACCATGGCTGTGCAACAGAGTGAAACCGGGTCGCAGATAGTATGGATGGAAGAGGTGGTTCAGGATAGGGTAATTGGATGGCTAGAAAAGCACGATATTGTCCCGGTGGGTATATATACCATGTGCTGAATCGCTCGGCGGGTCGCATCGCCTTGTTTCGCCGGGATGAAGACTATGCCGCGTTTGAGCGTGTGATGATTGATGCGTTTGAAGCTGTGCCGTTGCGGATCATCGGTTGGGGCTTAATGAAGAACCACTGGCATTTTATGGTATGGCCGCGCACGACCGATGAAGTAACGGGCTATTTTCGCGTTTTGGCGCATACCCATGCCATGCGTGCGTTGGCGTGTGGCGCACCGGTCGGTGGGATGGGGGCATTTGTATCAGGGCCGGTTCAAGGCGTTTCCCGTTGAGTCCGGGGCGCATGTATTAACCGTGTGCCGGTATGTGGAGCGCAACGGTCTATCCGCTGGCGTGGTAGGACGGGCGGAGGATTGGCGTTGGGGGCGTTTGTGGCTTGCGGCATCAGGCCACCCTGGATAACCATACGCGGGCCTTAAGGAGGATGATGTCGGCGGGGCCGATGGGCCGCTGGCCGGACCTGAAGCAATGGACAGAATCAGTTAACACTGCCCAGACGAAGATGGAATTAAGCCGGTTGGAGGTAAGTGAAAAGCGAAATCAGCCATTCGGCGGGGAACGGCGGATGGGCCACACGGTGGTAGAATTAGGTTTGGAGCGTATCCCGGCGCGCCGGGA
>JABEVB010000163.1 GCA_013044165.1 Phycisphaerales bacterium
ACGCGTAAGAATCGGCGCTGCTCGTAAACAGCGGCACAAACGCCTGCTCAAGCGGGCCAAAGGGTTTGTAGGTGGGCGGAGCAAGCTGTACAAAACAGCCCATGAAACGCTGCTGCGAGCTGGTGCCAATCGTTTCAGTGGTCGTAAAGAGAAGAAGCGCGATTACCGCGCCCTCTGGATTACCCGCCTGAATGCAGCCGCCCAAATGCGAGGTCTGCGCTATGGCCAACTGATTGACGGCCTTGCCAAGGCGAACATCAAGCTCAACCGCAAGAGCCTAAGTGAAATTGCAATTGCGGATCCGGCTGCGTTTGACCAGATCGCAGCCCGCGCACGTGATGCCCTTGGGCTTAAAGTGGCTTAAAGGGCTGCGTCTGGACGCTCTGATGTTTTGGGCATCATTGTGCCGGTGGGCCTTTCCCTTTTGGTTGGCCGTCCCGGTAGCTGTGGTGCTCAAGCGGTTACGCAGGTTCGATTATTTGACCCCGCGGGTTAGAAGACTGCATCGCAGGATGTACATCTGGAATAACGGTGTACTAAAGGGGCGTCATCCATGTAGGCAATCGCCTTGGCCGTGAACGGTTGTGCGGCTGGCACCAACTTTAGAAGTTGTATGAATCTCGATGAACTGGCACAATCAGCGGCTGCGGAATTGGCGGGCTTAAAATCGCCGGACGACGCCGAGCGATTCCGCATTAAATATCTTGGAACCAAGGGCCTGCTTAAGCAGGCTGCAGATCATTTACGAACCATCCCGGCCGACCAAAAGCGAGCCTTTGGCCAGCAGCTCAATGTATTGAAAAGCGATTTGACTGCCAAGTTTGAAACCGCTCGCAAAAATGTCGCTGCGGCAAGGCCAGCCCCCGGCACGCTGACCGACGTTACGGAGCCGGGCTGCCTCAAGTTTGATCGCTATCAGCCCGGCAGTCTGCACCTGATCAATCAGACCATCGAAAGCCTGACGGACTTATTTTCCAAAATGGGCTTTGCCGTCGCCAGCGGGCCTGAGCTGGAAGATGAGTTTCATAACTTTGACGCGCTTAACGTCCCGGCAACCCATCCGGCACGCGATCCGCTGGATAACTTTTACCTCGATCGCCCAAGTGGCGCTCAGCCGTTCATGTTGCGGTCACAGACCAGCAGCGTGCAAATTCGCGTGATGGAGCGCCACAAGCCCCCCATACGAATCGTAGCACCGGGCCGCGTATACCGTCCGGATACCGTAGATGCCACGCACTCGTTCATGTTTCATCAGCTTGAGGGCCTTGTAGTGGATACCGACGTCACCATGGTGGATCTCAAGACCTGCATTGATCAGTTTGCCCGCGGCTTTTTCGGCAGTGATGTTCAAACTCGTTTTCGTCCGAGTTACTTCCCGTTTACCGAACCCAGCGCAGAATTTGACGTGCTCTTCCATTATCCGGATGGTTCAACGCGGTGGATTGAACTTGGCGGTTGCGGCATGGTGGATCCTGCCGTCTTTGCCAAGGTGGGCATAGATACTGAAATATACACTGGCTTTGCCTTCGGCTTGGGCATTGAACGCGTTGCGATGCGCCGCCACGGCGTAACTGACATTCGCTCATTTTACGAAAACGACATACGCTTTCTCGCCCAGTTTTAACTGGGTGTGCGTACCAAATTCACCACGCGCTGCACCACCTCTGCCAAGGGCACAAGTTCGGGTTTGGCACTGGTGCGCTGTTTCAGTTCCACCTGCCCTTGGGCCAGCCCCTTTTCGCCGAGCACCAGCCGAAGAGGTATGCCGATCAAATCTGCGTCCTTAAACTTAACGCCTGGCCGCTGATCGCGGTCATCCACCAATACATCAAGGCCCTGATCTGCCAGCGCGGCGTGCAGTTGATCGGCAAGTTCCTTTGCCTGCCCTTCATATTTGATGGGTGTAATAACCACATGATACGGTGCGATGCTCATGGGCCAACGGATGCCGTCCGCATCGGAAAGCGTTTCAAGTACGCCCACAATAATGCGCCCCGGGCCTATGCCATAGCAGCCCATAATCATGGAATGATTTTGCTGCTTGTCGTCGGCATAGACCGCCTGCAGGGCATCGCTGTATTTTGTGCCAAGCTTAAATACATGACCCAGCTCAACACCCTTTTTGAGCGAAAGAGCGCTGCCATTTGGCGCGTGATCGCTGGCAGTTACATTGCGAATGTCCGCAACGATCACGGAGTCTGCCTGCGATGCACCGATGTGCTGCCGCCAGTTGAACCCACGAATGTGATAGTCGCGTTCGTTGGCACCTGTAACGGCAGCCGTCAGGGCCAGGGCGTCGGGGTCTACATACAACTTCGCTGGGACGGTGTTGATGACATCCGGCCCGACAAAACCAATGGCAAAACCGGCCGCCTTGGCCTTTGCCTCATCAGCAAGTTCCAGCGGACCGGCAAGACGACGCAATTTGGACTCATTGACGTCGTGATCGCCACGCACCGCGGCAATAATCCATTGTGGTGGGCCATCGGCAGCTTTTTGGAATACCAATGTTTTAATCATATCGGTGGGGCGGCATTTTAGCAGGGCACAAACGTCGTCAATCGAAGCCGCATTGGGGGTGAAAATGCGCTCGGTGGCCGCCTGCGTTGACGCGGGTGCCTGACTGAAGCTTTGCAGAGCCGGAAGTTGGCGGGTCGCACGCTCCAGGTTGGCCGCATACGAGCCATCCTCCGCCTGCACCACAACGTCTTCGCCCGCGTCGCATGGGCAGATAAACTCGTGGCTGGCATCACCGCCAATAGGGCCGCTTTCCGCTTCTACCGGTATCGCCGGAACGCCACATCGCTGAAATATGTTGACATAGGCCTGGTACATGGCTTGATAAACGTCGTGAAGGCTTTCGAGCGAACTGTGAAAGCTGTAAGCGTCTTTCATAAGAAACTCCCGCACGCGAAGCAGTCCATTGCGCGGGCGAGCTTCATCGCGGAACTTCATTTGAATTTGATAAAGCGTCAGCGGTAGTTGCTTGTGGCTGCTGATGCAGGCCCGCACCAGTTCCGTGATTATTTCTTCGTGTGTGGGGCCAAGGATCATCTCCGAGTTCTTACGATCCTTAAGTTTAAACAGCAGTGGGCCATAGTCCTGATAGCGCCCGGTTTGTTTCCAGAGGTCTGCGGGCACAATGGCCGGCAGATGCACCTCTTGGGCATCAATGCGGTTCATTTCTTCGCGGATGATCGTGCAAATCTTTTGCATGACCCGCCACCCAAGAGGCAGCCAGTCGTATACGCCAGCAGAAAGCCGGCGCACCAGCCCGGCGCGTATCATAAGTTGATGCGAAATAATTTTCGCATCGGCAGGGGCCTCGCGGGTGGTGGGAATAAGTGTTTTAGACCAGTACATATAAACTCCTGCAAATAACAGGCCATGTTTGTAAGGGCGGCGTCATATTGTTGCAAGCGATAGCGAAACGAGGCGCGGCCGGCGAGGCCGATTGCATAGCCTGGGCGTCATCCGACGCTTTCTACGAGGCGTCCGCCGTGCCGCGTGCTCGCTTATGGCAACAACCTTACAAAATCGCCCTCGAAAGCTTTGACTTGGTCCGATATGGCATGACTTACGAATGGGGCGCGGCATTCTGTGTCGCCGTTGGGTTGGAAATTGCGCCTGGCGGCAGCCAAAAAGGAAGTGCGGTTATGGTTGCCGGTCTATGGCCCTCAATGGTGTCTGTTTCAACCGCGCCGCCGATTTCCGCGTGGCTGCGCTTGACATAGCCAAGGCCCACCGGTGCGCTGCCGAGCATGGGCGAATTGCAACTGCTCGTGACCATGCCAACTTGCAGGTCACCCGCCCGAAGCTCGGCGCCGGCCATTGGCGGCGCATGCGAGTTAAAACGCAGGCCCACCAGCATGCGGGCTACACTATTGTGAGAGTGCATGCGAGCCACCACTTCCTGACCGAGGTAGCAGCCTTTGGTAAGGCTTACGCCGCGCAGATACCAGGGTCCTGTCTCCATAGGGAGATTGTGCTCGCTGATGTCTATCCCCAGCAGAAGCGAGCCGCTTTCAATGCGGGCGACATTAAATGCCGACCAACCAATGGTGCGCAGCCGCGGTTTGGTTTCGCTCTCGGAGGAAGTGAGCGTGGCAGGGGCGGCGTCGCCATGCTCCAGCAGTATTTGCCAAAGTTGACGCACGTTCTCGGCTGGCGTAACCAGCTCATACTGCGGCGAACCAACCAGGTTGTGGCTGAAGATGGCCACCGGAATGCCTGCAAGTATGTAATCCTTTACATGCAGGGGTGCAATTAGATCGGTTTCAATGCCGACAGCACCGGCGCGGTCAAGCAGGGGCGCTGCCGCCGGCCCGAAGAGTGACAGCCGCGCAAGTTCAGTTGAGTGGTCGCGGATAGCCACATCTTCCGTAAATACATAATCGCCCAGGGCCTTGGCGGTAGAAGCTGTGAGACGGGCGTCCATGTCCAGAATGGTGCGATCGGCGAGATTCAGAACATTCATATCCGCCACGATGCGCCCACGCGTGTTGAGCATAAAGGCGTAACGCCCACTTCCCGAAGCAAGGGTTCGGGTATCGTTGGTGACAAGGTTATTCAGAAAAGTCAGACGATCGCGGCCACGAAGCTCAATCGTGCCTCGCTGCGGGGCATCCATCAGGGCGGCGGCCTTACGAATAGCCGCATATTCAGCCTCAGGCTCGCCATAGCTTTCAACGATGGCAATGTCGGGCCCGTAAGGTATGAAAGCAGCCTCGGCTTGCTCGTGTAGTTCCTGCAGCGGATTTGGTTTCATGGCGGCTCCCGTTTCAGAGGCATTTTAATGCCGCAGCCGGATATGGCAATGCTTGAGCAAACGCGTGCGGGCAATCAAGGACTTTGCCGTTGCCAGATCATTTGGCCCCGGCTCTCGCTTGCGGCATAATATGCTTTTGAGCAGGAGGCCTTGGTGCAGTTCGATCTGGTGATATTTGACATGGACGGCACGCTTACCGTGGACGTCCTCGATTTTGACACGTTGCGGGCACAGCTTGGCTTGACCCGGCGGCAGCCGGTGCTGGAATGGATAGCCACGTTGCCCGAGCCGACGCGCAGCGAAAAATGGCGTGTCCTGCATCATCATGAGTCGCAGGCGGCTCAGAGCGTGCCTCTGCGGCCGGGTGTGGGTGACATGCTCCAGAACCTTAAAGTGCAGGGCGTCACCACGGCGCTCTTGAGCCGTAACAGTCGCCAGAGCGTTGAGACGGTTATGTCGCGGCATCAATTGTCGTTTGATGTGGTTGTCTCGCGCGACGAACCTCCCATTAAACCCGACCCGCAAAGCATCATGCGAATTATGCGCCACTGCAGCGTCGCCGCAGCACGAACGCTTATGGTCGGTGATTACATATTTGACGTGGAGGCTGCCCGCGGTGCAGGCGTCGCCAGCGCGCTGTTGGTGGAACCTCAGGCCCATTTGCCCCCGTTTGCCGCACATGCCAGCTACATCATCCGCAACATGGGCGATGTGCCAACACTCTTGCGCGATCCGGAACGGTTTGTCTGCCGTACAGGGCTAAGCGGCGAGGCGATGTGCTCGGCAGTAAAAGGGTAACAAGCATGACCAGACGGCGTTGTGTTGGATTGTGGGCCGCACTGATGATGCCGGTCGCAGCGGGCTTTGCTTTTGGCAGCGCTACCCCGACACTTGAGGCATCCAACGCTGCTATTGCCGACAGTACGCCAGCCAGTAAGCTGGCATCACAGGCCGAGCTGCTTAACGTCCTTCACGCCCTTCAGGACCGTGGTACAACGCTTAAAGATTTTTCCGCCAACCTTAGGGTACGCGTCCATCACCTGCGCACGGATGAAACCGATATTAACATCGGTAAGATTTGGTATCAGCGGCAGGGGTCCACAAGCCGATTTGATATCCATTTTGACATTCTTGCGGTGGATGGCGCTATTGCCCGCAAGCATGCCGATCACGACTTGGTATTTGACGGCCGATGGTTTATAGACCGCGATGGAGCCGCAAAAATCTTCCGCAAAACCGAGGTGGCCCCGCCGGGCAGCGTGGTGAATCCCTTAAAGTTGGGGCAAGGCCCCTTGCCAATTCCGATCGGTCAGGACCCGCACGAGGTGCTTAAAGATTTTCATGCCCAGTTACTTCTGAACGCCAATGGAATGGAGCATCTTATTCTCAAGCCGCGCGATAAAAAGGTCTTTGACTTCGATAAACTGCAATTCTGGATTGATCCCAAGCTGGGCATACCCGTTAAAATTCGCCGAACCGACCCGGATGGTACTCCCACCACTGCTACGTTTACCAACATTAAAATTAATACTGGCAAAGCGCATGATTTTCACGTCCATGTGCCCGCCCCGGGCAGTGGCTGGACGGTCATTCTTCAGCCATGGAAATCGCAATAAACAGGGCCAGGTACATATCTGCACCTGGCCCGTGCGTCTACAATCACCTTTGCGGTTGGCATGACAACTTGGGAGATCAGCTTCCTCTAAGAGCCTGTGCGATAACCTCTGCCATGAAGTGTTGGCCCTTCATATTTGGGTGCACGCCATCACGTTGCAAGAGAGCTTTCTTGTTACCGATGGCCTTAAAAATATTGATGATGGGCAAATGCAAATTTGCGGCGACGGTCCTGATGTCCGGAATAACGCCATTGACGAGATTCGCTTCCGTAATGCCGTAGCTGTGCTTGAAAATCGGTGGTGGAAAACACAGCCATACCTTCACGCCGGAGGTCAGAGATTGATAGTGCTTAACCAACGCAGTCAGATCGGCCACAAAATGGGCGTGATGCTTCCAGTTCCAAGCTTTGGTGTCGTTAGTGCCCAGC
>JABEVB010000164.1 GCA_013044165.1 Phycisphaerales bacterium
CAGTTATATGATGAGGCCAAGAGCTGAACTCAAAGAGATGATCGCACGCGGGGAGAACATCGGATGCAGGTGATATTGGAGCTTAAGTTAATGGCATTCTCGCCTGCCACTAATTGACAGCGCCGCCACCCTTACCTCGGCCAAGGTGGATTTATTGCCCCACCAGATTGTGCTGACCTATAAAATCGCCAACGCCTCCCCCCGCCGATTCCTCGTAGCCGATTCAGTTGGCCTGGGTAAAACCATCGAAACCGCTCTGATCTTGCGCGAGCTGGCTTCCCGAGGCGAATTATCCCGTGCTCTGATGGTAGTGCCCGCCGGACTGGTGGAAAATTGGCGGCGCGAACTTAATGAAACCTTCAGCCTCGACTTTGAAGTTTTCGGCTGGGATGGGGATGTCACCGATCGCAAAAGCAACGCCTTCGCCAAGCACCATCGGCTGATCGTAAGCATTGATACGTTAAAGCGGTCGCCACGCGTAAAGCGACTTCTGGAGGCCGCCCGCTGGGATTTGATTGTTTTTGATGAAGCCCATCACCTGACAGCCTCGCGCGTCGGCCAAAAAACCGCCAAGACCCGGAATTTCAAACTCGCCGAATCCCTGCGCGAACACAGCCGCGACCTGCTGTTACTTTCGGCCACGCCGCACCAGGGAGATCATTTTCGTTTCTGGATGCTTACTCAATTACTCGACCCGCGACTCTTTCGCGACCCGACCGACATGGTGGAAAACCGCCATCGGCTCAACAACGTTGTTTTTAGAAGAACCCAGGCAGACGCCTGCAGCGCCGATGGAGAACCGTTGTTTTCGCGGCGGCAGGTGCACACCAGCACCTTCCCTTTGCAAGCCTCAGAAAAGACTTTCTACAACGCCCTGCTCGACTATCTGCAGGAAGGCTACAACCTTGCCGAAAAGGTGGGGGCCAAAGGCCGGTCGCTGGGTTTTGTGATGACCATCTTTCAGAAAATCGCGGCTTCCAGCTTTGCCGCCGTCGGCGCTACCCTGCGCCGTCGCCTGCTTATGCTGACCATTCACGATGCGATTGTCTGCGATGAAAATCTGGATACCGATGGCCGCGACCGGGCCTATGGCGAAGCCCGCGAACTGATTCGCAATATGTATGGCCTTGCGGAAGACCGCATCGGCCGCACCGAGGTGGAAAGACTCTTGGCGGATCACAAGCTTCTGCTGCTGAAAAAGCTCGATGCCAAGGCACTCGCGGAGCGGTCAGATACGGAAATAGCCGCCGCCGGCGACGAACAGACGGCCATTGCCCTGGTGTCGGTGGCGATTCCAGAGGAGCGCAAGCGAATTAGCCAACTATTGGCGCAGATACCACCGGGGCTGGAGAGCAAAACCGAAGAATTGCTGCGCGGCCTGGAGCATTTATGGCGCTCAAACCGACAGGAAAAAATCGTGGTATTTACCACTTACTTGGGCAGTGTAGATGCGCTGCGCACCGCCATTGAGACCCGCTTCCCCGGCCAGGGCGTTGAAGTGCTCAAGGGCGGAGATCATGGCGCAAAAATCGCTGCGGAAAAACGTTTCCGCAAGCCTGATGGTCCGCGCGTATTAATCTGCACCGCCGCGGGACGCGAAGGCATAAATCTGCAATTTGCGCGGGTACTGTTCAACCACGATCTGCCCTGGAATCCGATGGATATGGAACAGCGCATCGGGCGGATTCACCGTTACGGCCAGAAGGATACCGCACAGGTGTACAATCTTGTTTCATCGGACACAACTGAAGGTCAGATATTTTTACTGCTGGAGCAAAAGCTCCTGGCGATTGCCACCGCGTTGGGCAAGGTGGATGAGTACGGCCAGGTTGCCGAAGATTTGCGCGGCCAGGTATTGGGTCAGCTTGCGGTTCGCGTTTCCTATGATCAGCTTTACCAGGATGCGGTGCGCGATCCGACTCTCAAACGTACCCGCCAGGAGTTGGAAGTGGCTCTGGAAAATGCCCGACTGGCGCGCAGCGTGGTTTTTGAATTGTTTCAGGATTTGGAAGGTTTCAAGCTCGATGATTATCGCCAATTTGATGATGGTGGCGCGGGCATGAAGCGATTGCTTGCGTTTACCAAACAGAGCGCCGAGATGCAGGGCGGCCATGTGCAATTAGTACGCAATGGTGTTTATGAGATTCAAAAGCCGGGGGAGCCGGTGGTGCGGTTTACCACCAATCGCAAGTATGCCAAAGATAGCGACGAGCTAACCCTGCTGGGATTGGAACATCCGATGGTGCGCGAGAATTTAATGCGCGGGCAGGGCCTGGCCGCCGATCAGCGGGCGGTTGCCGGCAGGCTGTCGGGCTATAAGGCCGAGCCGTGCGTGCTGACCATTTGGTTCGCAGAAACACATGGTGCCAACGGTTACTATCGGCAGGCCGTTATCCCGCTGGCGATTGACCCTCAGGGGAACCGCATCCCGGATTCCGAAATGCTCTTAAACCGCCTCGACACGCTTGCGCCGCCAGAACCAACCAGCGGCGGTACAACCACTTTATTGCCAGCCAGCCGCACCACAACTGTTTCAGAAATTCTCCCCCCAATGCTCCGTCGCGAACTCGAACACCAGGGCAATCTACCCGAAGGCAGTTCCCTGGCGCTTAAATTACTGGCGTGGGCGGAGATAAGTGGCGCAGCAGCTTAAGAGATATCGAATGGCTATACTTCCGCCTGAACTCGAAGCTTTAATGAAGTCGATAGAGGAGCGATCCGATCTATTAACCGAGTACGATATTTCGAATAAAATTCGCGCTGCGCTCCCTACCAATCCAGATTCGATACACAACTATTCAACCGCCATGCTTGCGGAAAGAATGGCGTTCGATTTTGGTTCGGACAAAAAGGATGATGAAGGGCAGTGGGGTACGTATTTTGGCTGGTCAACAACGCTACCTGAAGGCGTGAAGACATATGAATGGCCAAGCCTTCAATTGGTAACGCCAGATGTGCTCGACTACTGGCAAGCGCGGGCAGACGAAGCACAACACCCCATTCTCCGTGCGCGATATGCTGATCTGGTTTGGGACTTTTCAGTAATAATTCGTAAAAAATCGGCGAATATCCGTTGCGCACAAATTGCTATTGATTCTTACATCGAATTAATCTCTCGGAAACTCTACAGGCATCGCTGGCAGGCCAAAGTTAAAGCAGGCCGCGCATTACGATTAGCCATCTCGACGAAAGACCAAGACCGAATTTCTCGTGTCCGCAATACAATTATTGCTTTTGACAAAGTCGAATCAGTGGAGGGAATTAGCCCGGGGATTGCTTTTGATCTGCTGGTTGATAAAACAAGTTCAAATCTACCGGAAGATCAAAAGGAAAGACTTTTAAGCCAGCAGGAGGACGCGCTGGATTATTGGGTCGGGCAGATAAAGTCCGCCACTAAAGACTTTAGTGGCACTTTGGCTCTTGATCCGGTTACTATACGCCTCGCAAGGTATTATCGAAAGCGCCAAGTCAATGACAAGTTGCAAAGCGCACTTAAGCGCTACGCCGAAGCAATGATGGGTGCCTCGAAACAGGTTACCGCGATATTAGGGTGTAATTGGTTACGCAAAGCATGCGTCATTTTGATTGAGTATGGCTGCCGGGATCTCGCTGATCGCCTCGCGGTAGAACTGCAAAGATTGGATATGCAGTCAATGAAACAGATGAAGGAGTTTTCAGTTCCGATCACTATTTCCCGGGAAGAATTGGAAGCCTATACAGAAAAGATGTTGGCCGGAACGGCCACCGACGCGATTAAAAGGGTCACATGCGCATGTATTCCTCGGCGCAAAGGCACTGACGAACAGGTCAGAAAGCTCGCAGAGCTGTACCCGGTGCCTTACCAACTGATGGGATTCACACTGGTAGATGAAGCCGGAAGGGCCGTGGCAAATATAGGAACCGTTGAAGAAGATGCTGAGGGCAGAGTAATAACTCAAACAGCACAGAATCTGCTGGTGTTGAATCCCATGTTACATCACCTCTTCCGAGAGTTATCTTCTCGTCATAAAGTGGGCGCAGAAGCCGTATGCGGCATGATCCTCCAGTCGCCGGCTTTTGCCGAAGACCGCCATCCAGTCATCAGGCGAGGAATCAATGCCTGTTTCGACGGCGACCACGAAATAGCGGCGCATCTTCTTATCCCCCAGATTGAACAAGCCCTGCGTGTGATCGTTACCACATCCGGCGGGACAACATACAAACCAAGCCGGGAACCCGGAACCTTCCAACTCAGAACGCTAGACGACCTGCTGAGGGACAGCAGCGTGATTAAAGTACTTACGGGTGATGTTGCTTTATATTTCCGCGTGGTGCTCACGGACCAGCGCGGATGGAATCTGCGGAACAATCTTCTGCATGGGGTTATTTCCCCGAGCCAGCTTGGCCATGGTTCTACCGACCGAATTTTGCACCTTATATTGCTTCTTGGAAGCCTGCGCGCCAAACCAAAAATCGGCACACAGAAGGCCTGTGACAGTTCCTGCCAGATGCCAGCAATGGTCGAGATGCAAGGTAACACGCCCGCCGGAAGTGGCTAAGGATCCATCAATTAAGTAGCATGCCGTGCGTAAGTCCAAGCTATCCCCACCCATGCCGTGCCTACAGCCAAAGGAGTCTGTCCAAGTAAAAGGAGCTTTGCGATGGGACTGAAGCGCACTGGATGCGAGGCGTTGGGCCGAGAACGTGTCCGGCAGGGCGACACCATCGAGGCCCGGCAACGAAGCAGACGGGGGGGCTTCCGGCCCACCCCTCGGGCGATACGCCTTTCGGCTTTCTTCGGCGGCGCGGCTTTCTCGGCGTATCATCTCCGCCAGATACGCACTCGTCGCCGCCTCTTGATGAAAACCAAAATTCATGTCGTCGTAGACCTTCTATTACCTGGACCGACTCCTGGATGCTCAACCACAGCCATACTTCCCAACCTCTCGCCTATCTCATCCGCCTCTTTTTGCCAATTTTGTGGTGTAAACCCACTCCAACACACTGCGTGCGCGCATCTTGGCATCCTTCAGCAAAACCCCAATGTTTTGCCACTTTCTCAAAAACCGATCTTGGCATCCTTCAGGAAATCACCAATGATTTCCCACTTTTATCTTGGCATCCTTCAAAACCAACCAATATCCATGCAGGTTTTCTCACAGCATCCGCACGCAAAAACACCCATCTTAACCACTCATCCACGCCCGAACCGGCAATTCTTCATCAAAACCCCAATGTTTTGCCGTTTTCATCTTGGCATCCTTCAAAACCGCGCAATATCCATGCACGTTTGCTCACAGCCAAAAGTTCAAAAAACACAGTTTTTTCTCCCGCCCAAACCACAACTTGGCATCCTTCAAAAAAATCTCAATGTTTTGCCACTTTCTGCAAACCCGATCTTGGCATCCTTCAAAGTTTTCTTAAGCTTTTGCAATTTGTTAACCACAACACAATCACCAAACCCAATATCCAAAGGCCTTCTCTCACCACAAACCCCATAAGCCGGCCAACCTGCTGGCCGCTCCCAAGCGCAGCGCAGCGACCGCGCCCAAAAGCGCATCGCCATAAAAATTGAAAATTTAAATCTCTGCGTTACCCTGCGCCCACTGCGGTTACCCCGCTCGCGCAGCGCCCAAAAGGACTATAAATATCTCTGTGGTCCCCTGTGCCCTCGGTGGCAAAAACGTCGTCGCGCAGCGCCCCAATAACAAAATCTGGCATGCCGCCTGTCCCGATAACCTTTGTTGTAATCTGTGATCGGGACCGAAGCCTTGTGGTAAATCATCTTCGTCTCGGCGATCTCTGCGGCTCTGCGCGCCAACCGTCGCTGCGTGGCTCTACTCTCAACTCACTACAAGCTCTTTTCTGGATGATGCCCGGCCTACAATACCCTCGGCAACAAACTGTATTGTTGCCGAATGCCGAAAGCTGCCCGCTGAAGGCTCTTTGACAACTAAATAAAGCCACCCCAAAAACCCAGCGCCCAATCCGCGCTCGCTGTACTTTCTAATGTTGAGCTATGGAGGGCGAAATCCCGATGCGGCACGGAGCCGATGATCGGGACTCTCTGCGGAACCCCCCCCCCCCTAACTTGGCCATCTTGGCCCCCTTGCCCAAAACCCCAGCAAAAGCATCGTTTTTCAAGGTGGCCAACCATACGATAACTTGGCCACCTTGCCCCCTAACTTGGCCACCTTGCCCATTAA
>JABEVB010000165.1 GCA_013044165.1 Phycisphaerales bacterium
ACCATTTTCGCCAGTGTGGTCTGTCGAACTTCGCGTTTTACGGCAATGACCAACCCTGGGGCCATGAACGTGGCATCGCCTTTGATAAAGTAGTCAAAGAACATGGCTATCAATGCCTGCATATGCGGCAAAACCCGCTCAGTACGCCCAGTTTACAGAGTCTCATTGCCTGGTTGCACGAGTTGCCCACTCCGGTCGGCATTTTGGCACGCGATGACAGCAGCGGGCGGCGCCTCATAGATGCCAGCCGGCTTGCTGGTTTGTCCGTCCCGGAAGAAATAGCGGTGCTGGGCATTGACAACGATACACTCATGTGCGAACTGGCCTATCCGTCGCTCTCGAGCATAGACCTGAGCGTTCAGCAGTTTGGTTTTGAAGCAGCTCGTACCCTCGACGATCTCATGAAGGGCAATGCCCCGACAAAACAAACCGAGACCGCAGCACCCAGGGTTATAGCGCGGCTGTCAACCAATACGTCGGCCATCGCAGATCCGCTTGTTGCACGGGCCGTACGCTACATACGGGAACATTTGAGCCAGGGTGTTCGAGTGCCGGACATTCTCTCGCACGTAACGGTCTCCCGAAAAACACTCTATTCACGATTCAAGAAAAGCCTCGGTCGCTCACCCCATGAGGAAATCCTCCGAGCGCAGATCGAAAAAGCTCAGTCCCTGCTGCGCGAACCCAACACGAAAATCTTGACCGTCGCTAAGGCATCCGGCTTCAACGGGCCGGAATATATGCACTATGTATTCAAAAAGCATCTGGGCATCACGCCCCATGAATACCGGCGGAAGTACCGGGATGGCCTTTAGCCGCGGCGGTTGCGTCTCCGCCAGAAACACCACGTTGGGCACCACACACGATATCAGCCCGCTCATCCCGGATTGCCATGCAGCATGGTCAACCCTCTTTTCGGCTTCGACCGCATCAAAAAAGGTGAGGCTAGCCGGCTACTTCGCCTACGCCTGCTTTTGGCAACTTATCGCAAATGCAACCTCACCACTGCGGTCGGGAGTAATGGTTACATAGCCCCAACCATCCTTTTGCTTGAATGCGGCGGCCACGACCTCTTTTTTGCCGTGCCACATGCAGGTCACCGATTTAATGAGCCAGTTCACTCCTGCCCCGCAAAGTGAAAACCGCAACTCATAACCTTGCCGCCCCACCACCTGACTTACAACATGTAACACGCCCGATTCGGCGTCAAACCTTTCAGCGCGAAGCTCTATTGCACCCTGGCTTACATGCCGCGAGGTGCTCACCAAGCGCGGCCTATCGCTTACGGGCCGCAACGCAATAATTCGGCAATGCTGCGGCCCAATGGGTTGGCGCAGTTCCGCAAGAGTCGTCAGCGGCCTGGCCTGCCAGAAGTCAAAAGCATCGTAAGCCTCGGCATCGAGGCCGGCCGCCTTAAAGTTAATCAGCGGCTGCCACGGGCGCCCGCCCGCCTGCCAGTTGAATAATCCTAAAATCTGGTGTTTCTCACCATCAACCATGTAATCGAGCAACCATACCCGGCAGGGATCATTCTCCATAAAGTCAATCGGGCGCACCGACTTGAGCTGGTGGGCCGGCATCATGCAGCGAAGGTCTGCGATTCGCTCACGCGGGTAGTCCGGCGACCAATCGCATGTGTAATTAAACCCACCCGTAAGTGCCACCCAGGAGCCATAGGTTATAAACTGACGGCGCGGCACGGTTGCCCGGGCAAATATTCGGTCAGGGTCGTTCCACCAGACACGTCCGTTCAAAAAGTAAATGCGCGATGCGCCATAAGCTCCCGTGATCATCCCCGGCCAATCTGAACAATTGTTATCCGGAGCAATGCGCATGGCATCCACCAACCCGAGCACCATACCGAGCGATCGCTCGTTTTGGGCCGCGCAGCAGCCTAAAATAAACGTTTTATCACCAGCGGCGTCACGCACGGTTTTAAGCCCCAGACGTGCCGCCTGCATATTCGACATGTGCCGATCGAAAAAAACCGCATCGCCATAGCTGTCACTCACATACGACATGTGCGGATATGTCTGGCGACATGCCAAGCCCGTGTATAGCCCATCAAGCTTAAGCAGTTGATAGCCCCACTCATGTGCGGCACGTGATATAAACTCATGCACATAACGCCGTGTTTCGGGCCGGGTTAAATCGAGCGCAAAACCGCCCCACGAACAGTTGTATGGCTTGCCATCCGTCGTTTTGGCCAGCATGTTTAAGATGTCACTGCGATGGGGGTCGGTGTAGCTGCCAAAGGGCAGCATCCAGAGCCCGGGAGTCAACCCCAGTTGCTTGATGGCGTCGGCAACGGGTTTCATGCCCCGGCCGTAAGGGCCGGTCGGATTAACCTTCCAAAATGCGTGCTCGACGCCGTGGCCGCCCCCGCCACCCTCCCAGCCATCGTCAATTTGCACAAATTCAAAGCCATCCGGCTTGAATGTCTCTGCCTGGTACTGAGCCAGCGTGACGATTTCGGTTTGGTTGTTTGCGCCACCAAACTTCTCACTGCCCCAAGTGCAATAACCGGTTGGCGCATATTTCAGTTTAACGCCATTGAGCCGGGCAAACCAATCAGCAATAAGCTCAAGCCCATCGCGCACGTCATCAAAGTGACCAATCGCCCACCAGTCGCCTCCCCATGGCGCAAGCTCCGGCGGAATGGCGCTGCCGTACTGATTTTGCAGTGTCAGCTCAACCCTACCCGATTTTTCTTCGGTAAAAACAACGCCGCTGGCGGCCTCAATGCGAACCATGCCAACGCCAATGCCACCAGGCAGGCCGGCCGTTCCGGGCGATTGGGCAACCGCCGAAAATATGTGCTGCCCCGGGTTGTTCTTTATGTCAAAAAGACCGCCAGGCCCAACAACCCGCAGTTGCGATGCCCCTGCGCCCAATTTAAGTTGCAGCGTCGCAACATCCACATGATGACCGGGCGACGCCGTGGCGGCGGCCCGCGCATCTCGCCGGATAAAAATAAGCGGCGAACCATCAGGAATAACCACAAGATTGCTTCCGGGCGATACCGTCATAACCGTACCGGAGCCAAACGGAGAATCGGCGGGCAACTTGGCAACCGATGCACCGGCAAAAGTCGCCAATCCCAACCGCCCAGTTGCAAACACGCTATCATCGCGGAGCAATTCCAACTGCTTGCCGACCAACAACCGCACAGCCGCGGATTTGGATCCAAATTTAAGGGTGGCTCCATCAGCGGCAACCGCCGTATCAAGCGTTGTCACAACACCAGCCGCCGCGATAGCGCCCGCCTTGAGCAAACCGCGACGCGATACGCTGCGATTTGATGGGGAACTGTTTGTAGTCATCATCAAAAGCATCCTACACAAACATATGGTTCAACTTAACGCAGGCATCGCACAATTGCTTTTGCCTTCGCAGCCGACTTTTAATGCCGATCCATTACATAGCCCGCAACCCGCTCATTTTCGCCGATCACCGATATGGTCCCAAGCTTCGCCCATGGATTTCATCCAAATTATACGTGAATGTTACTGTTTACTCAAACACGTCAAAAAGGGCGTGGAGATGTTTTATTGGCAGTATTATCTTAACTCTATTTAGCAGCAAAACTACGATGGATGCCCACACTTTACTGCGGCTTTGCAATGTTTTGGGGCGCCCCTGTAGGATCTCGCCGATTTCATCGGCATCGTCAACCGCCTTTGCCGGGCACAACGCTGGCTGCCTGCCTGCCTCTGAAGCGGAACGCAGACTCTCACACTCAAGCCCATGCAGGCAAGATGCCTGCGTTACCGGCGCGGCCGGATGACCTCCCGGAAATGTTGCCACACCCTATCGCAAGG
>JABEVB010000025.1 GCA_013044165.1 Phycisphaerales bacterium
CAGTATGGTGCGGTTGGCCGTCCTGATAGCGCCCGTGGCAGTGATAAACTTCTTGCCGCTCGCATTAGAAAAGAAGAGGCGCTTGCATCGAAATATGAGTACGAGCTTGCCGAACTCCAAAAACAATCTGCGGAGTCTAGATCGGTGTATGGCCTGCGGTTGCAGGCGGTAAGCTTTCTGCATGGGTTGATAAGCCAAGTCCACGTTAGCGATACCACTGATGAAACAGCCGAGCGGTTGAGTTTGGTTGCGGAACATGCTCGCCGTTTTCTGTCTAAATGCTGGTATGCCGAACCTATCCACGGCGAAGTACAGATACCATTGCGTGAAGCCCTGGCTCGCGTTGAGCGTGTTACTCAACACGTCAATATATTCCTGTCGGGTTGGCCGATGCGGGCGCGTGAACTTGTTGGATTGAATGAGTTGGAGAGTGTGGCAAGGTTAACAATTTGGCGCGATGAAATTATCAACGGTTTGAACCAAGCACCACCGGCTGCTGATGCACAGGATGATAAACCTTTGCCGGGGCTGGATGACACGCAGGATGATGCAGGGTAAGCCGGTTGGCCATGTTCGCCGTGGAGCTTAGAATCACCTCCAAGAAAGCGAGTTGCACAATGGGATACTTGCGGTTGTTTCGTCGGGTGCGTATCGCACCGGGGCTGACATTGAACCTTACCAAGCACGGCGCTTCATTGTCCGCAGGCGTGCGTGGGGCGCATGTTACCCTTGGCCGCACTGGTCTACGGCGAACCGTGGGCATACCTGGCACTGGAATATTTTACACGTCCCACACCGGCCTGCATTCAGGGTTGCACACCGCACCGCACTTTGCCGGGGATAAGGCAGCACTATCACCAGCGACCGGGTCAATGGGTAAGCGAGCACTGCCAGCGATGATGTTATGCCTGCTGCTGGGCCTGCTTGGAGCACACCGATTTTATGCTGGGCGGTTGGCCAGTGGCCTACTTATGCTGCTGCTGACGTTGAGCCTATATGGCACTCTGATAAGCGTACCGTGGATGCTCATTGACTTGTCTCTCATTGTATGCGGCAGGTTCACCGATCACGCTGGCCAGCGGATCCGCTGGTGAATGCCATATCGTCCTGTTTTTATCGGTTTGGCTCAAAAACGGCTGCATTAAACGCCGTTTGCGGGCCTGCTGCAATGTGGTTTGAGTATCGGGCCGGTTGAATTGAGAGCCTTACAATGGTAGGCGTTGCGTTGGCTTACGGCGATCAAGTAGATCACGCCTCTTGTCGGCGACCCGTTTAAGGTGGTTGCCGGGTGCACTCTCGCATAATTTTCTAATGGCTCGATGCTTACTTGACTGCGACGTCCAACGTCAAAAATTAGCTCGCTGATGAAGGCCGTAAACTACGGTTTTAAAACCGTATAAAATTGCAAAACTACTGTTTTCATTGGCAAATTGACGTATTTGGACGTTAAGGCACGCGAAGCGATGCAAAAGTTAGAATCGTCAATGTTTATAGGGGTTTTATGCGTTTTTTTGCCTTAAAAAGTCCAAAATCACACCCGTAAGGTCGAAGGTTCGAGTCCTTCAACGCCCAGTATTCCTATATTTATATGACGGCATGTGTGTGCAAGGGGCTGCGCATCGCGGTTTTCTGCCGCTTATTATTATGGCGAGCGGCTTGGTGGTGCGTTGTGGCTGTGTACTGCAGCGCATTTTGTAGCGCGTTGTTTGGCGGTTGGGACGATGACCGGGGAAAAATGAGGTGACGCGGGCTGGGGGATACGCAGCTCCAACTCCCCGCGTCACCCTCGCGAAGGCTCACGATAAATGGGGCGAGTATTTAGCGGCGGTCCCAGTTGCGATGCCAACCGTCACGATCGCCGTAATAGTGGTGCTCGCGCCATTCCTCGCGGCGATGCCAATAGCCCCATGGGCGATAGGGCGCGACATAGACCGGGCGGCTGTAAGCCGGCTGGCAAACAGGCGCGTAGACTGGCGGGGGAACATATACCGGTGCGGGTGGGTAATAAGCCGGAGCATAGTACACCGGTGGTGCGAAGTTAAAGCCAAAGCCGATGCGGAATCCGTCAGCTTTGGCCGGTGCGGTCAATGCCAGAGCGGCGGCCGCCACAGCCGCCACAGGCAACGCCTTGAGTACCCACGACTTACCAGTGATGAGCGAAGAGAGTGTTGGGAACATGACACACACTCCTGAAAAGCTGGTCCGCCGCTACGAGCGGTGGCGGCCCAGCCCATTGCTGTGCCAAGACCAAGGCTCCATAGAGCGGACTTAAAATATAGAACGTCTACAAAATAAAATAGTTGCATAATTGATATAAAAATAATGCGTATATAATTATTTAAATAGTAATAAAAATAACGTCTTATAATAGATGCATCTGGGCGATAATAATTCAATACTTTGCTATATTTACGAAGTTCATGGTAAGGCGGAAGTTGTGTTTGGAGGCGATTGGGCATCATGACCATGCTTTAGTGTGGCACAGGTTATGAATGGCACCACGGCAGCGGGTGCCTCCAAAGCTTTGGCGCAGGCAAGCGTATAGTCCCCCGGGGCTAGCGCTACCGGTTATTAATCAATTTTGCAGGACTTTGTTACATGGTCAGCCGTGATAGGCCGATAACAAATCTAGCAGCCTGTTTCTCTTGGTGGCTGAAATTGATGGAGTAACGCATGCTCTACGAACGTGAGGTGTCTGGCGCCGTTGACCCGACAACGCGTGACATGTGGCGCGTTTTTCGGATCATGGCCGAGTTTGTTGAGGGCTTTGAAGCGATGGCCCGGCTTGGCCCGGCAGTTGCGGTGTTTGGCTCCGCCCGCACCAAGCCAGACACTAAGTGGTACAGAGCAGCGGACAACTTGGGTTGCCTGTTGGCCAATGCGGGCTTTGCCGTGATTACAGGTGGGGGGCCGGGCATTATGGAAGCCGCCAATAAAGGTGCCCGCATGGCCGGAGGTGTTTCGGTTGGCCTGAACATCAGTTTGCCGATGGAGCAGCACACCAATCCTTTCCTGACGGTAAACGTCAACCACCACTACTTTTTTGTTCGCAAAACCATGTTCGTCAAGTACAGCCATGCCGTGGTTTGCTTTCCTGGTGGTTACGGCACGCTGGATGAATGTTTTGAAGCGCTTACGTTGATGCAAACAATGAAAACCGACCCGCGCCCGATGATTTTAATGGGGCGAGCGTATTGGTCCGGCCTGATAGATTGGATGCGAGAGACGCTTGCCACAAGGCAGCAAACCATCAATCCCCGGGACCTCGACATGTTCACGGTTACGGACGATCCACAAGAGGCATGTCGGCTGATTGTGAAGGCTGAAAAGGGGCGATGCTGGTATCCGCCGCCATACAGCCCGGTGATGCAGGCCCATCAGGTTTCGCCGGAGGGGACCCGCTTTGGGTACGCGCCGCGGGCCCATGGCTCCAATGGCGGGCACAGTGCCCCGCCTGAAGCGGAAACTCCCACGAGCGAAAAAAAGCGGCGAGGCAAACGTCGGCGATAAAAGCCGGGAAGGTATTTTCCGGCCGGGTTGGCATCATCGGCGATTTCATTGCAGCAATTGCCTGCGCAACGCTCAGCCGCATTGAACGCTTGCAGTGCACGGATTGGCTCATTCACGGCAGCCGCTTTTTGTGTTACGATTCTGGCGGGTAATAGCTCGCTTGTCTGGCGGCTTGGATGTGCCACCTTCACGGCCAATCGTTAAATGGCAGGGGGCTTTTAGCGAGCTACGCAGCCCGCGGTGGCAGTTTTGGGCCGATGCGTTTAAACGTTTTATTCAGGATGGAAAAGCACAATGCCTTCAGAGACCAACCACAAAGTTTATGAAAACCCGTTGGTAACGCGCAATGCCTCGCCTGAAATGCTGGAGGTGTTTTCGCCGCAGCGCAAGTTTTCAACATGGCGGCGAATTTGGCTGGCGCTGGCCGAGTCGCAGAAGGAGCTGGGCCTGCCTGTTTTTGACCAGCAATTGCAGGAAATGCGTCAGCACCTCGATGATATAGACTACGCCGAAGCCGCCCGGCAGGAGCAGCGCCTGCGGCACGACCTGATGGCGCACCTGCATACTTTTGCCAAGGCTGCACCCTCGGCCAAGCCCATACTGCACCTTGGGGCAACCTCCATGGACATTGTTGACAACACGGATGTGCTGCTGCTGCGCGATGGGCTGGATATTATTCTTCAGAAGCTGGCGAATGTGATTGACGCCCTTGGCGAGTTTGCCGCCAAATGGCGCGACCTGCCTGTGCTGTCATACACGCATCTGCAGCCGGCCCAACCCAGCACACTCGGCAAGCGGGCGGTGTTGTGGTGCTACGATTTTGTTTTGGCGCTGGCCGATTTGGAGCTACGCCGCCAAACGCTTATGTTGCGGGGCATTAAGGGAACCACGGGTACGCAGGCGTCGTTTTTGGAACTCTTTGACGGCGACCACGAAAAGGTGAAGCGCCTTGAGGCCCTTGTTGCCGAAAAGCTCGGATTTAATCGCGTGCATCCGGTTTCAGGGCAAAGTTACTCGCGAATGGTGGATGTGCAGGTACTTGCGTCATTGGCAGGCATCGCGGCAGCGGCACAAAAGATGTCGCTGGATATTCGCCTCGCCAGCGCATTTAAAGAATTGGACGAACCGTTTGAAACGGAGCAGGTAGGTTCTTCGGCAATGGCATACAAACGCAACCCCGTGCTTTGTGAACGCGCTACGGGCCTGGCGCGATGGCTTATGGGCATGGCGCAGCAACCGCTGATGACCGCCGGGCAGCAGATGTTTGAACGCACGCTGGACGATTCGTCAAATAAGCGGCTGTCCATTCCAGAGGCATTTTTAACAGCCGATGCCATTCTCGATATTCTGCTGGTGGTGGTACGAGGATTGATTGTCAACGAAAAAGTGATCGAGCAGCGATTGGCGGCCGAGCTGCCGTTTATGGTGACCGAAAATGTATTGATGACCGCGGTGAAGGCCGGAGGCGACCGGCAGGACCTGCATGAGCGCATTCGGCAGCATAGCATTGCAGCGGCGCAACAGGTAAAGCAACACGGCAAAGAAAATGATCTGATTTCCCGACTGAAAAACGACAGCGCATTTGCCTCGGTGGATGTTGGCCGGATTATGGACGCCCGGCGCTACATTGGTCGCTCGCCGCAGCAGGTGGATGAGTTTATCAGTCAGACCGTCGGGCCTATTCGGCAAAGGTATACGGCCAACCTGGGCCGCAAAGTGGCATTGAAGGTGTAATGTGCAAAGGCGTGCAGTGAGCAAGACAACCATTGCCTCCGCATGGATATTTATAATCGCCCTGGCAATGGGCATAGGGGCCTTGGCAACTGCGCCGCTGCTGTTTGTGATGGCGGCACGCGGCGCAGCGCTGTCTGGCGGAAGGCTGTTGCCAAGCTCAACGGGGGTAACCGGCGCCGATGGCAGTGCGCAAGCTGCCGATCAGGCTCAGAGCGATATGGCGGCGGCGATAGCGCTTAATCACAGGCTTGCGGCATCTATTGATTTGGAACTGCGTCACACAGGCGTTGAGCAGGTGCTGGCGACTATTGCCTCGGCCGCGAAGATATCCATAGCGGTGCAGCGATCGGTTTATGCAATGCTGCCATTTGGTGCGGACACAGAAATTGATGCGCGGTTTCATCGGGTTTCGGTAGAGACGGCCTTGGGCCGCCTTATGCGAGAGCTGGGCCTAAGTATGACGCTGCATGCCGGGCAGGTGACCGTAGCCCCCGGTGAGGAGCTCAGGCTGATCGGCCGCCGGGCCACATGGGGCGAATTGGGGTTGCTAGGCCGACTCGATCAGGCTCGTATTGCCAACTTTAACGGCAATTTGCGGACCCTGCTGGCGAGCGTGCATTCCAGCGTGCCCCTTAAACTGGTGTTACAGGCGAGGCCCACGATGGCCGATCTCGCCGATGCTCAATCGGTGGTTAGAACCATGCTGCCAACCTCGGTGGCGGGTGCACTTAAAGCCTATTGCCACTCGTTGGGACTGATATGGTATGTGCGGCATCATACAATTTTTATCAGCAGCAAGCAGGCTTGGGTGAAACGTCAGTTGCGGCGACCGGTGGAGTTCGATTTTCATCACGTACCGCTGCGGCAGGTTGTGTCGGCATTGGAGCAGGCGAGCGGTGTACGCATCATTCCTGTGGCAGGACTCTATAAAAAAGCGATGGTTATAAATATATCGTCGAGCGATGGCTCGGTGCGGCAAGCAATGGATGCTCTCGGGGCCATTACGGCAGTAGGCTATCAAATTGTCGGCCGACATGTCGTGCTGGCACCTGCGCTCGCCGGCCTGGCGCAAACTAACCAGCTGGTGGGTATGGTGCAATTGCCGTTGTTGGGACGCATAAAGTTTGATTTGTTTATCAGGCGGTCGCAGTTGTCGGCGGCTGCGCTGGGGGAGTTAGAATCGAAGGCACAGCGGCTTTTTAAGAAAGTGGCTGCGTCAGCAACCAGCCCGGCCGTAAAATCATCCAACGCGCGGTAGATGCCATGACACACGCAATAAAAAACCTGCCCCAATTTCGCGGTGCCAGCGCGACCTTGCCCGCATGGCACGACATTGCCGGGCTGACGCTCACGCAATACGCCCAGCGCCAGGGGATAAAGCCGGGCGCGGCGCGGAGTGATTATCGCCGGCTTATGCGTGGCCAACTGGAATCGCCCGGCATCAGCCGGATGGAACAAAGTGACGAGAGCATTAAATTCTGCATTCCGGTTGCTTCGGCCCCACAATATGAAACCGAATCGGTGTTGATTCCGATGCGTAGCTTCCATGGAGGCCGATGGTTCACCCTCTGCGTGTCTTCGCAGGTTGGCTGCCGCATGGGGTGTACATTTTGCCAGACCGCGCGAATGGGACTCGTGAAAAGTCTTTGGCCGGCTGAAATCGTGGGGCAACTGCTCACAGCCCGCAAGGTGCTGCAGGGAACTGATGCCGAATCGAATGCCGCACATGTGGGCGTGCGAAATATTGTGTTTATGGGCATGGGAGAACCGCTGGATAATCTGGATTCTATACTTGCGGCGATTGCCACGATGACAGACCCCGCAGGCTTGGCCATGCCCATGGGGCGAATAACTATCTCTACGGTGGGGCGGATAGATGGCATCAGAAAACTCAGTGCGGCCAGGCTGGAGGGTGTGAAATTGGCCGTCTCGCTCAATGCTCCCAACGATGACTTGCGCAGTGCGATTATGCCCGTTAATCGTGCCATGCCGCTCGCGGCGCTGCACGAGGCCCTGGTGGAGTATTCGGCTGGCGGGCGTCGCAAGATATTTCTGGAGTATGTGCTGCTCGCCGGCGTGAACGATTCGCACGAGCATGCAGCCGAGTTGGTGCACTGGTGTCGGGCGCTTAACGTTGTGGTCAATGTGATACCTTACAACCCGCAGCAACCGGCGGCCTACCAGCCACCGGATGAAGCGACGGTGGTGCGTTTTGTTGCTGCGATCAAATCTCTGGGTATTCTGGCCAAGCGTCGAATAACGCATGGCCGTGACCTGATGGCTGCCTGTGGCCAGCTTGGCAACCCGGCCGTTTCGCGCAAGCGTGGACAGGAGGTTTTGGGGCAGTCACCGCTGCTGGAGGGCGGCCGAGTCGCCGAATAAAGCTGGCGGTGCGGCAGGCGGTACTGCGTGGGGCGGGGCCGCTTGGTAAATCTCATGTTGTGCGAGCGTAACCCAATCTTGACTGGCGTTGAGGCGGGGTTGATAATGCGAAAAGTTTCGAGGTTTTTTGGGTTGGCAATTACGACGTTGGGCATGCAACTTGCTCCAGTAGGTTTGGGCGCTGCGCTGGATACTTTGCTATAACAAGAGGGAATAGGACGGCCATGGCAACCATCACCAAGAAAGACATGATCGAGCGTATTGTGACCGCTCAGCGCGTTCCGCGGAGCGTGGTTAAACAGGTGGTGCAGGCGTTTTTAGACGGTATTCTTGTGGAACTGGACAAAGGCAATCGGCTCGAGTTTCGTGATTTTGGCATATTTGAATGTCATCAACGACCGGCACGGGTGGCACAAAACCCCCGAACACTTGATCGGGTGGCTGTGCCTTGCAAACGCAAGGTGCGATTTAAGGCATCGCGGCTAATGCGCAAACGCATGCTGAAGGTGCCGCCTGCAGCCGCCAATAGCGATGGCCATGCTGCAAAGGCTCCCAGCGTTACGGCGGAATCTTTGATGAATAAACCCGTTTCAAATCAACCAGGCAAACCTTTGTGATGGTGTTGCATCATGGCAGACCAAACGCCGCGAAACCAGCATGATGCCCTCCTGCGGTGGCGTGATGCCATGGCCAATGAGTTGCGACGCCAGAGTGAGCACCACTTGCGGCGCGTCCTGCGCCCGGTGGGGTCGAGCCAGGGAGCGGAACTTGTTATTGAGGGGCGGCGGTATGTGCAGTTCTGCACCAATAATTATCTTGGTCTTGCGAACCACCCGGAAGTGGTGGACGCCGTCCGTGAAGCCGCAAGCCGTTGGGGCGTAGGGTCCGGTGCCTCCCGCCTGGTTGCCGGCTCAATGCAACTGCACCATGAGCTTGAAGAGAAGCTTGCTGCGTTTAAGGGCACGGATGCGGCGCTGTTGTTTCCAACTGGTTTTATGGCTAACTTGGCGATGTTCACCACGTTTGCCGACCAGGGCGATCGAATTGTTTCGGACAAGCTCAATCATGCGAGTTTAATAGACTCGGCCCGGTATTCGCAGGCGGAGCACCGCATTTTTCCGCATCGAGATTTGGCGCGAGCCGCAGCACTGCTTGCCAAGCCAATGCGACCGACAGGCCGCGCCTCACCTGGTGGCGGCGAGGGGGTCGCGGACGAAAGTTCTGAATTGCCGATCCCAAGGGGCATGGCGGAGACCAATGGACCGGGGCTGATGTTTATTGCCACAGACGCCGTATTTTCGATGGATGGTGACTTGGCGGACCTGCCCGGCTTGTGTGACATCGCCGAGGCCCATGGCGCTTTGGTTGTGGTGGACGAGGCGCATGCGACGGGCGTGTTTGGCACCCGTGGCCGCGGTTTGGCCGAAGCCCAAGGCGTTTGTCAGCGCGTGGCGTTAAGCATGGGTACACTGTCCAAGGCGCTAGGCTCAGTGGGTGGTTTTGTGTGTGGGCCGCGCGAAGCCATTGACATGCTGGTTAATAAAGCTCGCACATTTATTTACACGACGGCGCTGCCTCCAGTGTGCTCGGCCGCCGGTTTGGCGGCCTTGGGCGTTATGGCGCGGCAGCCGCACCGCCGCCAAAGGCTTTTGGCCATGGCCACTCATGTGCGAGAAGAACTTGAAGCGATGGGATTTAACTGTGGCAATTCGCGATCGCCCATTATTCCGGTGATGGCCGGTTCCGCGGAGGCGGCCTTGGCCGCGAGCGCACAACTTCGCGAACGTGGGCTGTTTGTGCCGGCCATTCGGCCGCCCACAGTGCCAGCTGATACGGCGCGCCTGCGCATCAGCCTGATGGCCGACCATACGGATGGGCACATCGAGCAGTTACTGCAAGCTTTACAAGACCTTGGCTCCACTGGCAAATTGTCGCGACGGTAATTTGTAGTAAGCGATTTTACTTGAACTGGGCGCAGGCGCGGAACTTCTGCAATCAGCGCGATGTGCGGTCATCGCCCACCTTGCGGAATGCTCCGGTTCATATCCTAATTATGTCACCGAGTGTAACACCCTTCGCTATGCTATGTCGCTATGCTGGGGGACTCCGCAACTTTTAAGCAATCAAAGTTAATATCGCCGCTGTTGTCTTCATCGCGGCGCAGCAGGATTTTATTAACCCCGGCCTGCAGAGGCAAATACATGGCAACTTCCTGCCATTGGTCCCAATCATGCAGGCCTGGTATTTCCAGCGGAGCATGGAGTTTTCCATTGACGTATACGTTAAGTGTCTGTCGTTGCACGGGCATGCCATTGGCTACGCGGAAGGTAGTCCTATAGAGGCCGGCAAGCATTCGTGGAACATCAAACTCGGCCGCCATGCCGGTTTGGCCAAAGCCTGCAACAAAGCCGCTGCCGTGGTAACCGGGGTGATCGCTATTGATGGCCGGAGCTGGGGTAGAAGCTGTCCCGAGCCGCTTGGCTGTCTGCGACGTGAAAACCTCCATGACCAACTTAGGCACCGCGTGGTCTGGCTGCCATGAAAGCTGCAGTTCACCCAGTTGCAGCGAAGGCCCTTCTTGATTATTGCGGGCGAGCGTAATAGCGTTGGTACCCGCAATCAGCGGCATAGATGCTTCATACACCTCGCCGCCGACCGCGTTAGAAATAGCCGTGATGTCCGGAGTTAGCAAAATGCCATTGATGGTCAGTCCGACGGCCTCGGCCGCACCGCCACCTATGGTTAGCTGCAGCCGATACAGGCCGGCTTGTTGACGGTTGATGTAAAAGGTTGCCGCGGAAGCTGGATGACCAAGGCTGATTTGCTGTTTGTTTGGGTTGCCCGCGGATACCGTTGCCCGCTTGTGGCGTACTTTGCCAGAAAGAGAGGCATCGCACGGCCAAAGCGTCTGTTTGGTTGGGAGATTCTGATTGTTGCCCTGCAACTCCACAGAGACGTTTTCTCCAGCCGACACGGCAACGAGCGTCAGCGGGCCTGCAACGTCCCGGTCGGTGCACCATCCGGCTGGTTGCTGCCGCACTGCTACACTATTGTCAGCGGCAGGGGGGTGGACAGAATTAACCGTTACCTGCGTAGCGGCCAATCCGTGCACGCGCAGAATGAAGTTTTTGACGCTGGACTGATACTGCCCGACATTGGCGGCGATGTTGATGGTACAGCTACCGGATGCGCTATGTTGTGCCGTAATGTGCTGGCGATGGAACTGGTGGTTTTCGTAGCCATACGATTCACCGTCATCATCATAAAAAATGCCATGGGCCGCATGTTCTGCAGGGTAAACATCGAGATAGGCGATGGATGGCTTTGCCGTATGCACTGCTGCAACAACCTCAGCGGTGGGAATAATGGATCCAGCTTTGATAAAAAGTGGCCAATCCATCCAGCTTTCAGGGTTGAGCGGGTAGTTAATCCAGCGGTTGCCTGCCAGCCGGGTTCCACGGGCGCAGTCAAGCCATTGGCCGGGCGGTAAATACACCCGGCGTGTGTGGGTTCGAGCATTGTCCACATGCACCGGTGCCAGCACCGGCGCGGCCATGATACTGGGGCCAAACATCCACTGATCGGTGATGTTGGCGACTTGAGGATTGTGCGGATAATCAAAGGTAAGTGGGCGAACAATGCCGACACCCTCTCCGGTGTTGGCTAAATGCTCCAGCGCGTAAGTGTAAAAGAACCAGGCATAGCGCTGGCGAATGGCCTGCTTAACCGTTTCGCAGGCTTGATAGCCAAATACCCAAGGTTGGCGGCGCTCGCCAAGCGTGCAGTGGGTGCGAAGGGTGGGGCAAACAGCGGCAAATTGAAACCACCGGGTGTAGAGCTCCGGAGATGGGTGGCCATTGAACCCACCGGTGTCTTGCGCCCAGCGCATCTGGCCAAGGTTAAGAGTGCCGATCATGTGTGCGGTTTGCTGTCGCATCACATCATATCCGTTGTTGATGTCGCCGGACCATGTTGCGTAGGCATAGCGCTGCGAGCCGAGATAGAAATTGCGGTTCATGGACCAGGCGCGATGTTGCGGGCGTTCTTTGCGTTGACCTTCGTACAGCGACTGCTGCATGTGCATGAACTCGAAGTTTCCCCCCTGGGGCATGTCGGCCTCGTCATTCCAGAATCCGGCGATGCCATTTTGCATGCAGTTGTGAATCCAAGTGGCGTGCCAATACCATTGGCGACATTCGGGCTTGTAAAAGTTCAGCTCAAGGGAAAGCTGATGGGCGCAGTAGTCTACAAAGGGCTTTTCGTGCGGCAGATATAGCCCCAACGAACTCGCGGACTTTGCCTGAGTCGTGCTCGGCCCCGTTTGGCCGTCTGGTGCAGTGGTGAGGATAATTCGCGGCTTCATGATGCCGGTAATTTTGCACTCAAGTTCACGAGTCCAATGCAGGAGACTTTCGGGATTGTTGTGGGCAAGCAGGGCCTGTGAATATTTGACCGGATTCCAGCGGAACTCGCCGTAGTGGCTGGCCCCCCAGTCCTTCCAGTCGAAGTCGAGGGTGAAATTATCAATCGGAATATCACGAGCGCGGTAGCCTTCAAGATAACCGCGCAACAAATGTTGGTCGGTACCCCATTGTGAATTGGTAAATCCATACGCCCATTTGGGAAACATTGGCGGTCTGCCGGATACTGCGCCCAAAGCGCAGAATATCTGCTCCGGTGATCCGATCAAAATATAGACGGTGAGTGTATTGGGGCGAAAATAATTTCGGCCATAATGCTCGGATGATGGGCTGCCGTAACGAAATGCCACCAAGCCCGGATCAAAATGAAAATAGCCGCCATCGGCATCTACCAAAATACCAAAACCGGCGGGCGTCCAGGTAAACGGAGCACCTCCACCACCCTCCAAGGATGCTTCAACCTTATAGGTTACATCTGCGACATCAGGCCCGCCTTTAAGTACCGGCAGCGGATGTTTGATGTAGGTGAATGTTTTTGATGTAAGGCAGCCGGATGTGCGCACGCCGTAAAAAGGTGAAGCCCAATTGCATTGAAACGAGAAGCCCGTGCGACTCTTGTTTTTGTGGTCTACCCGCAGTAGGTCTTCGGCACCTTGCGAGAGGAGTGTGCGACCGGCTGCATCAAACAGAGTAAGGCGGCACGGCTTGCGTGCGATCCGCAGTTCATAAGATGAGGTTTTGAGGCTTATATAGGCATCCGTGCTGTGGCATTGGCCTGAATCATCGGGCGGCAGTTTGGCGGATGGGGCGATAACCGGCGTATGAGGATCCTCCTTACCATTGGACAGAATGTCTATCTGCAGGATGCCGCCGGCCAGAGCCTGTGCCCGTAGCATCATCCCGCCGACGTTGGCCAGCAAAGAATGCTTTTGCGCCTGAACACTGCTGACGTCTCCAAGTGAGTCGGCGGTATGAGTCGCTTGTTGGGGGCGCGTTACAACCGTGGCGACAGCGGAAACGGTTGCGGCCTTAAGAAAGTCTCGGCGGTTGGGCATAACGTTTAAATCCAGTTGTTGCCGACGCCATCAGGGTGATCTGGCGCGGCCGGTCCTTCTAAAACGTCGTTAGATTACCATGTTGCCGACGGGATGTAAAAAGCTCTCGCCGCAGCGGAAAAGTTCGTCATAGGCGGCAATGCCCAAACCTGCATTACGCTTGCAGCCACTCTGCTATTTCTGCGGCGTAATATGTAAGAATGCAGGCGGCACCGGCGCGTTTGAAGCTGTGCATGGTTTCCAGAACGATGGACTTCTCATCAATCCAACCGGCGGCGGCAGCGGCTTTGAACATCGAATATTCGCCACTTACCTGATACACCGCGGTCGGCACCGGCACCGCTGCGCTTACGGCGGCAAGAATATCGAGGTATGGCATGGCCGGCTTAACCATGACCATGTCGGCTCCTTCCTGAACATCGAGGAGTGCCTCTCGAATGGCTTCTTTGCTGCTGCGGCGGAAGTCCATTTGATAGCTTCGACGATCGCCAAACTGCGGCGGCGATTCGGCAGCCTCGCGAAACGGGCCGTAGTAGCTGCTGGCATACTTAACCGAATAGCTGAGAATGCTACGGTCTAAGAAACCGGCGGAATCCAGTGCGGTGCGAATGGCACCCGTGGCGTGGTCCATCATACCGGACGGAGCCACCATATCAGCGCCGGCTTGGGCATGCAGCACGGCTTGGTGCGCCAACTGCTCTATGGTTGCGTCATTATCCACAGTGGTTGACGGGGGCGGAGCATCGCCAATGCCCCACGGCGCGTATTTGGCGGCACTGCTGCGGCGAACTGCTTTGCTTCTTCGCCTGCCTGAACGCTTTGACTCCCTGCTTGCCGTGAGTGGCCCACAGTGACCATGGCTGGTGTATTCGCAATAACACAAGTCGGTGATGCCGAGCATATTAACGCCGGCATCGCGCACACGCCGCAGCGTGGTGCAAACCGCGTTGTTGGGGTCGTGGGCGGCCTGGCCGGTTTCGTCCTTGTCACCAGGCTCGGTTATGCCAAAGAGGATGAACGCCCGCAAGCCGCGCGAGGCCATTTCGCGCAGTTCTTCTACGGCCATATCGGGTGAAAACTGAAATTGCCCCGGCATGCTCATAATGGGGCGACGGATATCTTCTCCAAGCCGCACAAACAGTGGAACAATGAGGTCGGCGGGAGAGAGAGAGGTTTCAGCCGCGAGGTCGCGAATAAGTTCGTTGCGACGCAGGCGGCGCATCCGAATATGGCTATGGCTATGGGTATTGTTGTTCATAATTTAATGATAAGGCGAAAGCAATGGTTATCCAAGGTGAATTGCCGGGCCGGGCTGTTGCTTGTTAATGCGGATGCAGCATATTGATGGTAAGGCTTACGGCATTAAAAGCGGCGTGCATGGTGATGTCGCTCCAGATATTTCCGGTGCGCTCGTAAATCCAACCCAAGCCGACCGCCAGTGGAAACAAAACGGGCAGCCATGCAATCTCGCCATGTAGCAGAGCAAACGCGGCTGCCGTAATAACAATGGCAAGCCAGCGGTCGCGGGTGTTGGCGGCTGGCGGCGGTACCATGGCTGATGCCGAGGCAGGGTGCCCCGCAAGTGGCGGCAAATCGCCCCCTCCGGATGCAGGCGAACTTCCGATGTCGGCCCAGTCGTGCTGCGAAGATACATCATGCCGGTGCCAGGCGGCAATGTTTAACCGCCAGCGATGCCAGCCTGTGCGCTGATTTGCAAAGTATTGCGCCAAAAAGCTCTGTAAAATTCCGCGAAAAAACATTTCCTCCGAAATGGGAGCGGCCACGCACGCAGAAATGGTGATAAGCACACGTATTTCGACGGAAGGATGGTCGCGCAGGACCGTTATAAGCGGGTGCACCGGAACCTTTTTGAATAAAGTGCTCAGTATTCCGACCATCATAACCACCGGCAACGCAACAATAATGCCCAGAATGCCGCAGAAGATTCCAGAATGCAGCTTGCCGAGCCGCAGGCCAAAGCCTGCCATGCCGCCGGAGAACCGTTCTTTTATAAGGTACAGCATAAACGCAACAGCTCCGAGCCGCGCAATCAAATCGGCAATGATCGGCTGCGGACTGCTAAACGGGTCCTTGGGCATTTTTATAGGATCTATAACGTGTGCGGTTATCACCAGCACAAGCAGATAGATCGCCAACACTAGAATGACATCGCTTGGGACAAGCCGATTGGGCCTCGCGGGTGCCAGATGAAGACCATCGGGTGCAAACACCCTGAGCCGCACAATAGCTGTGAGGCTTGTTGCAACCCAAAGAAGGGCGATAATAATAATAGTGATGGCGCTGGCTATACCGATACCCTGACTCCTTTGCGAGGAAGACTTTTCTGAATATTCTCCAGCAGATCGTTGAAACAAAAAAATCCGAAGTTGCCGCAGCACAACAGCAAGTTGCGCTGTCCGAGCTTCAGGCTCGCTGTAAGGATGCCGAGCCACCGCGCAACTTATTCGCTGCCATGACCAAAAAGCCCGATGGCCTCGTCAATGTCATTGCGGAGGTAAAGCGGGCCTCGCCATCGGCTGGTATCATACGGGAGGATTTCGATCCCGTCGCTATCGCACGATTCTATCATCAGTCTGGAGCCGATGCACTTTCGGTGCTCACGGACGAGCAGTATTTTCAGGGGCGGTTGGAGTTTATCGCGCAGGTAAAACAGGCGGTGCCGCTGCCGGTGCTGCGCAAGGACTTTATGATTGAACCGTATCAGGTCTGGCAGTCGCGGGCCGCCGGCGCCGATGCGATTTTGCTGATAGCTGAAATACTGACAGATGCCATGCTTCTGGACCTTTTAATTCTTGCAACCGAGCTTAGGATGACTACGCTCATTGAGGTGCATGAAATTGAAAATCTCCTACGGGTTCGCAGCATTTTGGGCTTTCCAATGCGAAGTTACAGCCTGCTCGGCATCAATAACCGCGACCTCACGAGCTTTAAGGTTGATTTGGGCAACTCAGTGCGGCTTGCAGAGTTTGTCGAAGATCGCAGCATTCTTGTTGCCGAGAGCGGTATTCGCGATCGCGCAGATATTCAGCGGCTCAATGCGGCGGGCATTCAAAGCGTGCTCATCGGCGAAACGCTGATGCGCAGCGGCGATGTCGGCAATGCCATGGCAAACCTCAAAGGCATTTTTCGCCGGGCATAACGTCTTATACTTTGGCCAGCCAGCCTTAATACGCGAGATTCTGCACTCGTAGCAGGTGCCGGTGCGGTCCGGAGCATTACTGCGAAAGTTTGCGCTGCACGCTCCCATAGCGCCGCCACGAATGGCTTCTATTGGCCAAGAATTTGCAGGCTGGACATGTCCTGCGAATCGCGAATGGTCGCAATCAAAGTCGCCTGCGGAATAAACAGCTGCATCATTATGCTGGCCCGACCTGTAGTCACGCTCAGAGCCATAGGCGATATTGGCGGGCCAAGCGTGGCGGCACCGTTGGTTTGGTTGGGCAGGCCGTTGGCCTCTCGAGCGGCTGCTTCGGCCGCGGTAATCCATTGGTCAATCGGAAGATAAGCCACCGCCATTGCGTGAGGCAGTACATGTGGCTGCAGCATCTTAATCGCCGGCGAATTGCCCAGCGAGCCTGCAAAAGGCGTTCCCTTTAGAGCTCTTACAATTGGGCTTAGCTGCTTTTTATGCACATTCACCGCAACAAGCAAATGCGAGCCAACCACGCCGGCATAACCGACCACCGCTTTACCATACATTGATCGGGCGCTCCTGAGAGCACGTTTGGCGGTAAGGTCATTTTGCGAACCGGGCTTGAGGCTCATGGTTGTAACGCTGCGATCAAAGAGTATGCCGGCAATGCTGGTGCTTGCGGGCTTCAGGTGCGTGGAAATGTTGATGCCACTGGCCATTGGCAACAGGTTATTGGCCTCCTTCTTGCTCCATGCACGCATGAGCTTTAGGTATCGCGGTGGATTCGTTGAGTTAAGTATGTCAATGACTTTCAGGTGATGCGTGCCGCCTGAACGGCCGCTTAGCAGTACGCGCAGGTTTTGAGTCAAAGCTAATTGTTTACGGATTTGCGATAGTTGCCGCAAACCAGCCGCGTCCGGCTGCGTTGTCGCTGCAGTGCCTGGAGGCTTGGCGGAAGCGGTAACCTGCTCGATCCATTGCTCCGTTGCGGCTCCGTTGATGTGGATAGCGCCTGCCACCGTCAGGGGTAAATCAGGCAGCGCCGCCAGCGGATGCGGTGCCAGGGGTTGCTGTGCTTCGATGAGTTTGGCTGTAAGACTGCCCGGATTAACAGTGCTAAGCAGGTGCAGTGTCAGGCCGGAGTCGTCGTCGCTCAAACCGATTGTAATCGTGCGGGAGTCTTTGCTCACTTGCTCGGTGATCAGCTTCATGTCAACAATTATCTGCGAAATAAGCGGCGAGTTGATTGACGGCCCCATGGCTTGCATGCTGGATGCAAACCCGCTGCTGGCACCTTTGAATGCGTGCAAGTCAATGCGGCTGGTTATGTCGTCGCTGGCGAAAGCTGCTCGCTCGGCGGGCGATAAAACCGAACTCAGAGAGGCTTTACTCGCCAGCGCGGCGGCCACCAGCATTTGTTGGTTGGATATCAAAACATAATGGCCCTTGAGGGCAAGATAAACCGGCATTTGAAACTGCGTCGCTCCCTGCATAATGCCGTGATGGGCCGGGCCTGCATTAAAACATGCGGCCAATGCCTTGGCGTGCACGCTTGGAAGTATTCCCACAACAGCCGCGGAAGCACCACCGGCAAAGTGCGGCGGTGGCGCAAGCCACACAACTGCGGCCGATCCTTGTTTGTTCAGGCCGTGCGAAATGCCCAGCATCTGCCCCAGTTCGGTGAAAATGTCCGGCACCGGCCCATGCGAACCATACGAAAATTGCTCCGCCAGCGACTGAATCTTGGTATTGAGAGACGAGAGATTATGAAACACCACCACGGCTCTTGCTGATGCCGGGATCACTTTGGTAATGCCGGGCGCAGAACCCGTCAAAATGGTGGAGGGAGCAGCAACTTCCGGGCCGGCTGCCATTCCCATCGTCATTGCGATGCCCATCAGAGCGAGTAACTTCAATTTCATTCGGCGTCTCCTCGATTGGTGTTCTTTATGCAGGGCCGCATTTACCGGAGCGGTTATGGTAACACGGCGCGGTATGACCGCAACCTACCGCACGAATGCTGTTTGCGCTATCGGCGACTGGCGGATGCCAAACGAGTAGCTTTGTCGTCGAACCAAAAGTGCTTGCGGCAGGTAAGAGCGGTTGCTTTGTGAGTTGTTCTAATCATAGCATTGCCGCCATTGGAGACATGGGCCGAGCTACTTGTGACCTGGATGCGTCAGCCAGTCCAATATCGCCAAAGGTGCTATCGACATCTTTGGATGCTTCACGGTGCCGGTTACACGCAGTTGTAAAAGTTGCGAGCGGATCAATCCCATAATTTGACTCAAAATGGGAATGTTGTCGCCCTGCGCTGAATGCGTGGAAAAATGCAGGTCCAGCGTCTTGGTTTTGAGGCTCATGGATCCTCCTCCGAGTAGGTTCACGCCGGGGCTGTCGAGTTCAATATGCGAGAAATTGACCGTGTCGTTGTTGATCTTGTATGTAATCTTGGCGGACTTAAACGCGTAACTTACCGGAAGGCGCAGGGTGGCCACCTGAAGCAGTCCCATCGCCAAAGGCACATTGTAAATATTGGCGTGTCGCACCAGCATAATGCCATTGCCCTGGCGTTTGTCGCCATCGCCCCAGTTGCCGGTAAGGTCAAGCGACGCGGTGACGGGGCCGGTGCTCACCTGCGATGCGGGTGGTGGGGCCGCTGTTGGCGTGTGCACTTGCGGCTGGGAAGTCGGGCCGGTTGTGGTTGCATGTGCCGGTTGTGTGGTTGCCGGCGTGGCCCCACGCAATAATTCTGCCAACTCGGCATGATTCAGGAGTAACACTGCATGATAGTGGTGCGAACCGTCCAACCCCAGATGGATATGCCCGGCAAATGTGCCGCCGGCAATTTTTCCGGCAATGTCATCAATGGACAGACGATGCTTCGGTAGCGAGGTAATTAGCTTGCCGCTAAGACTGTCCACTTGCTGGCCATAGAGATGAACGGCCTGAAAAACAAAATCACCAAAAATATAGGGTTGGGGCTGGTCGGACCGAAAATGCCCCTGCAGGTTCACCACCGCAGACTGCATGGATAATTTGGCGGTTTTAGCCAGCGTTAAATTTGTAAAGTGACTCTGCAACGCCAAGGACAGATCGCTTTTGGCACCCAGTTTGTGATAGGTAAGCGATTGGATGTTTACCACCCAGGCAGCCTGTGGCTGTATCGCGCTTAGCAACCGCTGTAGTTTGTGGGGAAGCAGCTTGGTCCATCGGCTTGAAATGCTTGGAGCTGATGCACTGCCGGTGGCAACCACTGCTTTGCTTTGCAGGTTGTAGCGACCGCTGACATTAAAGGCAATGTGGCCAGCGTCTCCGCGCAGAGCCGTAAACGCAACCTCCTTGCGATGAATGAGGATGGAGCCATAGATGTTGCGGATGGGGGCCGGCAGCCCGTGGTGTTCAAGCGTCATATCGTGGGGTTGGAGGTTTACGGTCAAGCGGTTGAGGTGCGTGGTTACGTCACCCGTCATCGTGTGGGTGTCTACAGCCAAGCCAACCTTAAAATCGCCCGCAACCTGTCCGGAGGGCCGCCATGTTTTGATTGCCTTCAGCCACGATGCGGGAACTTGGCTTGGCAGCCCGCCGGTTAAGTTTACATGGTTCCAAGACCCCGAGGCCGCTATCGCAACCCCATGCGCAGTGGTTTGCTTAAGCACGCCTTGAACATGGATGTGCCCGGCACGGCCTGTTGGCCCCGCTGAACCGGCTCTGGCGTTCAGCGAATTTAGCGTCAAAGAGTCGGGTGTAAGCATCGCCGCCAGCGCAACATGTGTAAGGGCAAATGGGAGTTGCGGCGGGGACAGCGTTCCGTTGATCATCGAAAGCGAACCAGTAATATCCGGCTGGCCGCCCGCTCCCCGCGTAATCTTGGCGTCAAGACCCACGGTGCCCGTCGGATGCAGCAGTTGCACCCATCGGCCATAGCTGCTGGGTAGACTTTGTGCGAGCACCGGTGTCAGCGGCACATCAACTGCCAGAAGATGAATGTCGGGTTTCATGTCGGCCAGATTGTCGGGCGAATAGGTAACCGTACCGGTAAAAGTGATGGTGCCATGCGGCCCTTGCGGACTCACAAGTTTGATAATGTCGGTTTTGTGGGCGGTAAAGTACAACTCGCCATGCACATGTCTCAGTGGGTAGGGCAGGTCCACGTAGGCGCCGCTCACGTCCATCGGCCAGATATGCACATGAATTTTCGGAGCATGGGTGCTGCCCGCAATGCGCGTCACATGGCATACAAACCGCCCCCATCCCTTCGGCCGAAACTTATCCCATACAACTTTGATGCCTGCCGGCAGGCAATCGGCAAGTCGCCGGTCAAAAGCTGCATGTGTGGAACTTACCGTAAGGCTTACCGGGCCGTTGTCCTGGTCTATGGTGACGTAACCGCGCAGTGAAAATGGAAACGTCTCTGCCAGGCCATCTACGCTTACAAAGCGAATTCTTCGGTTGGAAAAAGTAACCAGTCCATGCACCTTCCGCATCGGATACGGAAAGTGAACATAGCGGGCATGCACATTCAGACAATGAATTTCACCAGCCACAACAGGGGTGGCTCCCTGACTGACTCGCTGAATGTGAATAGACACGTTCATCAGTCCGCTGGGCCGAAGTCTCGAAACAATGCCCTCCGCCACGCGAAACGCCGTTGTGTGCAGAATCGGTGGGTAGGTTGCGGGAATGACCAGATGCGGCAGTGACAGGTGAACGTCAAATGGAGCGCCTGAATGCAGGCCATGGATGTCGGCTGCGCTTACCACGAAGCCAACCCCCATGACTTGCCCGCTGAGGTTTCGAATTCGCAGCAGTGCTCGCGATACCATCACTGAACCCGATAGATTGTTTATGGCAATGACCTGCGGCCCCAATCGCCTGCTCGGGGACGTAATCTGCAGATGCACCTGCTCAAGATGCGTGAGAAGCTGAATTCCATTGACTGGATCAACATGAAAGCTCAAGTCGTTGAGCGAGCCGGCAAGATGCAGGCGGTCCCAGAGCTTTTGGGCAAACAATGGCAAGGCCTGGCGAAGCGATGCGGTCATCGCAACATGCTTAACGCGGGCGGTAAAGGAGTGTGTTAAAAGACTCCACGAGCCGCTCAATAGCGGGCTCGACGCTTGGCTGCCCACCTGTTCAACGGAAAAGCCGTAGGTGCGAGGTGTCCCCAATAGCGGAGCAAGCCGGCCGTTGACAACGCTTTCGCCAATGCGTGTATACCGGCCATGACTGATCTGGCCCCACTGCACGGCGGCATGGCGCAGAATAATCACCGGCAGGTGGCGCAGATGGGGTAGCGGCGCTGCGCCGCTACCGGCTGGCTGCGACTGCGTGGCCGTTGCGGCGCGGCTTTTAAGAAGCGCCTCATAATTCCAGTGGTGCAAGTCAAGATTGTTGACCAGGTTGGCCCGCGCTTTGATAGCCATAATTCGCGACGCATGCAGGCGGCCCGTAACAAGCCCCAACCAATTAAAACTTACTTCTACCTGTTTGGCTGAAAACAAGGTGTTTGCCAGCCCAAGGCCAGGCCCGGTGTGCAATGCCACACCCGAAAGGCGCAGGGTGCCGGCCAAAGAAAGGTGTCCGGTTTGTACCGTCACACGGCCATCGAGAACATGCGACAGCAGTATTTCGGCCAAAGCGCTGATGCGCTTGGGGTTGAGCAGGTACCATACGCCGGAAATGAGTAGAATCAGAGCGATCAAAATGCTCGCAGAGAGCGTTTTTCTAACCGGGCTGACAAACATGCCCTGCGGCGAACGATGCGCACGGCCCACCGATCGCGTACGCCACCAACGCGCCGGATTTGCCCGCGGATAGCGGCGCACGCTGGCGTCGGCTTCAGGTTGCTTGGGGCGTGCGAGCGGCATCTAAGCGTTTCCAAACTGGCGTTAAGCCCATGGCGGCAAAAACCGCCACCAGCGGCAGCAGTTCCACACGGTATCGCACGCTGCCCAAAAACAAAGCGTGCATCAATGTAAAGTATAGAATGATAATGACGGGCACACCAACCAGTCGCCAAGATGCTTGGTGCCGCAAAAGGCCCAGCATCGCCAGCGCAAAAAGGGCAACCGACCACGCCCCCAGAAGTACATTAAGCCACACGTTGCGATAGCCGGTGGCATGAAGCCACGGAGACCATGTCCGGCCCATTTTTACGACCGCCAACCTGAGTACTCTTAATGGATGATCCACAATGCTGTGCCACGCTTTATGCGTCCAGGCAAGATCACGCTGGCTTTCATTAAGATGGACCATGGACTTGGGCAACGGAATATGCGATTGTCGCGGTCCGCCCGTTGCGCCATGATAAACCGATTCATAAAGACTTATGCCCTGCAAGGTTGAAAGTCGGAAAAAATCCTGATGAAAAAGCGAGTAATTTCGCACCCACCATGGCATAAGGCATACAAATACCACCAGCAGCGACAAAAGCGGTCCTGCGGCCGACAACGCCATCTGCGCAGTGCCCCGTCGCAGCCGTGCTATTCTTACCGAATCCGGCTGGTGCCACCATAGCCACGCCACCAGCGGCAGCAGACACAACACAACCTCACCACGCACATAAGTTGCAGCGGCCCAACATAGCCCCAGCAGCAGCCAGTCGAGCCACCGTGAGGCATCCTCCAGGAGTCGTAGCAGAAGCAGAACTGCCAGCATCAGCAGCAACGTAAAGGGAATTTCTGTAAGCAGTGCCGCCGAGAAAGCAATGCTAAGTGGATCCAATGCGGCGATCGCTGCGGCCAGGAGTGCTGATCGGGGCATCAGTCGCCGGGCGACAAAGTAGGTAACCAGTACCGTCGCCGAGCCGCACGCGGCTTGAAACACCATCACGGCCCACCGACTAAAGTCGCTGACCAGATAAATACCCGCCAGCAGAACCGGGTAACCCGGAAGACGGCTGGCGAAAAGATTATGTACTTCATAACGCCGGCCGGCTGCAATGGCGTGGGCCAAAGCGCTGTAGTCGTATGAATCCGGAAACATAAATGGATGCAGCAAGCCCAGTGCGCCACGCAGTGCAAATGCAACCGCCACAATCGCCGTAAGCCACAGGTAATGGCCGCGTGTTGCCTTCGCCGTCGCGTCTATTGTTTCGGTAGCGGTGCTCACGGTTTGCTCCGGCGAGAAGGTGCGGTGCCTGCGGCCCCACGGGAAAACACTCTACCGGACTGCTTGCTCAGGTGCAGCCGCTGCGCCGTCGGCGAATGTCCACCCTTAGCGGTCAAGACAATTCCCCCGGCAAATTGATATCGTAGCGCCTGGCCCTTTTTCTTGAGCAGTTCCACCGCCTGTGTAAGCGAAGAGCGATTGATTCGGTCGAGCGGCACACTCAGTTCACCCATTAAATCACGTAAAACCGCTGCGGCTAAAAATGCCGGACCCGCCGCAAGCTTGGTGCGGTCAAGCGACCATCCGTTGGTGGTTCGCCTGGGTCTTGCGGCACGGCGCAGTTGGGCGGTATACACTCGCAGGGCTTCGGCGGCGCCGCGCTGCGTTGCCGCAAGCGATACAAGGCGATCATAAATGTCCGGTTGCAGTTGCCTCATGAGTGGAAGGAGCTGATTGCGAATGCGATTGCGCAGGTATATGTCCTGCGCATTGGTATGATCGCTTCGCCATGGCTGACCAATATTGTTAAGGTAATGCTCAAGGTTGGCCCGGGTGAAGGTCAGCAGAGGCCGCACCAGATGAATTGGCCTGGTGCTTTTGCCCCCGCGCGGCCCAGACTCTTCGGCCACTGCATCGCCAAGCTCGCACCGCTCCGCCATGGCTGAAAGACCCTGCGGCCCGGCGCCGCGCAGTATCCGCAGTAGAACGGTTTCAGCTTGGTCGTCGGCGTGGTGTGCCACCGCTATGTAACTGCACCGATATCGCCGGGCTATTTTGGCCAAAGCCCCATAGCGGCTTTGACGCAGGTGTGCCTCGCTCCGAGTCACACCTTGCTTCGGCCGGGGCAGTTGCTCTACGGCGCAGGGCAAGTCGAGCCTGGCGGCCAGCTTACGCACAAAACGTTCATCACCGCGGCTGGCTGCCTGGCGTAAATTATGATTGACATGTGCCACCATGATCTGCCATCGCCAGTGTTTGGACTGATTTACGCTCTGCAGCAGGCGAAGCAGAGCCACGCTGTCGCAGCCGCCCGAGCAGGCAATGATGATACGTGCCCCAGGCTCCATGAGTTCATGGCGATGCAGTCGCTGGTCGAGTTGTTGCACAAGGCCGGTAGGCGCAGGCATAATAGACCCTGATGAAGCACAAACCATGGCAGTTTAACGCCCTATGCGTATTCCGGCGAGCGGAGCCAGAGGGCCGCGCCATGCCTGCATCACTCCGGCGCGGCGCTGTGTTGGGTGCCGCAGCCTGCATTATTTTGTCCAGTCATACCCTTCTGGTCCATGGCCAGAGTCTGGGAAGCCTGTTGCAAAACGCCCCGACTGCTACAGCGCCGGCGGGCAACATCGCTCCCGCGCCGCTTAAGCAGCCGCCATTGGTGGCCACCGGCCAAGGCTCACCCGACCGCCGTCAGGGCCGGGTCATGCTTACCGACGGACGCATTTACACGGGCACCATTTACACCACCGTCGGCACGCCGTTTCGCTTGTGGCATGCCTCCATCAAACGTTATCAGGATGTAAGTATCGCGCTGGTCAAACGCATCCAAACCATTGTTGCTTCATCACGCGATCAGCGCCAGTGGCGCTACCTGCAGGATGGAAGCGACCTGAAGGTTTACTCCGGCAAAACGTATGCCCGTATTCAATTTTTGTATCGCTTCACGCTGCTTAACGGCAGGCATACCACAGGATCGCTGGTAGCGCCGCTGTACATAGATTCGCACGGCAAAAAATACTTCTTTCTGCTGATGAAGCACTTTCAAAGCAAACTCGGCGAAAAAGCCACCAACGTAGTATTTGTAAAAGACATTCGCCTCAAGGTTACGCCGCAAGTGCTCGCGGCGTATAAAAAGATGACGCGAAAGCTGCCGCTCACCAATTATCGCGACAACCCTGCTCCTATTCACCTGGCTCCAGCACCGCCATAAACGCCTTCTGCGGTATTTCCACCCGGCCTACCTGCTTCATGCGCTTTTTGCCCTCTTTCTGCTTTTCAAGCAGTTTGCGTTTGCGGCTTACGTCGCCACCATAGCATTTGGCGGTGACGTTTTTGCGCATGGCGCTGATGGTTTCGCGGGCAACCACGCGCGATCCAACAGCCGCCTGCAGGGGCACTTCAAAGAGGTGGCGATCTATTTCCTGTTTGAGTTTGCGGATAATGGCGCGTCCACGGTTTTCGGCCTTGCTGCGATGCACAATCAGGCTCAGCGCATCTATGGCATCGCCATTGACCAGAATATCCATCCGCACCAAGTCGTCGCCATGAAAGCCAATTAAGTCGTAGTCCAGTGTGCCATAACCGCGGGTAAGGGTTTTGAGCCGGTCAAAAAAGTCGAAAATAACTTCCGCCAGCGGCAGCTCGTACTCCAATATGACCCGCTGTGGACCGATGTACTCGGTTTTTCTATAAATGCCGCGCCGGTCTGAGCATAGCTTCGATATATCCCCGATGTTGTCGGCCGGCACAATGATGTTGGCGCGAATCATGGGTTCACGTATTTCGCTTACGCGGCTCTGGTCGGGCAGGGCGGCGGCCGAGTCAATC